>DASUPO010000123.1:0-28482 GCA_036281075.1 Actinomycetota bacterium | reverse complement strand
CGGGTGGTCGCGGAACAGCCGCCGGAGCAGCTCGAGGTCCTCCGTCACGTCGCCACCCGATCCGCGAGGTCGGTGAGCGGGAGGATCGCCCCTTCGTCCAGGACGGCGGGGTCGAGTGCCCGCTTCGCGTCCGCGACGAGCTCTGCCACCGTCTCGCGGGTCACGCCGGGGTCGGCGTCGCCGTCCTCGAGGTCGTCGCGGAGCTGGAACGCCTCCCCGAGCGGCGCGCCGAACCGCGAGAGGCACCGATCGACCGCGTCCGCGGCACCGGCGAACGCAGCGCCGATCCGCACGGGCCCGTCCACCGTGTAGCCGCCGCCCTTGAGCGCCGCGGCGCGCCGCGCCGCCTCCGCGTCGCGCGGTCGCTCGCCGGCCAGCTGCCGGTACTGCCCAGCGGCCATCGCCTCCCGCATCGGGTGGTACACGGCGAGCCCGCGCACGAGCTCATCAGGCGGGAACCCCGAGCTGATGAACAGCCGGTCGGCCAACACGGCCGCGAGGTCGCCGACCAGGACGGCGATCGCGCGACCGAACCACTCCGGATCCCCCCGGGCGCCGAGCTCGTCGGCCCGCTCGGCGAACCGGGCGGCCGTCGTGGGCGCCCCGCGCCGCTCCTTCGCGCCGTCGATCAGGTCGTCGTGGACGAGCGCCATCGTGTGGAGGAGCTCGAGCGCGGCGGCGGCGCGGACGATCGGCGCGTCGGGCGCGCCGTGGTCCGCGCCGCCCGCCGCGCGGAACCCCCAGTAGCAGAACGTCGGACGGAGCCGTTTCCCGCCGGCGCGGAGGAGCCGTCGCACCTCGTCGACGAGCGGAACCTCCGCGTCGCCCGGGAGCTCGTTCCGCCGATCCGTGTGATCGAGGAACCGGTCGAGGACGTCGTCCACGCGGTCGCGGAGCTCGGCGGTCACGCGCGGCAGTATCGCAAGGCCGGGGCGCGACCGGGCCACGGCTATCATCTGCTCGTCGCGATGGTCTTCATCCGCTCCCGCTTCCGCACCCTGGCGCTCGTCACGGCGATCGCGACGATCGTCCTCTTCGCGATCGGCGGGCTCGTCCGCGGGACGGGCTCCGGCCTCGGGTGCTCCACCTGGCCCGCCTGCGAGCCCGGCCGGCTGTTCCCCAGCGGCACGGTCCACTCCCTGATCGAGTTCTCCCATCGGGCGATGGCGCTCCTCGTCGCCGTGTTGACCGCGCTCACGGGCCTGGCCGCGCTCCGCGTGAGCCGCGATCGGCCGTCGGTCTGGTGGCCGGCCGTGCTCGCGTTCCCGCTGGTCCTGGCGCAGGCGGGTCTCGGGGCCGTGGTCGTTGCCACGGAGCTCGACGCGTGGTGGGTCACCTCGCACTTCGTGGCCGCGCTGCTGCTGATCGCGGACGTGACGTACGTCGCGAGCGCGGTGGTCCCGTTGGGGGGCGAGGGCATCGGACCGGCGACCGACCGGTCGTTCGCGCGCCTGTCGCTCAGCACGGCCGCCGTGATCGGCCTGCTCCTGCTCGTCGGGACCTACGTCCGGGCGAGCGATGCCCAGCTCGTGTTCACCGACTGGCCGCTGATGGACGGGCGGCTGGTCCCGGCCCTCGGCGGCGCCGCCACGGCGATGTTCCTGCACCGGGCGCTCGCGGCGATCTCGATGCTCCTCGTGCTCTGGACCGCGGTCCGGGCGCGGACCGATCCCGAGCGGCACCCCGTCACGGTCCGACTCTCGACGATCGCGCTCGTGTCGTTCGTGGTGCAGATCCTCGTCGGCGCGGCGAACGTGTGGACGCGTCTGCGGCCGTGGGCGGTCGTCGCGCACGTGGCCCTGTCGGTCGTGATCTGGGCGACCGCCGTCGCGCTCGCGACCGTGGCCCGGCGGGTCGCCGCTCCGCGAGAGACGGTCGAGGTGGACCAGGCGACGCCGGCACCCGGTAGCGCGTCTCCACGCGACGTGGTGAGCGCGTACGTGCGCCTCACGAAGCCGCGGATCGTCGTCCTGCTCCTGATCACGACCGTGCCGGCGATGGTCCTGGCGGCGCGTGGTGTCCCCTCACCCTGGCTGATCCTCGCGACGCTCCTGGGCGGCGCCCTCGCCGCGGGATCAGCGAACGCGATCAACATGTACATCGACCGGGACATCGACGCGATCATGCGGCGGACGCGGCAGCGCCCGCTTCCCGCGCACGCGATCCGGCCCGAACGGGCGCTCCGGTTCGGGTTCGTCCTCGGCGCGATCGCCTTCTACTTCCTCGCCGTGGCGGTGAACGTCCTCGCGGCCGTCCTCGCGCTGTCCGCGATCGCGTTCTACGTCTTCGTCTACACGATGTGGCTGAAGCGGACGACGTCGCAGAACATCGTGATCGGTGGCGCCGCAGGGGCGGCCCCGGCCCTCGTCGGCTGGGCCGCGGTGACCGGCACGGTCGCGTGGCCGGCCGTCGTCCTGTTCGCGATCGTCTTCGTCTGGACGCCGCCGCACTTCTGGGCGCTGGCGATGCGGTACTCGGGCGACTACGCCGCCGCGGGCGTCCCGATGCTCCCGGTCGTCCGCGGCCGGGCCGAGACGCGTCGGCAGATCCTCCTCTACGCCCTCGTGCTGTTCGCGACGACCCTGGTCCTCGTGCCGGTGGGCGGGATGGGCCCCGTCTACACGGCGGCGGCGGTCGGGCTCGGGGGGACGTTCGTCTACCGGGCGCTGCGGGTCTGGCGCGACGACGACGGTGATGCGTCCGCCCGGAGGCTCTTCTCGTTCTCGATCGCGTACCTGGCGGCGCTGTTCGCGGCCATCGGGGTCGACGCCCTGGTCCGCGCCTGAGGGCTCACGCCAGCACGTCGTCGATCAGACCGGCGAGCTCCCGCTCGTCCGTCTCCCCGAACACGACCCACCGGATCGTGCCGTCCCGGTCGACCACGTACGTGTCGGGCAGGAACGGGTAGCCGAGGTCCACCGCCGACCGGCCGGCGGGGTCATACAGGCTCGGGTACGGCACCTCGAACTCCTTCTCCCACGCGCGAGCCGCGTCGCGATCGTCGAAGTAGTTGATCCCCAGGAACCGGACCCCTCGGTCCTCGTACCGCTCCGCGAGCCCCGCGAGCTGGGGTTGCTCCCGCCGGCACGGCCCGCACGTGGATGCCCACACGTTGATCACCAGGATGTCGCCGTCCGCGTACCGATGGACATGGAGTCGATCGCCGTTCAGCGTCTCCCCGGTGAGCCGAGGGAGCGGCCGGTCCTGTGCGGCGACCCCGGCGATCGAGTCCCCGCCCGAGCACGCGGCCAGCCCCGCGACGACGAAGGCGACGATCACGACGACGAGACGCCGAGGAAGACGCACGCGCTCCGACCTCAGCCGCCCTCGTCGGCGGCGTCGCCGCCGCCGCCCTCACCGGGCGGCTGTCCCTCACCCGGCGCGACCACGACGGCCCCCTCCATCGTCGGGTGGACGTCGCATCGGAAGTAGTAGTCGCCCTCCGGGATCGGATCCACCTCGAAGGGCCTCGCGGCGGGACCGGTGAACGGCTCGAACGTGAAGAGCGGCTCGCCGGACGCGGTGTCGTCCTGGTAGATCGACACGTTGTGGGGCGCCGCGTCACGGTTGTCGAGGGTGAGCGTCGTGGGCGTGTCGGCCGGGAGCTGGAGCTCTTCCGTGTCGAACGCCGTGTCCTGCGCGACGACCTGCACGCCGCCCGCGCTCTCGGACACGGAGACCGTCCCCTCCATCGCCGTGCCCGGGTGGAGCTCACAGAAGAAGAAGTACTCCCCCTCCGCCAACGCCGGGACGTGGTACACGGCCTGGTCGGGCCCAGGCACGTCCTGGCCCTGGAACAGGGGCGCCGCGGTGTCGTCCGGGCCGTCGAGGATCCAGACGTTGTGCGCGGTGACGTCCTGGTTGTCGAACGCGAGCTCGATCGGCCGGTCCGGCTCGACCGCGAGCGTGGCCGTCGAGAACCCCTCCTGGATCGCGTTCTCCGGCGCGGCGAGCTCGGCGTGGAGCGGCTCGGCCTCCTCCTCGGCCGGGCCGATCACCGCGATCGCGAGGCCGCCCGCGAGCATCGCGAGGCCCGCGGACGCGATCGCGAACCCGCCGAGCGCGGCCCCGGTCACGTGCTTCCGCGCGGCCACGAACGCCGCGACGGTCATCACGCCGACCGCCGCGACGAGCGCGATGCCCGTCGCGGCGTTCGGCTGCACCGACAGCAGCACGCGGGAGAACAGGAACAGCACGAAGACGATCACGGCCAGCGCCCCGACCGGGATCAGGATCGGCAGCAGGAGGCTCTGTCGCTCGCCGCCCCGCGCGCTCATCGACCCATCCCGGTGCGGATCTCGCGCTCGACGTTGCGGAACTTCAGCGCGTCCCAGCCGTCGCTCGACTCCTCGCGCCCCCACCGGAAGAAGATCGTGGCGATCACGACCCACAGGATCGCGCCGCCCACGAGCTTCATCACGAGGCCCGCGATAAGTTGGTCCGTGAGCGCCCCGATGCCCCAGATCCTCGGGAACGTCGCGTACACGGCGTAGAGCGGCTCGGTGCCGAAGGTGAGGAACGACGCCGGGATCGTCGGCGCGAGCGACTGGAAGAAGAGGTACAGGAGCTGCGCGGGCCGCGACAGCGGCGGCAGCTCGGGCAACGGCGACAGGACCGGCCACCACATCACGACCGCCGACCCGAGCAGGAGCGCGTGGAGCAGGAAGTGGACGAGCTCGGAGCCGACCGAGAGCGCCACTACCTCCGGCCAATGCGTGAACAGCAGGACGCCGTTCGCGACGATCAGCGCCATCAAAGGCCGGGTGACGAACGCCCACGCGGCGCGCACCGGCGCGGGGCGGAGCAGCTCCCGCCACATCCAGGGCGGCGTCCCGGTGAGGAGCAGCGGCGCCGCGATGAACGTGAACAGCATGTGCTGAACCATGTGAACGCTGTAGAGGTAGCCCTCGGCCAGGTCGTGCATCGGCCACGTCGCGCCGAGCAGCAGCACGGCCACGCCGCCGAGGAACAGCGCGCGCCGGCGCGGCTCGAGCCGCTCCCCCGTCGAGCGTTCGTGCCGTCGCGCGGCCACGAGGTACACGGCCGTGAGCGCCCCGAGGACCGCGAACACGTCCAGGTGCACGTGGAACGCCGGCAGCGCCATCAGGAGAACACCCCGAACGAGATGAGGACGATCAGGTAGAGCACCGCGGCGCCGGACAGACCCATCACGAAGAAGCGGGCGAACCGTCGGTCGTCGAACTTCAGATGCATGAACCACAGGACGACGAGCGCGAACTTCACGATCGCGAGCAGGAACAGCGTCGGGATCAGGATCGCGTGGGGCACGTCGGTGTAGGCGACCGCGACCTCCAGGGCCGTGAGCACCGCGAGGATCACCCCGATCCGGACGTACTCCTTGGCCGAGGGATGTCCGCCGCCGCCGTGCGGCCTCGCCTGCCGCTGCTGCTCCTCCGTCGCCATCTACGCTCCCGGATTCGGCGTCGGGACCAGGTACACGACCGTGAAGATCACGATCCACACGATGTCGACGAAGTGCCAGTAGAGCCCGACCATCTCGATCGGGAACGACGGATCGGCCGGGAGTCGACGGGCGTACGACATCCCGACGAGCGACAGCAGCATCAAGATCCCGACCGTCACGTGGACGCCGTGGAACCCCGTGAGGACGAAGAACGTCGTGCTGAACAGGTTCCGCGTGAGGTACAGGTCCTCGTGCGCGAACACCGTGAACTCGTAAACCTGGCCGCCGACGAACGTCATGCCCAGTATCGCGGTCGCGAGGAGCCAGAGACGCATCCGGCCCGTGTCCCCCTGCTGCGCCGACGAGAGCGCCAACACCATCGTCAGGGAGCTCGCGAGCAGGACGAACGACGACACCGATGTGTACGGAATGTCGAACACGTCGGCCGGGAACGGCCCCGTCTCGCTCCGTCCGCGGTACAGCACGTACGTGCTGATCAGCGCGCCGAACAGCAGACACTCGGACGCGAGGAACAGCCACATCGCGAGCTTCGTGTGCGGGAGCCCGGTCGTGGTCTCGGCGTGCTCGGCGCCGTGACCGCCTCCTCCCCGCTCGATCGCGACGTCGGCCACCGCTACGCCTCCTCGGAGACCGACGGCTCCATCGCCCAGCCGTAGAAGCCCACCAACGCGATCACCGCGCCGAGGCCCACGAGCCACCAGGAGAACAGGACGCCGTAGGCGATCACCGGAAGCCCGAGCGCGGCCACGAGCGGCCAGAACGACGGGCTCGGGAGGTGGATCGTGTGGTGCTCCTCCCCGTCGGCGTGGCCGTTCGACGCTCCGGCCTGGGCCGGGACGAGGCGGCCGGTCCGCTCGTCCTCCACGTACTTCCGGTGCCAGAACTCGTCGAGCGCGTGGACCGTGGGTACCTCGTCGAAGTTGTGCGGCGGCGGCGGGGACGTCGTCATCCATTCGATCGTCCGCGCGTCCCACGGGTCCGAGACGTCGTCGGGCCGAGCCCGCCGCCAGGTCACCACGAGGTTCACCATGAACACGAGGATCGAGAGCGCGATCAGGTACGAGCCGATCGTCGCGCCCTGGTTCCAGAACGTGAGGCCCAGCGACTCCGGGTACGTGTAGGTCCGCCGGATCATCCCCTGCAGACCCAGGACGTGCATCGGCCCGAACGTCAGGTTGAACCCGATCGTCATCACGACGAACTGGACGATCCCGAGCCTCTCGTCCAGGAGCCGCCCGAAGATCTTCGGCCACCAGTAGAAGAGGGCGCTGAAGAACGCGAACACGCCGCCGCCGAAGATCACGTAGTGGAAGTGCGCCACGATGAAGTACGTGTCCGTCTGCTGGTAGTCCGACGGCACGATCGAGTGCATCACGCCGGACAGGCCGCCGATCACGAACATCGCGATGCCGCCGATCGTGAACAGCATCGCCGAGGTGAACCGGATGTCCCCTCGGTACATCGTCCCCATCCAGTTGAAGATCTTCACGCCCGTGGGGATCGCGATGATCGCGGTCGACACGCCGAACGCCGTGTTCGCCACCGGTCCGAGCCCCGCCGCGAACATGTGGTGGGCCCACACGCCGAACCCGATGAACCCGATCGCGATCCCCGAGAACACGACGAACTGGTAGCCGAACAGCGGCTTGCGCGAGAAGACCGGCAGGACCTCGGAGAAGATCCCGAACGCCGGGAGGATCAGGACGTAGACCTCGGGGTGCCCAAACAGCCAGAACAGGTGCTGCCACAGGATCGGATCCCCGCCGGCCGTCGGATCGAAGAAATGCGTGCCGAACTCCCGGTCGAAGAGGAGCTCGAACAGCGCGACCGTGATGATCGGCAGCGAGAACACCAACAGAAGCTGCACCACGAGCCCCATCCACACGAACACCGGCACGCGGAACAGCGACATCCCCGGCGCGCGCAGGTTCACGACCGTGACGGCCAGGTTCACGGCGCCGGCCGTGGACGCGATGCCCGTGATGATCAGGCCCAGGGCGTAGAAGCTCATCCCGATCGTGGGGTCCGTCGTGGAGTTCGGCGCGTAGCCGAACCAGCCGCCGTTCGGGGCCCCGCCCAGGAAGAAGCTCGAGTAGATGAACAGCCCGCCGAGCAGGAAGGCCCAGTAGCTGTAGGCGTTCAGGCGCGGGAACGCGACGTCGCCGGCGCCGATCATCAACGGGATGAAGTAGTTGAAGAACGCCGCGGCCATCGGCATCACGAACAGGAAGATCATCGTGATGCCGTGCATCGTGAAGACCTGGTTGTACTGATCCGCGTTCAGCAGCGTGCCGTCCGGCCGGAACAGCTGGGCCCGGATGAGGAGGGCCTCGATGCCCCCGACCAGGAAGAAGACGAACGCCGTAGCGCCGTAGAGGATCCCGATCTTCTTGTGGTCGATCGTGGTGAACCAGCTCCAGAAGCCGGTCGTCGCGGTCGGGCGGCGGAGGATCCCCTCCGTCCTCGGGGTCGCGGTCACGGTCGCCATCGGTCGCTCGTGTCCCTCCGGTCGCTCACGTCAGGGAGTAGAGGAACGCCACGAGGGCGTCGATCTCCTCTTCGGTCAGATGGTAGTTGGGCATCTTCGAGCCGAGCTTCTGCGCCGGCGGGTTGCGGAGCCACGCCTCGAGCGACTCGCGGTCGGTCGTCTCCCAGTTGCAGCCCGCGAAGCATTCGTGCGTCGGATCCGCGAAGTGCGTGAGGTCGGGCCCGGCCTCGCTGGAGGCCTCCGTCCCGCCGATCGCGTGGCAGGCCACGCACGTGCCACGCCCGCCCGACAACGGGTTCAGGAACAGGTCCATCCCCTGTCGCGCGAGCGGGTCGGTGGGCGGGCCCGCGCCCTGCTTCGCGTTCTCGACCCACGCCTCCCAATCGCTCGCGGAAAGCGCCACGACGCGGACGATCATGCGCCCGTGCTGGAGCCCGCAGAACTCCGCGCACTGGCCCTCGTACGTCCCGGGATGGTCGGCCTGCATCAGGATGTGGTTCGTGCGGCCGGGCGTGACGTCCTGCTTGCCCGCGAGCTCCGGGATCCAGAACGAGTGGATCACCATGTGGTCCGCGGACTCCTCGGTGGTCCCCGCGATGTCACCTCCCGCGCCCTCGAGCGACAGCGACACGACGCGGTCCTCGGGGATCACGAGCACGTCCGCCGTACGGACTTGCGCGTCCTCGGCCCAGTCCGACGCCATCTCGGGGTCCGTGTACTCGAACCCCCACCACCACTGGTAGCCACGGACCGTGACGTGGAGCGCGTCGGGGGGCGGCGTGCGTGCCAGGTCCCAGATCGTCGCGACGGTCGGCACCATCACGCCGGCGAGGATCAGCGCCGGTGCGATCGTCCAGCCGATCTCGAGGCGGGTGTTGCCGTGGGTCTGCGCCGGCATCCGTTCGCGGCCCTTGCGATGGCGGTACCGGATCGCGATCCAGACGATGCCACCCTCGACGACGACGAAGACGAAGACCGCGACCCAGAACACCGGGACGAACAGGTCCTGCAGCTTCTGCGCGTACGGGCCCTGGGGCTCCAGCGAGCTCTGCGTGGCCTCAGAAGAGCAAGCGCCGAGGAACAACAGGAACCCGACGGCGACCGCTGCCCAGAACAGCCTCTTCCGCACGGTTCCTTCGGTCTCCCGCAGCTCCCTCGAAGACTGACTCGGGGTCGGGCTCGGCGAACCCGGGCGCACTGTATCACCGGGGTCTCGGCCGACCGGACGCGTCATCCCAGCTTGTACGAGTGGAGTCCGACGATCCACAGGTTGACGGCGTAGTAGGTGATCAGGAGCGACACGAAGCCCACCACCGCGATCACCGCGGCCCGGCGACCCTTCCACCCGGCCGTCGACCGCGCGTGCAGGTACCCGGCGAAGATCGTCCACGTCACGAACGACCACGTCTCCTTCGGGTCCCAGCCCCAGTACCGGCCCCAGGCCTCCTGCGCCCAGATCCCGCCGGCGATGACCGCGAACGTCCAGATCGGGAACGCGAACGCGATCACGCGGTAGGCGACCCGGTCGAGGGCGGCGGCGGACGGCAGGACGCCGCCGCGCTTCGGCTCGGGCGTGGAGATCCCGGGATCCTCCGGATCGGACAGCAGGTCGTGCGGCGCATCGAGCTCGACGGCGCCTCCCATGATCGGCGCCGGCGGGGGCCCGCCGGAGGCGAGCGCTCGGCGCTCCGACCGGTCCTTCACGAGGAACAGGATCGTGGCGATGCCGCCGATCGCGAACAGCGAGGAGCCGGTGATCGCCGCGACGACGTGGATCTTGATCCAGTACGAGTTCAGCGCCGGCTGCAGCGGGCTCGGCGCGACGGGGAAGAACATCGCGGCGATCGCGAGCGTGAGGACCGCGAACATCAGGGCGAACCCCGTCAGCGTCTTGATCTTCGCCGCGCCCTCGACCAGGACGATCGTGCCCGCGACGACGAGGAACGCGAGCACCGTCGAGTACTCGAACATGTTGCCCCACGGCACCCGATCCGCCGCCAGGCCGCGGGCCACGATCGACACGAGGTTCGCCGCTACGCCCGCGATCGCGACGGCGAGCGCGGTGACCCGGAGCGCCTCCGCGCGGACCGCGAGGTACGCGAACGACAGGACCATCGCGCCGAGGTACAGCCAGATCGTCAGGTCGAACGCGACGCTCGAGATCCGGGCCCAGTTCACGGCGTCCCCACGCGCTCGTGCGGCCGGACCGCGGCGTCGGCACCGCCGAGCCCCTGCACGATGCGGTCGAACTCCTCCTCGAACGAGTCCTTCCGCTGCAGGGCGAACCCGCCGACCTTGAGGCGCGTGCCGCCGGCGAGTCCCTCGGCGCGGATCCAGACCTTGCGCCGGGAGACGAAGAGGGCGGGGATGAGTCCCACGAGCACGAGGATACCGGCGGCCAGCACGAGCGGGATGCCGACGTCCCGGCTGACGAGGAACACGCTGTACTGCCGGAGCTCGGAGAACGACAGCTCCAGCGATCCCAGGCCCGGCACGTCGAACGTCGAGGTGTCGGCGGCGTGGAGGTCGCCTCCGCCCACGCGACGGAGCCCGGTCGTGTCCGTGGAGGCGCGCGACGGGTCCCGGAGCTCGCCGACGTGGACGGCGTAGCGGATGTACGGGTCGAACTGCACGAGCATCGGGACGGGCCGCCCCGTGAACTGGGACGTGGCGAAGGCCCGATAGTCTGGCCAGAGCTCCAGCGTCACCATCACGTCGGGCTCGGGGGCCGTGAGCTTGATCGCTCCGCGCCAGGGCATCGCCGTCGCGGGCACGTCGGGCGGGGCCTGGTCGCGCGTCATCTCGATCGGCGAGGACCAGAGCGGCTCGCCGTCGATCGTGGCGTCCACGACCGGCGCCCAGCCGAAGCCCTCCTGGAAGAACCGGAGACCCTCGACCTCGGCGGGGTGGTTCACGCGGATCGCCTCGGTCCCGGCCGGCCGGCCCTCGGGATCGAGGAACCGGACGCGGGAGACGAAGTCGACCGGCTGCCCGTTGCGACGGTACCGGTCCTCGAAGTCCACGAGCTCGAGGCCGACGCCCGTGAAGCCGCCGCCGAAGTACCGACCGGTCCGGAGCTGCCCAGCGTAGTTCGGGCGCGCGTCCACGAACGTCTCCCCCTCGGTCACGACCGCGCGGCCGGTGAACCCCGTGCCCTTCCCCACGATCACGCCGACGAGCAGGAGGAAGAACGCCCAGTGGAACAACAGGCTGCCGGTCTCCCGGAACAGACCCTTCTCCGCCGCCACGCTCGTGCCCTCGCGCGCCACCCGGTACCACCGGCGGCGGAGGAGCCGCTCGGCGGCGGACGCAGCCGGCTCCGGCCCCGAGTCGACGGTCACCTCGGCGAAGTGCCGGAAGCCGTCCACCTCGCGGGCCTGCACCGGCCGTTGCCGCAGCCCGCGCAGCAGCGCTCGGGTCCTGGGGAGCAGACACGCCGCGAGCGAGACGAAGAGCAGCGTCGTGATCAGCACGAACCACCACGAGCCGTAGACGTCGAAGAAGCCCGCACGCAGGAACAGGGGCCCCCAGAGCCCGTGATCCGCGAGGTAGCGCCCCACCCGCTCCGGCGAGTTCGGGATCTGGGGCAGGAGCGACCCGATCACGGCGCCCGCCGCCAGCACCAGGAGGAGGATCAGCGCCGTCCGCATCGACCGCAGCGACCGCCAGACCATGGCGACCGACCGACGCACGCTGGGGGCCGAGGAGGTCGTCATGGGGGCCTCAGATGCTAGGGAGCGCGTTCGGGGGCGTCCACGTTCGGGCGGGGCGCACCTACAGGCCGGGCGCGAACGAGGGCGCGAGCTGCGTGATCACACGCTGATAGACCCCGGTCATCAACAGGACACCGGCCGCCACGAGGAAGGCGCCCGACACCGCCGCGATCTCGCGGTAGTGCCGGCGGACCCAACCCAGGCTCCGCATCAGCCGGTCGGCGCCGAGGCCGACCAGCAGGAACGGGAGCCCGAGGCCCAGTGAGTACACGGCGAGCAGGGCCGCTCCCTTGGCCGTTCCGCCGCTGGCCGCGATCGCGAAGATCCCGCCGAGCACGGGGCCGATGCACGGCGTCCACCCGGCGGCGAAGGCCACCCCGAGGGGGAACGCGCCGGCCGTGCCGGGCCGGATGCGCTCGAGGAGCGGCCGCCGCTCCGCGAACAGGGCGGCCGGGCC
The DNA here is from genome assembly GCA_036281075.1 of Actinomycetota bacterium. GTDB lineage: Bacteria > Actinomycetota > UBA4738 > UBA4738 > HRBIN12 > JAJNBA01. Next base: position 16,378 of record DASUPO010000123.1, on the reverse strand, counting down.
GCGCCCGAGCGCGTACGTGAGCATCAGGAGCCCCAGGCCGACGACGACCAGACCGGCGATCCGCTGGAACCACGGATCCTTGAAGAATCGGACGAACGAGCCGGCGAATGCTCCCAGGAGCGTGAAGACGATCGTGAACCCCAGGATGAACAGGAGGATCGGCACGAGCGGGCGCCGGCCCTCGCCCTCGGTCGCGCGGCCGCCCGTGACGAACGAGAGGTAGCCGGGCACGAGCGGCAGGACGCACGGGCTCGCGAACGACACGACGCCGGCCGCGAACGCGAGGGCCGGCGCCCACCACGACGAGAGCCCCGTGTCGACCAGCGCCGCCACCATGGCCTCAGTCTGGCATCGGGGCCCTCTCGCGTGGCCCGGCCCTGAGTTGTCTCAGCCCTGCACGAGCCATAAGGTTGGAACCGCTCGTGAAAACCTTCACGAGTGGCAGCGGGGCCGACCTGGCGGCCGGCCTCCCGAGGCCCGGTTGTATGATTCGCCCGCCCACGGAGCAAGCGAGCATGAGCCAGGTCCAGACCGCAGCCGGATCGCCGTTCCAGACCGCCAAGCGCCAGCTCGAAGCGTTCCTGCGGGACTTCGAATGGTCCTGGACCAGCGCCGTGCTGTTCTCGCTCGCGATCCTGTTCTTCCTGCTCATCACGACAGCGGTGATGCCGTCGTGGTGGATGTACTACGCGGAGCAGAAGCTCGGCTGGCAGGGCCCGACCGACCTCGAGGCGTTCCTGCTGGACCCGTTCGACACCAGCTTCCCCTTCTTCTCGGCGGAGGGGTTCCTGTGGCTGTCCTACGAGGGCCACCTGATGCTCCGGGACGCGGTCGCGATGGGCCTGACGACCGGGCCGATCATCACGGTGCTGGTCCTGGGGGCGATCCTGCAGAACTGGCGGCGGAGGCTCCGCGGCGAGTCAGGCGACGTCCGACCGACCGGCGGGTACCGGTAGGGGCCGGGGAGGAGAGAGCCATGCCGTTCACGAAGACCGAGGTCGACATCCACGAGGACTACACCCTCGAAGCGGTCGACCCGGCATGGCTGGCGCAGGGCGTGAAGTCCCCGAAGCACCTGATGCTCGACCCCGACAACTGCATCCTGTGCCGGGCGTGCGAGGACGTCTGCCCGTGGAACTGCATCTACATGCTCGCGCCGGACATCGTGGAGAACGCCGAGACCCCGGCCGCGGAGGCCGAGGTGATCGGGTCCACGGCGATCTTCGTCGTGGACGATCACGCCTGCACGCGGTGCTCGGTGTGCGTGGACCGGTGCCCGACGGACACGCTGTACTATGCGCGGCTGCCGGAAGGGTCCGGCGGCAGGCGAACGATGGCCGAGGTGCCGACGTCGCAGGCGGCCGAGGAGTGACCGTGCCGACCTCGAGGGGGGGAACGCGTTGAAGCTGAAGCCCCCGTCGCCGAGCGAGCTCGGCGACCGGCTCCGCGAGAGCGAGGTCTGGAAGTCGATGTTCCGTCCCGGCTCGATCTTCCGGAGGGGCTACAAGGACACATCCCGCGACCGGGCGCTCGCGACGATGAACAACGTGCTCTATCACCTCCATCCGGTGAAGGTGAAGCGGCACGGGCTGAAGCTGACCTACACGTTCTGCCTGGGCGGCCTGTCGTTCTTCCTGTTCATCCTGCTGACCGTCACGGGGATCTTCCTGATGTTCTTCTACCGGCCGATGGCCGACATCGGCGGGGCGCAGGCGTACACCGACATGCAGAACATCCGCACGGCGGTGTTCTTCGGGGACTTCGTTCGCAACATGCACCGGTGGGGCGCGCACCTGATGGTGTTCTCGGTGACGCTGCACATGGCGCGGGTCTTCTACACGGGCGCCTACAAGCCGCCGCGCGAGTTCAACTGGGTCGTCGGCGTGATCCTGCTGTTCCTCACGCTGGGCCTGTCGTTCACCGGCTACCTGCTCCCGTGGGACCAGCTCGCGATCTGGGCGGTCACCGTGGGGACGAGCCTCGCCGCCTACTCGCCGTTCATCGCGCAGCAGGCGAACTTCCTGCTGCTGGGCGGCGTCGTGGTGGGGCCGGAGACGCTGCTCCGCTGGTACGTGCTCCACGTGCTGGCGCTTCCGTTCGTGCTGGTGCTGTTCCTCGCGGTCCACTTCTGGCGGATCCGCAAGGACGGCGGGATCTCGGGACCGCTCTAGGGGGCCGGTGATGGCGCGCGAGGACACCCCGCTCGACCAGGAGGTCTTCGACCGCGTCCTGAAGGAGCAACTGGACGCGGGGACCGACAAGCGCGTGGCCGAAGGCCGCGCGCGGTCGGCCGCCGTGCGGGCCTACACGGCCGCGCACCCCGAGGAGGAGGCCGCCGCCGCGCCTGCGGCGGCGGCGGCCGGTGGCGACGGGGGCGCGCCCGCCCAGGCCCCCGCGGCGGCGGCCGCGGCTCCCGCCGCGGCCGCGCCGGCCGCCGCGGGCCAGGCCGCGATGGTCGCCGCGCCGGTGAGCGCCCCGACGCGGACCGCGCCGCTGCCCACGGGCAACATCCCGACGCCCAAGAAAGGCGCCGACGACAAGCACCGGCTCCTCGCGCTCGTGCCGCCGGAGGGGATCCAGCGGGTGGAGCGCGAGCAGGGCGACCGGGTGAACGTGTGGCCGCACCTGCTGCTCGAGGAGTTCGTGGCGATGTTCGTGCTCTCGGTCGGGATCGTGGTGTTCTCCACGTTCCTGAACGCGCCGCTCCGCGAGCTCGCGAACGCGAACCTCACGCCGAACCCGTCGAAGGCCCCGTGGTACTTCCTCGGTCTGCAGGAGCTCCTGCGCTACTTCCATCCGATGGTCGCGGGGATCTCGATCCCGACGTTCATCCTGGTCGGGCTCGCGGCCGTGCCGTTCGTCGACCGGAACCCGAGCACGCGGCCGGGCGACCGCAAGGTCGCGCTCACGCTGTTCACGATGATGTTCATGTTCGGCGCGGTGCTCACGATCATCGGCTCGTTCTTCCGCGGTCCCGGCTACAACTGGACGTGGCCGTGGGCGCAGGGGGTGTTCTTCGAGCTGTGACGACGCTCGCGATCTCCGCCGGGCTCGTCGCGGCGCTCGTCGTGCTGGTCGCGGTCGTCGTGTTCGCGATCGCGTTCTTCGTCATCTCGCTCCGGTCCTACCAGCGGCAGCAGGAGGCGGTGGCCGCCAGCCGCGCCCGCGCCGCGGGACTGCCGGCCCCGCCCTCGCGCGCCCCGGCGGTCTCGCGCCGCGACTTCTTCCGGAAGTCGCTGATCGCCTCCCTCCTCGTGTTCAGCGCCCAGTTCGGCGGCGCGTCGATCGCGTTCCTGTGGCCGAACCTGAAGGGCGGCTTCGGCGCCCTGATCGACGCGGGAGACGTCGCGGACATCAAGGCGGCGGTCTCCACCGGGGAGCCGTTCTACGTCGGGACCGGTCGGTTCTACATCGTGCCGTACAACGGCTCGGCGCAGGGAGACGTCGACTACGTGGGCGAGGGCGTGTCGGCCGACGGGATCATGCCCCTGTACCAGCGCTGCGTGCACCTGGGCTGCCGGGTGCCGTTCTGCGGCCAGTCCAAGTGGTTCGAGTGCCCCTGCCACGGCTCCAAGTACAACGGCGCCGGCGAGTACCAGCTCGGGCCCGCGCCGCGCGGGATGGACCGCTTCCACATGGAGGTCGTCGACGGCCGCGTCATGGTGGACACCTCCGAGGTCGTGCTGGGCCCCGCCCGCGGCACCGACACGATCGATCAGCCGCCGCAGGGCGCCTTCTGCGTGGCGCCAGGATGAGGAAGGCATAGGGGCGAGGCCGACGACGATGCTGGCGCTCTCGACCACCGCGGGGATCGTGCTCGCGATCGCGGGCGCCCTGATCACGGCGGCCGCGATCGCCGGCCTCGCGCTCCGCCACCGGACGCGCGAGACCGGCCCGGACATCCCGGACGCGCTGAAGCCGGGCCCCTCCGATTCGGCGCTCGAGACCCCGCTCCTCCAGAAGCTCCAGGGGTGGAGCGTCGTGATGCTCGCGTTCTTCGTCGTGTGGATCCCGGCGATCTGGATCTTCGAGCCCTCGACGAACATCAACCAGGAGCACGAGCTGAAGGAGCTCGCCATGTCCCGCGGCTCCCGCTCGGTGCTGCCGTTCTCGGAGGAGAACCAGCTGGGGGTCGGTTGCGTCCGCTGCCACGGTCCCGACCTCACCGGAGGGATCGTGCAGGCGGGGAACACGTTCGCGTTCCCGCCCGACCTCACGAACGTCTGCGCGGGCCCCTTCGGCACGCCGCCGCACAACGCGATCTACTCGACCGAGGACATCTACCAGGTCATCTCGGAGGGCCGTGGCGTGATGCCGTCGTGGAGCATCCGTGAGGAGGGCGCGCTCGACGACCAGCAGATCAACGACATCGTCGTCTACCTCGTCGAGACCTCCTCCGAGAACGTCCCGTTCGAGGACAACGTCTGCCTGAACGAGGAGGCGTCCACCCGGGCGCTCGAACAGGCCACCACGAACCCACGGGACCCCTGATGGAGACCTGTCTCGGCTTCAACATCGACTGCGGCACCCTGGCGAAGGGCGCCGGCGTGACGCTGATGGGGCTCATCCTGTTCGTGGGGAGCGTGTACCTGATCCTCACGGCGGTCCTCGGCCGCTGGCTCGGCTACCTGGTGCTGATGGTCTCGTTCTCGGGGTGGATGATCATGCTGTCCGCGCTGTGGGCGTTCGGGTTCTACTCCCAGGGCCCGGACACGCCCGTGAACCTCGGCCCGCGGGGCGCGGAGCCGGCCTGGGTGCCGCTCCTCGCCTCGACCAGCCAGACGAGCGACGCGTACGAGCCGTTCGCGAGCTATCCCGAAGGTCCCTGGGAGGAGCCCGCCCCGGGCGAGCAGGCGGCGGAGGTGCAGTCGGTCACGGGCATCGTGACCGACTTCCTCGCGGCGCAGGCCAACGAGGAGGCGGACGTGGGCGAGACCGATCCGAGCGCGATCACGGGCGTGGACTTCGCGGTCGACAGCATCGCCTTCGCCGAGGACGGCGACGTCCCGCTCGCGGTGGCGACGGCGCACTTCCTGGAGGGCGGGCCGCTGTGGACCGTGTCGCTGTACCACGACGAGGGGAGCGTGCCGCGCTACTCGTACATGTTCCTCGCGGGCTCGCTGATCCTGTTCGTCGTCCACCTGCCGCTGCTCGACGTCGCCGAGCGCAAGCGGAAGGACTTCCTGACCGGCGGCTCGGCGCCGCCCTGGTACGGGCCCGCCTGATGGTGCGAGAGGAGGTCGGAGCGTTGCTCGCCCAGGCGCACGATGTGCCCCTCCTCGATCAGGGGAGCGTTCAGTTCATCCTGCTCGGCGTGATGATCCTCGCCGTGTTGTTCGTCCTCTGGATCACGATCGCGAAGTAGTCGCGTCCCGATCCCGCGGCCGGCGGAGGACCGCCCACGTGAGTGCGAACGCCGCCACGGCGGCGACCAGCGGGATCGCGAACATCAGTGCCCCCGCCCCGTCGCCAGGGATCTTCGACCAGGGCAGAGGCCAACCGAACGCGTTCTGGCACCACTCGCGTGACCGCTCGGAGCTGCCCACACAGATGATGGGCCACGAGAGCACGACGACCGCGACGGCGATGATGGACGGCGCCGTTCGGCGCATGCCGTCCTCCCTCAGCGGGTCGGGGCGAACGCGACCGCGCCGCCGCGCCGGCGGACGTCGGCGAGCGCCGCCTTCCGCTGCTCGTAGTACGCGAGGATCTGGAGCTCGACGGCGAGGTCCACGGATCGGACGGAGACACCGGGTGGCGCGGAAAGCGGCGCCGGAGCGAAGTTCAGGATCGACCGGAGGCCGGCAGCGACCAACCGGTCCCCCACGTCCTGGACGGCGGCCGCGGGGGTCGCGATCACGCCGATCGCGATGCCGTGGGTCCGGACCAGCTCCGGGAGCCGGTCGATGTGGTCGACGGCGAGCGCCCCCACGCGCTCGCCGATCTTCGCCGGGTCGACGTCCACGAGGGCCGCGACGCGGAACCCGCGCGCCTCGAAGCCCTTGTAGTTGGCGAGCGCGTGGCCGAGGTTCCCGATCCCGGCGATCGCGATCCCCCAGTCCTGCGTTAGACCGAGCTCTCGACGGATCTGGTGGATCAGGTACGCGACGTCGTAGCCGACCCCGCGCGTGCCGTAGGAGCCCAGGTGGGAGAGGTCCTTGCGGACCTTGGCGGAGGTGACGCCGGCCGCGGCGGCGAGCTCCTCGGACGACGCGACCGCGGTGCCCTCGCCCGCGAGCCCGGCGAGCGCCTGGAGGTAGCGGGGCAGCCGGCCCACGGTGGCCTCGGGGATCGAGCGGTCCCTGGTCGACGCGGTCGGACGCACTGGACGAGCTTATCCGAGATCGAGCTGCGCGTTCACAAGTTCACGAGCGGAGCACGTGGACGCCTGCGGCCCGCGGCTACGCGAGGGCGTTCGCGAGCCCTCCGGGGTCGACCGTCACCTCGAAGGCCTCCTCGCCGTCGACCTCCACCACCGGGACGCGGATCCCGTACTCGAGCTCGAGCTCGTCGTCCCCCTCGATGTCGACCTCCTCGAAATCGAACGGCGCCCGCTCCCGCTGGCGCAGGATCGTCTCGCGGGCGACGTCGCAGAGGTGACAGCCGGGGCGGGAGTACAGGACGACCCGACGCGTGGCGCCCTCGGGTGATGGGCCGCGAGGCATCGGACCGATGGTAGCGTCCCCCGCCGAACGCCCATGCGTGAGGGTGACCAGGAGGATCTGGAGCTGCATCGGCGCCTCGTCGCCGGTGACCGTGACGCGTTCGATCGCCTCTACCACCGGTACTCCCCCACAGCGTACGGGATCGCGTTCCGGCTCACGGGCCAGCAGATCCTGGCGCAGGACGTCGTCCACGAGGCGTTCCTGGCGCTCTGGCGGGCGCCGGAGGCGTTCGACGCGGCCAGGGGGGCGTTCCGGAACTTCTTCCTGTCCCTCGTCCACCACCGGGCCGTCGACACGATCCGGCGGGAGGAGCGGATCCGGGCCCGGCAGGAGCGAGCGTCGAACCTCGAGCCCGTCGCGAGCGAAGACCCTGCGGACGAGGTCGTCGACGACGACTCCGTCGCACGACGACGGCTCGAGGTCCGTGCAGCGCTCGCAGACCTCTCGGGCGACCAACGACAGGTGCTGGAGATGGCCTATTTCGAAGGCAAGACGCAGGTCCGGATCGCCGAGGAGCTCGGCATCCCACTGGGCACGGTGAAGACCAGGACGTTCGCGGCGCTGCGCAAGCTCCGCGCCGCGCTCGAGGTGGAGGCCTAGATGGATCCCGCCGACCACGAGACCGTCGAGGAGCTGATGTCCGGATACGCCCTGCGGGCGCTCAGCGGCGATGACGCTGTGGAGGCCGAGCGGCTCCTCTCGGAGCACGTGCCGGGGTGCCTGCGATGCCGGCGCACGCTGCTCGCGTTCAGCGACACCGTGGCGGACCTCGCCCTGGCGGCCGATCCCGTCGCCCCGCCCGAGACCCTGCTGCCGCGCCTCCACCGCTCGCTGGAGCCGCGGCGGGCCCGGCGCCCGATCGGGCGCTGGGTCGGCATCGCGGCCGGCATCGCGTTCGTCCTCGTGGCCGGCGGCGTCGCCGTGTCCCAGGGCCTCCGGGCCGGCGACCTCCAGGAGCGCAACGAGCTGTTCGCCCAGGCGCTGCGGCTCTCGCAGCGTCCCGACGCCGACACCGCGCCGCTGACCGAGGCGGACGCGACCGAGCCCGCGCCGGTCTCCACCGTGTCGGCACCCGATGTGGACCACTTCTTCCTCGTCGGCAGCGAGGTCCCGCCCCCGCCGTCCGGCTCCATCTACGGCGTGTGGCTCTCCGACGGCGTGGACGCCGTGTTCGCGGGCTCGTTCCTCCCGATGCCGGGCGTGACCGTCGTGCGGGTCCCGTTCGACCGGTCCCGCTTCGATCGCGTCCTGGTGACGGTCGAGATCTCCGGGGACGTCGCCGAAGAGCCCGGTCAGATCGTCTGGGAGGCGGTGGCCTGATGACGCCGGCGGCCGCTCAGGGGCTCCCGAGGCTCGCCAGCGTGGATCGCAGCATCGGCGACCATCGGACGGAGAAGAACGGGTTCGTGTCGAACGCGTCGCGCAGGAGTCCCCTGGCGGCGGGCTCGTGGCCCAACCGCAGCTCGATCATGCCGGCGTGGAACAGGAAGGCCGCGTTCCGCGTCCCGAGCCGGAGCGCCCGGGCCGCGATCTCGGCGGCCGCCCGGTACCGGCCGTTCGCGTAGAGGGCCCAGGCGTAGGCGTCCGCGACGTGGACGCTCGTGCGACGGTGCCACTCGGCGCGGGCGGCGCGGAGCGCCGCCCGCGCCGAGCCGCCCGCCGGGTGGTCGGCCTCGAACAACGCGAGCTCGAGATCCACGTCGACCCCGTTCGCCCGGAACAGCCGCGCTTCGGCGCGGACGAGCGCATAGCATTCCGCCGCGGCGCCGCGGTCCCCGGCGGCCGCGTACAGGTCCCCCAAGACGCCGACGTGCTCGGGTGACGGCACCCGGGTGACGACGCGCTCGTAGCCGGCGATCGCCTTCCCCAGGTCTCCCGTGGCCCACGCGACGAGCGCGAGCCCGGCCTCGGCGTCGATCGAGCCGGGATCCGCCGCCCGGGCTCGCCGGAACCAGACCGCGGACTCGCGCAGACGGCCCCGTTCGAAGTGGAGCTTCCCCACGTGGGCGGCCGCCCAGGCCGCGTCCGCGGGACCGGCGGCCACGTCGTGGGCGGCGCGCATCGCCTCGATCGCGGCGTCCGTCCGGCCCTGGAGCTCCATCGCGTAGCTCACGCGGGCGTACGAGGCGAGGTCCGGTCTGGTGTCCACCATCCGTTGGAAGGACCGGAACGCCGCCGCGTAGCGGCCGAGCTCGAGCTGCGCGTCCCCGAGCATGCCGTAGGCGTCCGCGTCGAACGGCGCAGTCCGGACCGCCCGACGTCCCCACGAGAGCGCCGCCGCGAAGTCGTGCCGGGCGGCCGCCAGCGTCCCGAGACCGACCAGCGCCTCGACGTTGCCCTCGGGCCGGAGGTCGAGCGACCGGACGAGCGACGCCTCGGCCGCCGGGTACGCGTAGGGATCGGACGTGATCCGGGCCCGCTGGACGTGCGCGATCCCCAGGGCGGCGGCCGCGCGCCAGTCCCCCGGGACCCGGTCGAGCCGTTCCTCGAGCGACGCGATCGTGGCATCGAGCGAGCCGACGCTCGGGGCGGGCGCGAAGCCCGATCCGACGTCGGAGACGGCCGGTGGCCGATCCTCGAGCCGCCGGTCGACGGCCGAGCCCGGCCGGAGGGCGCCGAGCAGGAACGTCGTCGCGGCGAGCGCCGCGACGATCGCGATCGAGGTGACCCTGACCCTCATCGGTGTCCTCCGGCGGGGAGGGGCGGCCGCCGCGCCGAGCGGCGGCCACCCCGCACCCACTCAGTGCGGGTCGCCGTCCGACCCGGCGTGCGGGTACGCCACGTAGGGGAACGTCCCCTGGAACACGGCGTCGTTCTCCCCGACGCCGTCGGCCAGGCCGTCGGCGTCCGGGTCGTGTCCGGGAAGCAGGACGCCCATCACGACGCGCAACGCGACGTCGATGATGTCGTCCGACAGCCGCCGGCCGTTCGGGAACCCGGCCACGTCACCGTCGATCGCGCCGAGGGTCGAGCAGTCCGTCGCGCACGGGTCGATGTCCATGTTCAACCGCAGCATCTCGGCCCTGCGAACGGTGGTCGGCCGGTTCAGACCCGGCAGGCCCGTGAGGAACACCTGGACCAGGTCGGATCGCTGGATCCCGGCCTTGCCCGGGTTGGAATCCGGCACCTCGGGGAACACCGACCCGTACACCGCGGAGATCAGGTGCGGCAGCTCGGGGTCGTGCACCTTCGGCAGGTACGCGGCGTCGCCCCTCGGGTTCGAGCCGTTGAAGAAGTCCTTCAACCCGATCGGCACGACGACCTCGTTCACGAGCGGCATCCCGAGCCGGGACACCTGCACGAGGGGACCCTTCCAGGTCAGGGGGCCGTCGGAGTCCTGGATCCGGATCGACCGCCGCGACGCGGTGGTCCACACGCCGATCACGCCGTCGTCGGGCCCGCGCAGCTGATCCTTCGGCACCTGCAGGACCATCGTGTTGACGTTGAAGCCGTCCAGCGTGTCGTCGCCCGACTCGCTGAAGTCCCCTCCGTAGAGCAGGTCGAACACGCGGAGATCGAGGAAGAACGGATCGTCCGACTGCCCGACCCAGCTGCTGGTCCGCCCGAACGTCTGGACGCCTGCATCGAAGAGGTCGGCGTCGTACGTCGGCATCGAAGCGGCGCCGACGTTGGACGGAACCACGGGCGCGTCGTTCAACAGCAGCGTCGTGCGCCCGTTCCGGATCCGGGTGAGGTCGTAGGTCTGGGACACCAGCAGGTTCTCGTCGTCCAGCGAGGTCACCTGGCCGTCGTTGAGGATGAACGAGTCGGGGTTGCGCCGGTGCGTCCGGAACCGCCAGCGGTAGACCACGTCCGCGCGCGCGTCGCCGTCGTTGTCGATGTTGATGTCGTACGCGGTCTTCTCGGCCCACAGGTAGAAGTTGGGACCGCCCGCCGGCTCCTCGAACGGGATCCACGAACCGACGAGCGCGACCTTGTTCGGCGCCCCCTCGGGCACGAACGCGTACAGGTCGGTCGCGTCGATCGCGGGATCCGCCGAGGTCAGCGGTGCCTCCCGGTGGCTCGACGCCGTCGACGGGACCGGGCCGAGCCCGGCGAACGCCGCAACGGCGAGCGCCCCGGTGACGGCGAGCGCGGCGGCTCGCCGGAACCGTGATGCAGACAAAGGTATCCCCTCCTCGAGAGTTCGGGATCGTCTGGGTGAACGGGTGGAGCTCGTCGGCGCGCCGCTCCTCCGGCCGGGCCCCTCCCGGCGGCGGTTGCGTTCCCCCTTCCACGGGCGCGGTCAGCCCCTGGTTCGCGCCTCGGGTTCGGTCGGATCACCCGCCGTGGAGACGCCCTCGATCATGCAAGGGACTGGCGTTTGACCCTCTCGAGATGGAACTCCGCGTGCCAACGCATCTCCGGATACTCCGGGCGGGACCAACACCAGGTTGCGACCCGTGCGCTGTTGATGACCCGCAGGAGGTCGAGAAGGTCATGGTCGACGTGGGAGAAGGACGAGGCAGCCTCCTCTTGCAGGAAGGCCAAGTCCCACTCCAAGGGTCCGAGGCAGACGCCCTCCAGGTCGATCCATCTCAGGCCGTCGGGTGTCGCGAGCAGGTTCCCGGCGTGGGGTTCACCGTGAAGGGTTCGCTCGGCGTAGTCGAACGCTTCGACCTCGGCGCGATATCGGTCGAACGCGGCTCGCAGCATCGACCGATCGTCGGCGGGAAGGGCATGCATCAACGCGTCGTCAGCGAGTGCTCGGCGAGCATGATCGAGCTTCTCCTTGAAGTCCGGAACGGCGCCGCTGTACCGCGCCAGATGTTCATGAAGGACAGCGAGGATCCGAGTCGACTCCTCAGCGCTCACGTCCCGCTCGTCATGGTCGAGTCGATGCCAGAGGGTCACGAGAAGCGTTGTCTCCTCGTCGACGACCGGTCCGACGTTCTCGACCGGTGCCGCGATCGGCGCGCCTGCCGCCGCGAGCGCCGCAGAGACGTCATGCTCGAGCGTGAGCGCGTCGGCGCTGCGCGAACGCGTCCCGACCTTGGCGATCACGGCGTGGGGGCGTAGCCAAACGACGGTGTTGTTCGTCTCCTGAACCAGGATGGGCGCATCCGTGACGTACCCGTGCTGCGAGCCCACACGGACCGCGGCGTCGATCGGCGACTTCACGCGACGAACGATATCCGCGGGTCGCGGACGCGGTTCTCGGGCGGCGACGGGTTCCGCCGATCAGGCGGTGGTGGCGTCGCGCGACGCGAGTGGTGTCGCGGTGCGCGTCGCTCGCAGGAACCCGACGAACATCACGACGACGCCCGCGAGGAGCGCGAGGGAGAACGCGACGAGGTTCCCCACGGCGGCGAACGCGGAGCCCGCCGCCGCGGTGATCGTCGCCCCGGCCGCGACGAGCAGCGTGCCGACGAAGCGGCCCCGGAGCTCCGCCCGGCCTCGCATCCGCCACGCGGACCACACCGCGCCGGCCACGAGCACCACGTAGGACGGGATCGAGATCAGCTGCGGCAGCCGGTGGGCGGGCGAGCCGTCGCCGAAGACCTCCCTGCCGGACGGCAGCTGCTGGTTGAGAGCGTCGGGAACCATCTCGGCCCCGCGGGTCACGGCGACCGTGTAGGCGAACACGAACGCGAGCAGCGCCCACACGACGAGGTCAAGGACGGGATGCCGCCGGAGCAGGTGGATCTCACCCGCGGCGAGCAGCGGCACGTTGAGCACGGCGCCGAAGATCCAATAGACGTCGAACAGCGTCTCGCTCCAGCCCGAGAACGCGCCGATCGCGACCGCGAGCGAGGCCAGCGCGTACATCGCGAGGGCCCCGCACCACATCGCCAGGTACAGACGCCTGCTGTCCGCGAACCGCCGACCCAGCGCCACCGCGAACGCGGCCGCGACGAGCGCGGCCGCGAGCGGGAAGATCCACATGTCCCTCAGGATACGCACCGGCTCGGCGCGATCAGCCGGTAGCATCGAGGCTCATGGCTTCCCCGCCCGTCCTGTTCTCCTCGGCCGCGTTCTTCTCGCGACCCCTGTCGTGGACGTTCCGACTGGTGGCCGACTGCGGCTATCGCGGCGTCGAGGTGATGGTGACCAAGGACCGCGAGAGCCAGGACCCGGCGCGGATCCGGGCGCGCGCCGACGAGTACGGGCTCGAGGTCGGCGCGCTGCACGCGCCGTGCCTCCTGCTCACCCGGAAGGTCTGGGGGACCGATCCGATCGGGAAGATCGACCGCTCCCTCGAGGTCGCGGCCGACGCCGGCATCCCGGTGGTGGTGGTGCATCCCCCGTACCGGTGGCAGAGCGGGTACCGCCGCTGGCTGGTCGAGGAGCTGCCGCACGTCGAGCAGCGAACCGGGATCGCGGTCGCCGTCGAGAACATGTTCCCGGTGCGGGTGGGCAGGCGGAGCGTGACCTTCCACACGAACCAGGACATCGAGCAGCTCGAGGGCATCCCCCACCTCGCGCTCGACACGTCCCACGCTGCCGTGGCGGGCCACGATCCCGTCGGCGTGCGGCGTACGTTCGGCGACCGACTCCGGCACGTGCACCTCTCGGACAACGCCGGGAAGGGGTGGGACTCCCACCTTCCTCCCGGCGACGGGGTCCTCGACCTCGACGGGTTCCTCACGGATCTCGCGACGTCGGACTACGCCGGCGCCGTGTCGCTCGAGGTGGATCTGCGGCCGTCGCTCGGACACGGCGCGCGCCTGGCGGACGTGATGGTCGACATGCGCGAGCGGACCGAGGACGCGATGGCGGGCGCACGTGAGGCGAGCTGAGCCGCTAGCCTCGCCGCCGTGCGCCGCCCGACGCTGATCACCCTGATCGTCCTGTTCTCGGTGCTCGTCGCCGCCGCGATCTGGCAGCTCCAGATCGCGAACGAGGACCGCGTGCCGCTCCCCGGCCCGACGAGCCCCGGCGAGCTGCCGAGCGTGTCCCCCTCGCCCTCGGCGCCCTAAGAACCCTCGACGACCACGGCGTCGCCGGCGGCCAGACCGAGCATCGCCGCGGCGTCGCCCCGATTGACCACGATCGCGAGGTACCCGTCCGAGTCCACGATCATCCCCGGCTCGCGCTCCGGGAGCTCGGCGAACGTCCCGGCGCGAGGCAGCCGCCGACCGTTCACGACCAGGACGCGGCCGCCGGCGATGCCGGCCGCGCCCAGGTCGCGCTCGGTCGCGTTCAGCTGGATGTTCCCGAAGCCGTCGGTCGCGGTGACGCGCGCGCCCACGGCCCTCGGCGCCACCATCGGGCCGGGGAGGTCCAGTCGCGCGAGCGACGCGGGATCCACCGCCGGGCCGAGTTTCTCGAGCGGCATCCCCGCCGCCAGGTGCGCTGCCGCGGGCGCGAACACGTCCCGTCCATGGAACGTTCGCGAGACCGGATCGAGGAGGACGTCGGGACTCTCGATCTCGACCGCCGCGTCGACGCCGCCCAGCGTGTCCCATGCGAGCGACAGCACGCCGTTGTCGGGACCGACGAGGAACGAGCCGCCCGCCGAGGTCGCGACGCCGCGCCGGTCCGAGCCCACGCTCGGGTCGACCACCGCGACGTAGATCGCGTCGTCGGGCATGTACGGGACCGCGCGCCCCAGCTCGACCGCGCCGCGCAGGACATCCTGTCGCGGCACGTCGTGCGTGAGATCGATCACGCGCGCGGCCGGCGCGATCCGCGCGAGCACGCCGTGACAGATCCCGACGAAGGCGTCGCTCCGCCCGTAGTCGGTCAGGAAGACGATCGGCCGCGTCATCCGTCCACCGCCACGTATCGCTCGAGCCAGCCGATGATCTCGGTGGAGGCGATGCCCGCCTGGTTGCCCGTGAGGATGTCGGTGCCGTGGTCGCCCGTCGTGAGGATCACCGGGCGTTTCGGCTGGAGGCTCTGCGCGTACAGGATGTCCACCGCGGCCGCCGCAGCGGCGTCCTCGTGGCCCGCGATGAACAGCTTCGCGCCCGGCACCTGCGACAGGACCTCGCCGTTCGCGTCGAGGCCCTCGACCTCGGCCGGCGCCGACAACGTCACGATCGCGTCGACGTCGGCGCCCTCCTTCGAGGCGGCGACCAGCGAGGCGGTCCCGCCCATGCTCGCCCCGACGAGACCGATCCGCCGCGCCCCTCGTCCTCGGAGCTCTCCGATCGCCCCCTCCACGTCCTGCCAGATCGCGGGGACCGACCGCTCGCCCTCGGAGCACCCGGCCTCACCACCGGGACAGTAGCCGCGGAAGTTGAACGTCAGGACGCGGTAGCCCTCGCGGCCGAGCCGCTCGGCGAAGTCGAACCACGACGACTGGTCCGACGGGGACATGTGGGCGAGCACGATGCCCGCCGGCGCGTCGTCGGGGCCGAACAGACGACCGCCGAGCGCGACGCCGTCGGAGGACTCGAACGTCACCTCGCGTGACCCGGTGGCCGGCGCCGCCCCCTCCCCGCCGCAGGCGCCGAGCAACAGCGCCGCGACGATCGCGAGGGTTCCGATCGTCCTCCCTCGGACCGGCGTGCCCACGGGCCTCCGCCGCTACTTGCCCAGCTTCATGCGCTGGTGCCGGGTGCGCTTGAGGAGCTTCTTGTGCTTCTTCTTGCGCATCTTCTTCCGGCGCTTCTTCACGAGGGACGGCAACGATCCACGCCTTTCATTCGGTTCCGAAGAGGTTCCGGAGGTCGACCCGCTTCGCTCGGAAGCTCTCCTCCAGACGAACGGAGCCCAGTCTAAGGGCTTTGGGCGCCTCTGCCACCGGCGAGATCAACCGCAGCCCCCCGTTCCCGGACACGGGCTCGAGGTAGCCGATCCCCGTGAACCCGCCCTCGCCGTCGGACAGTCCGACGAGGAGACGGTCGAGCTGGGACAGGTCGAACAGCGGCGGCAGACTCGGCATGAACACGGTGGGGCGGACGCGGAAGCGCTGGAGCGGCCCGTCGAAGTACCGACGCATCGATTCCTCGCGCCGGGCCATCCGCTCGTCGACCGTGGTGGGTACGACCGCCGGATGGATCCCGAGGCGCACGACCTCGACGCCGAAGAACCGCTCGACGACCCCGACGATCGGCTCGAGCTCCTCGCCGCGCTGGAGCGCGACCACCAGGTCGGGTTCCAGCGTGTCGACCTTGTAGTACTTCACGAGCTGGCCGCGGATCCCCGAGACCTCCCCGCCGGTGTCCACCACGACGAGCTCGGCGCCCTCGGCGTTGGCGCGCTCGCGCAGCCGCGCGAGGGCGCCGACGAGCGGCAGCAGGTGGTCCTGCGGCGAGGTCGACCCCACGAACCCGATCGCGTCGGCTCGGGCCATGCGATCGTGCGGGAGGTCGTCGGGCTCCCGGATGTGCTTGAGCCCGACCGTGCCGGGCGGGCCCACCGTCTTCTGGGAGACGTCGGCGTCGAGGTAGGCGACGGAGCGACCGAGCGTGAGCGCGTACGCGGCGGTGGCGCGCGCCATCGAGCTCTTCCCGGAGTCGAGCCCGCCCACGAACAGCACGGCCCGCGCCTCTCGTGCGGCCCGGTCGACGAGCCGGTCGTGCTCGTTCATCGCGCCCTCCGCCCCTTCGCGGAGGTTCGGCCTCGAGCGTGTCGGAGCCCTGCACGGTGCCGGCCTCAGCCGGCCTCGGTGTAGCGCTCCCTCAGGTAGTCGTGGACGTCTTCCTCGCGGAAGCGGTAGCCCCTGCCCACGCGGAGCGAGGGCATCTCGCCGGTCTTGATCAGTCGGTAGACGGTCATCCTGGACACACGCATCAGATCAGCGACCTCGGTCGCGGTCAGCA
>DASUPO010000122.1:0-21983 GCA_036281075.1 Actinomycetota bacterium | reverse complement strand
ACGCGGGTCGCGAGCTCCGCCGCCCGATCCTCCTGCTGCGACAGCCGCAGCGCGGACGCGCGGCGGAGCGTGATGTCGAGGTCCAGCGTGGGGTCCCCCAGCGCCTCGGTCAACGCGGCTAGCTCCGAGAGACCCTCGAGCCGATCGCCGGGCCGCCGCAGCATCGCGAGGGCGTCGTCGCGGGGGATCAGCAGGTCCAGCCGCTCCTGCGGAGTCGACGCCTGCGGCAGCGCGATCTCGACGACGCGGAGCACCTCCTCGGGGGCGTGCGCGGACAGGGCGGCCGCCGCCGCTTGCGCGGAGAACTTCACGCACACCTGCGCGTTGCCCGCCGCCCGCGCATGGTGGGCGAGGAGCGGCAGCGTCTCCGGCACCGGCTCGCCGGCGAGCAGGAGATCGACGATCGCCGCGTGGATCTCGCGCCGGCGAGCCGGCGCGAGCGTGTCGGCCGCGAACTCGCGAACCTGCTCGTGGGAGAAGCTGTAGTCGGCCGGCGCCGTCTCCGGTTGCTCGTGCAGGAGCCCCGACGCCACGGCGGGCGTCATCAGGTTCCCGAGCGTGACCGCGTCGTCCGCGGCTCCTTCGCCCATGCTGCCCCGTAGCTCGCGGAGGTCCTTCAAGCTGAAGTGACGACCGAGGAGGGCGGCTTCGGCGAGGACCTCCTTCGTCTCGGTCGGGAGATGGGCGGCACGGCGCTGGATCAGCGTCCGCACCGCGGAGGGGGCGAGCCGGTCGGCGTTGCGCGCCAGCGACCACGTGTCGGCGATCTCCTGCAGCATCCCGGCCTCGCGGTACGCTCGCGCGATCTCCTCGACGATGAACGGGACCCCCTCCGCCTGTCCGTGGATCGTGGAGGCCGTGGCCGGATCGACGGCGCCGCCGAGGATCTGGCGCAGCAGCTCCATCGTCTCGACCACCGAGAACCGCGCGAGCTTGAGCCGCCTGATCATCCGCATGCGCTCCATGTCGGCCAGGAGCGTGACCGCCTCCTCGAGCGTGGCCAGCTCCTCCGGGCGGATCGAGAACAGGACGAAGATCGGGCTGGCGCCCTCGGTCCGGATCACGTACCGGAGCAGCCGGAGGCTGTCCTCGTCCGCCCACTGCATGTCGTCGATCAAGAGTGCGAGCGGTCGGTCGGCCGTGAGCGCACGGATCGCCATCGTCGCGAGGTCGAACGAACGGAGCAGCCGTTGGTCGGCGGACAGGCCGGCGTAGGCGGGATCGTCCCGGCCGGCGAGGGCCTCGGCCGCGGCGGCGACGGGCGCCTCGGAGGCCGTCCCCGCGATCGCCTCCGCGACCTCGGGCGCGCCGACGATCGATCGCGCCAGCAGGAACGGACCTCGCAGCTCCTCATCCGAGGCCACCGCGACGGTCAGGAAGCCGCGATCGGCCGCGACCTCCCGGGCAGCGAGCAGGAGGCGGGTCTTCCCGATCCCCGGCTCCCCCTCGAGGGTGATCGCGGACAGGCGCCCGGTGGCCGCGCCGGCGATCGTCTCCTCGATCGCCGCGAGCTCGGCCGGGCGGCCCACCACGGCTCGGCCCGCTCGATACTCGAGCAGCCCGAGCGGCGCGAACGCCGCGGCCGCGACCGGCCGCGACGTGCTCGTCGGGATGTCCCGGGAGGTGCCCACTCGCCGGATTATGCAGGTCCCTCGGCGAACGCGGTCGGTCGGACGACGCGGGTCGGTCAGCCCTCCCGACCGACGACGAACCAGATCCCACGCGCGGGCTCGTCGCCGATCGTCCAGAGCCGATGGGGACGTGTGGAGTCGAACGCGATCGAGTCCCCCGGTCCCAGGGCGTACTCCTCGGCCCCCAAGCGGACGCCGAGGTGGCCCTCGAGCACCATGCCGAACTCGCGTCCCGGGTGGCGGATCGTCCCTCCGTCCGAGGAGGAGGACCCACCGACGTCGTAGACGACGTGGAGGAAGTCGACGTCCTCGTGGCGATGGCTCGTCAGTCGCTCCCACCGGACGCCGGAATCCAGGTCGATCACGTGCCGATCCCGCGATCGGACGACCGGGCCGAGTTCCGACTCGGCGGCACCGTCGCCGTCCCGATCGGCTCCCGGGAGGACGCCGTTGCCGCCGAAAACCTCGTCAACGGAGACGCCGAGCTCGGTGACGATGCCGTACAGCGTGCTCACGGAGGGCTTGGACTGTCCCGACTCGATCTGCGAGATCATGCTGGCCGACAGCCCGATCCGCCGTGCGAGCTCCCGCTGGCTGATGCCCGCGCGATCCCGCTCTTCTCGGAGCCGGGCTCCGATGTCCTCCAGCTCGCCTGCCACCGGCACCTCGATCCATCACGGGGACGGGGGGTGTTCGCTGAGTGACACTACTCGACGGGCCGAGGCCGTGCAGCACCACTGATCACTTCCATGGGCTTCCTCCTTCGTTCGCCCGCTCCCATGACGCTGGCAGCCGCGTCGACGCGCCCATTGCCTAGCCAGGGCCATCGCAGGTATGTAGTGTCCCTGAACGGTGCGGGGGAGCCGATGAACGTGCGTTCCCCCGTGGGGCGATCGGGCTCGGGGGGACGCCGGAGGTGAGCGCGGCGACGCGAGGGGGCGGGATGTGACGTCGAGTACCCTGCTCAGCGGTGGCTGCGTCCTCACCCTGGGCGCTCGGACCCCGAACTTCGAAACGGCCGACGTTCTGCTCGAGGACGGGCTGGTCGTCGAGGTCGGGAGGGGGTTGCGGGCCCGCGACGCGGAGCGGGTCGACGCGACGGACACGATCGTGATGCCGGGGTTCGTCGACACCCACCGACACGCTTGGACGTCGCTGTTCCGCAACGCCGGAGGCCCGGGGGAGGATGGGCCGGAGGTCGGCGCGCACTTCGGACCCGACGACGCCTACGCCGCCACCCTGATCGGCCTGCTCGGCGCCGCCGAGGCCGGGATCACCACCGTCGTCGATTGGTCCGATCTCCCGGCGGACGGCGGGATCGCGGAGGCCGCGCTCCAGGCGCACGTCGACGCGGGTCTGCGCTCCGTCTTCGCGCACGCGGCGGCCGGGCGGAACGGCGAGCCCGCCGCCCTCGACCGAGCGTTCGTCTCGCGGCTCGCCGACGCGGCCGGGCCCTCCACGGCGATCGCGTTCGGCGCGCCCATGACCGCGGGAGCCGCGACGCCTGCCGTGGACGCCGCCTGGGCGACCGCCCGGGAGCTCGGTCTCCGCATCCACGCCCATGGGGGATCCGGGCGGCCGTCACGAGGCGACATCGCCCGGCTCGCCGATCGTGGACTCCTCGCCGACGACGTCACGCTGGTGCACTGCGCGGATCTCGAGGTCGTCGACGTGGACGCGATCGTGGCGTCGGGGGCCGCGATCTCGCTCGCTCCGTCGAGCGAGATGGCGGCGGGGCTCGGGGCGCCCCCGATCCAGCAGCTGGTCGACCGCGACATCCGGCCGGGACTGGGCGTCGACGCCGAGCGGGTGACCCCGGGCGATCTCTTCGCCCAGATGCGCGCGACGATCTCCGTCCAGCACGCCACGGTCTTCGATCGCAAGCTGGCGGGCAAGGCCGGGCTCCCGAAGTTGATGAGCACCCGCGACGTGATC
This sequence comes from Actinomycetota bacterium, assembly GCA_036281075.1. Classification (GTDB taxonomy): domain Bacteria; phylum Actinomycetota; class UBA4738; order UBA4738; family HRBIN12; genus JAJNBA01. Next base: position 18,417 of record DASUPO010000122.1, on the reverse strand, counting down.
CGCCTCGCCACGCTCGAGGGTGCCAGGGCGATCGGGCTGGGACGCGTGGCGGGCTCGCTCGAGCCCGGCAAGCAGGCCGACGTGATCGTGCTCCGCACGGACCGACCGAACGTATTCCCCATCAACGACCCGATCGGGGCGGTGGTGTGGGGGATGGATACGTCGAACGTCGACGCCGTGTTCGTCGGCGGACGAGCCCTGATGCGCGACGGCGACCTGACCGCGGACGTCGCGCGCGCCCGGAGCCTCGCGACCGCGGCGCGGACGCGCGTCGCCGAGGCGGCCGGCCTCGTCGGAGCCGCGCCCGGGGGCGACGCGTGAGCGCCCGGCCGGCCCCGTCGTCCGCGCTCACCGCGTTCGTCGTCGCGTCGCGCTACCTGCCCGTGTACATCGCGATCGCGCTGCTGATCGTCGTCGCATCGATCTGGGCTCCGGCGACCCTGAGCGGCGTCGCGCTGCGCGCGATCGCCCCCTACGGCGCCGTCCTCGGCGTCGTCGCCCTCGGCCAGATGCTGGTGGTCATGACCGGGGGGATCGACCTGAGCGTGCCCGGCACGATGAGCCTCGCGGCGGTGATCATGGTCGGCGTCGGCGACGGATCGGACGCGAACATCGGGATCGCGATCGCGACGGCCCTGACCGCGGCGGCGGTCGTCGGGCTCGTCAACGGCCTGTTGATCGGTGGCCTCAAGCTGAACGCGCTGATCGTCACCCTCGCCGTGGGGCTGATCGTGGTCGGCGTCGTGAATCGCTACGGGAGCACGTTCCCGGTGCAGAGTCCGGTGCCGCGGGGACTCTCGGAGTGGACCTCCAACCGGATCCTCGGGGTCAGCCCGGTCTTCTGGCTGGGGATCGCCCTCACGATCGTCCTCATCGTCGGCCTTCGCTTCACCACCGTCGGGCGCAGGTTCCAGGCCGTCGGCGCCAACCCGGTCGCATCCCACGTCGTCGGCGTCCGCGTGAACCTGGACCAGATCCTCGTCTACGTGGCGGCCGCGGCGTGCTACGCGATCGGCGGCATCGCGTTGGCCGGACTCCTGCGGAACCCGGGGGTCGCCGTCGGCACGCAGTACCTCCTCGGCCCGATCGCGGCCGTCGTGATCGGTGGCGCATCCCTGACCGGCGGTCTCGCGAGCCCCCTGTCCACGTTCGTGGCCGCGATCTTCCTCACCGGACTCACCCAGATGCTGCGAACGATGGGCCTGCCGACCGCGCTCCAGTCCGTGGTCTTCGGGTTCGTGATCATCGGGGGCATGCTGGTTTCGGGGGACCGGATCATCCGCGGCGTGGAGCACCTGCTCCGCGAACGCAAACGAGCGGGAACGAAACCTGCCGCCGGCGCGTCCGGCGGCGGCACCGGATGAGAAAGGAGGCACGGATCGACACGACCGACCGACCGGCGATGGCGAGCGCCATCCGAAGGAGGGGGAGAAACACATGCAGCGACTGAGGATCATCGGCATCGCGCTCCTGATCGCCCTGGTGGCGGCGGCCTGCGGCGGTGACGACGGCGAAACGACCGACGACGGAACCAACGGGGAGCAGCCGAGCGCCGGGGCCGGCGCTTTGGCGGAGTACGGCGAGAGCACCGACGCCGACCAGGCACTCGTCGACAAGGCCCTCGGTCCCGTGACGCCCTCGGACGAGGCGAGCTGGAACATCATCCTCGCCTCGATCGCGCGGGCCGATCAGGACGTCGATCAGGCCACGATCGACAAGGCGATGGAGTGCTGGAACGCCAGGGAGTGCGACACGGGGACCGGCGGCGACGTGGTGATGGGCTACGCGGACGGCGGCGGCGACACGGTGAACGTGTGGCGCGCGGTCAGTCACATGGAGGCCATCCTCCAGGCGCTCACCTACGACGACATCGGGACGATCGTCTCCACCGAGGCGGACTTCAACCCGGACCCCGCGGTCCACGCGAACGACATCAGGTTCCTGATCCAGCGGGGCGTCGACTTCATCGTCGGGTATCCCGACGTGGGCGTGGCGCTCGCCGAAGCCGTCAAGGAAGCCGACGAGGCGGGCATCCCGTACATCTCGTTCTCGGCGGGCTGGGTCGGCCTTCCGGACCAGGACGGGGCCCTCACCCCCGGTGAGGACTACCTGAGCGTGGTCGGGGAGGACCTGTGCGCACTCGGCGAGAGCTTCGCGGAGGTCCTGAACGAGGGCGTGGGGTCGGGCGAGGTGGCGATGCTGGGCGGGACGCCGGGCAACGCGCTGTCCCTCGGCTGGCAGCGGTGCGCCGTCGACAGCTTCGCCGACGAGGTGGAGCTGGTGAACCCGCCGGCGAACGAGGACAGCACGACCGGCGACACCAGCTGGTACCCGCCGGCGATCCCGGGCGTCTACCAAGGGTTGCTCACGACGAACCCCGACATCAACGGCTGGGCCTACGAGTACGCCGACGGGATGTACATCGGGTTGCAGACGTACGAGGACCTGGGCATCCCGGTGGAGAACCTCACCGTCGCGCTCCGTACCGATGAGCAGAACCTGTTCTGCGACTGGGCGCAGCGGGACGAACCCAGCTACAAGATCTGGTACTCGGCCGGGGGCAACTTCCAGTCACGGGTCGGCGTCACGGCCGCGATGATGTCGCTGCAGGGCGCCGAGATCCCGCCCGAGCTCGTGGTGCCCCACGTGATGCGGGAGGTGACAGAGGCGGACTGCGACCCCGATCGGGTCCATGAGGCCGTGTCCGGGACCTCGCTGGTGCCGGATCCGGTCCTGGAAGCGATGTTCGCCGCCTGATGGAACACGACGATCCTGGAGGAGGGTCGACCGACGGCCTGGTCCTCGAGCTGCGCGGTGTCTCGCGTCAGTTCGGGGCGGTCCGAGCGCTGACCGACGTCAGCTTCGACTGCCGCCCCGGTGAGGTCCACGCCGTCGTCGGCGAGAACGGGTCCGGGAAGTCGACCCTCCTCGGGATCGCCAGCGGGTTCGTCGACCCCGACGTGGGGTCCGTCACGATCGGCCGGGAACGTCTCCGTCGGGATTCCCCGGCGCAGGCCAGGAAGCTCGGCCTGGCGATGGCCTACCAGGACACGTCGCTGATCCTGCCCGAACCCGTGAAGAACAACCTCTTCCTGGCGGCGCCGGAGGATCGGCGACCGCCGTTCCGTCGACGGAAGCGGTGGGCGCGCAAGGCGCTGGCCGAGTTCGACCTCGACCTCGAGCTGTTCCCGGACGCCCCGGCGGGCTTCCTCAGCCTGGCCGACCGACAGCTCTTCGAGGTCGCCAAGGCCCTCGTCACCGATCCGAAGGTCCTGCTGCTCGACGAGCCGACGACGGCCCTGGGGCCGGACGAGGTCGAGGCGCTGCACCGAACGGTGACCGCCTGCAGCCGTCGCGGCGTCGGCGTCGTGTACGTGAGTCACCGCCTGCCGGAGGTGCTCGAGATCGCCGACCGCGTGACGGTCCTTCGCGACGGCCGGAACCGGGGCACGTTCGACGCGAAGGAGACCACGGAAGCGGATCTGGTCGAGCTGATCGTCGGCCGCCCTTTCGAGGCGGCCTTCCCTCCCCCCGTCCCCGCGGTGGACGAGCGTCGCGAGGTGCTGGTGGTGGACGGCCTCCAGGGCGAGTCGTTCGGACCGGTCAGCTTCACGCTCGAGGCCGGCGAGATCGTGGGGGTCGCGGGGGCCGAGGGGAACGGGCAGCCGCAGCTCTTCGACTGCCTCGCCGGTCGCCAGGCTCCGAAGGCGGGACGGGTCGTGTGCGACGGAAGGGCGCTGTCGCTGATCTCCACGCACGAGGCGGTCGGGGCGGGGATCATGCTGCTGCCCGGCGACCGGAAGCGGGAGGCGTTGATGCCCGTGCTCGGCGTCAAGGCGAACGCCACGATCCAGTCGCTGCGCCGGTTCTCGGTGCTCGGCTTCCTGAAGCGGCGGAAGGAGCGGCGGGCCGTCGACGACCTCGTCGATCGGCTCGAGATCCGGACGCCCTCGTTGGAGCAACCCGTCGAGTTCCTCTCCGGCGGCAACCAGCAGAAGGTCTCGGTCTCGCGCACGTTCCTCAAGGAGCCGGCGGTGATCCTCGCCTACGAGCCGACACAGGGCGTCGACGTCGGCTCCCGTTTCGACATCTACAGCGCCCTCCGCACCCGCACGAACGAGGGATCGGCGATGCTGGTGAAGTCCAGCGACCCGATCGAGCTGGCCGGGCTGTGCGATCGGGTGTTCGTCCTCTCGCGGGGTCAGATCATCGAGGAGATCCCGGGCGAGGAGCTCGACGAGCGGCGCATCGTGGAGGCCGTGGTGCGTGGGCCGGGTCTCTCCAAGGCCGGTCGGTCCCCCCTCGGCGTCGCGATGCCGAGGGCCGCCTCCCCGAACGGACGGGCATGAGCGACCGCGTCGACGCCGCGCGGCGCGCCGTTCGGAAGGTCCTCCGCGACGCCCGAGACAAGAACAAGTGGCGCAAGATCGTGAGGTTCAGGCTGTGGATGCCGGTGGCGCTACAGGTCCTTCTCGTCGCGTCGCTGTTGTGGTACACGAGCTCGCGGTTCCCGGGTTTCATCAACCCGTACAACGTCGAGCAGATCCTGATCCTCGCGCTGCCGCTGATCGTCGCCGCGATGGCGCAGACCCACGCCCTCCTCGTCGGGTACCTCGATCTCTCGGTCGGCGGGATGATCGGGCTCGGGGTGGTCACCGCCTCGTTCCTGATGCGCGGGGACGCGTCCGCCACCGACATCCTGATCGGCTCGTCCGTCGTCCTCCTCCTGGGCGTCGCTCTCGGCCTCCTCAACGCGGGCCTGATCCGCGGACTCAAGATCCCGTCGATCATCGCCACCCTGGCCACGTTGAGCATCCTGGACGGGATCTCGCTGACGATGCGACCGACGGCGCAGGGGGTCATCAGCGACGACCTCGTGTCGCTGCTGACGACGACGATCGGGCCGATCCCCGTGGCCTTCATCGTGATCGTGGTCGCGGCGGGCCTGATGGATCTGTGGCTCCACGCGTCCGGATCGGGGCTGCGGCTGCGGGCGGTGGGCTTCGACGAGCGCTCGGCGAAACGCGGGGGGGTCGGGACCAACTGGGTTCGGGTCCGAGCGCTCGTCCTGTCGGCGGTGCTGGCGGCCGTGGCCGCGTTCTTCGTGATGGCTCGGTCGCCGATCGGCAACGCGACGATCGGCTCCACCTTCGCGCTGAACAGCATCACCGCCGCCGTGCTGGGAGGCGCGTCCCTCGCCGGCGGGCGGGCGACGTTCCTGGGCAGCACCGTGGCGGCGATCCTCCTCGCGCTGATCATCACGGTGCTGCCGTTCCTCGGCCTGTCGCCGAACGACGGGCCGATGATCATCGGCTTCCTGGTGCTGCTGGGGATCGTGCTGTTCCAGCTGGGCGACATCAAGGACCTCGTCAAGCGGAACTACAAGCGGGCTCGCCGGCTGGTGATCGGCAGCCGGCCGCCGAAGGTCACCGAGATCCCCGAGCTGTACCCCGCGGGCACGGACTTCGCCAGCGCGCCGGCGGGTCGGACGCTGATCACCGGCGGCACGGTCCTGAGCCTGGATCCCGCCGTTGGCGACTTCGCGAACGCCGACGTCCTGATCGAAGGGGACCGGATCGTCGAGGTCGGCTCGAACCTGTCGAACGGCGACGCCGAGGTGATCGACGCCTCGACGATGATCGTGATGCCGGGGTTCGTCGACTCGCACCGGCACATCTGGGAGGGGCTGCTCCGCAACATCGGCACCGACGTCCCGCTCGAGGGACGGTCGAGCTACATCTCGTTCGTCCTGCACAAGCTGGCGCCGGCGTTCCGGCCGGAGGACGCCTACGTCGGCAACCTGGTGTCGGCGCTGGGCGCGATCGACGCGGGGATCACGACGTTGCTCGACTGGTCGCACATCCAAGGCTCGCCGGCACACACGGACGCGGTGATCCAGGGCCTCAAGGACTCGGGGCTCCGGGCGGTGTTCGCGTACGGGTTCCCCTGGTGGGGCAAGTGGGAGGAGCGGCAGCCGAGCTGGTTCGTCCGGGCGGCCACCGAGCACTTCTCCAGCAAGGACCAGAAGCTCACGCTGGCGCTCGCCGCGCCGGGGCCCGAGTTCACCGACTTCGAGGTGTCGCGCGACCACTGGAAGCTCGCCCGCGAGGCCGGCGCCCGGATCACGACGCACGTAGGCGTCGGGAGCTACGGGCAAGACGCGAAGGTCCAGGAGATGGGCGAGGCGGGACTCCTCGGCCCGGACACCACCTACATCCACTGCACCACGCTGAACGACACCGAGATCCAGATGATCGTGGACAGCGGCGGCACGGTCTCGCTGGCGTCGCCGGTCGAGATGATGATGGGCCACGGGATGCCGCCGATCCAGAAGTTCCTGGACCGGGGGCTGGCGCCCAGCCTCAGCGTCGACGTCGAGACGAACGTCCCCGGCGACATGTTCAACCAGATGCGATCCGTGCTCACGCTGCAGCGCACGATCGCCACAGCACAGGACAAGCCGCCGATGTCGCCGAAGGACGTCCTCGCCTGCGCCACGATCGAGGGCGCGAAGGCGAACGGGCTCGACGCGAAGGTCGGCACCCTGACGCCGGGGAAGCAGGCCGACGTGATCCTGCTCCGCACCGACCGGATCAACGTGACGCCGCTGAACGATCCGGCGACCGCCGTGGTCGCGGGGATGGACACGGGGAACGTCGACACGGTCCTGATCGCCGGTCGGGTGATGAAACGCAAGGGCGAGCTCCTGCACGTCGACTGGCCCGCCGTACGCCGGATGGCGGCGGAGTCCCGCGACCACGTGCTCGCCAAGTCGGGGTTCAAGCGGCCCAGCATCTGAGGGGGACAGCCATGGATACAGTGACACTGGACAGCGCGGGGGGACGCGAGGAGGGGAGACCGATGACGACGGACGGGTTCCCGGTCGCGACGACCCCGGCGCCCGGCATCGCCGGCGTCGACTGGGAGGTTCGGGTCGACTTCGAGCGGCTCCGCACTTATCGCCTCGAGCGCGCGCGGGCGGCGCTCGACGCGTCCGAGCTGGGGGCGCTGCTGCTGTTCGACACCAGCAACATCCGCTACGTGACGGCCACACAGATCGGCTACTGGGCGTTCAACAAGGGCGAGCGCTACGCGCTGCTGACGCGGACCGGTCGACCGCGGGTCTTCGACTTCGGGTCGGCGGCGAAGGCCCACCGGCTCCAGCTCCCCCACCTCTACGACGAGACGAACTCGGTCGGCGGCAACACGGGCCTGCAGGGGGCGATCCACCCGCGCGTGGGGCTGCAGAAGCGGGCCGCCGAGGAGGTCCGCTCGATCATGGTCGAGGAGGGGGTCGGCGACATGCCGCTCGGCGTCGACTGGGCTGAGACGTCAATCTTCCTCGAGCTCGGGAAGGCCGGGATCGACGTGCGCGACGGCCAGCAGGTGATGGCCGACGCGCGCGAGATCAAGAGCCCCGACGAGATCATGCTGCTGACGCAGGCCTGCGCCATGGTCGACGGCGTGTACCAGGACATCTTCGAGGCGCTGAAGCCGGGCGTGCGCGAGAGCGACATCGTCGCGCTCGCCCACGCCCGGCTGTTCGAGATGGGCTCCGAGTTCGTCGAGGCGATCAACTCGATCGCCGGTGAGCGGTGCAGCCCGCACCCGCACGTGTTCACCGACCGGCTGATCCGGCCCGGCGACCAGGCGTACTTCGACATCATCCACGTCTTCAACGGCTACCGGACGTGCTACTACCGCACGTTCGTCGTGGGCCGAGCGACGACCGCGCAGCGCGACGCGTTCAAGCGATCCCGCGAGTGGATGGACGCCGCGATCGACCTCGTGAAGCCCGGGCGCGGGACGGACGAGATCGCCGCCGTGTGGCCGAAGGCGGAGGAGTTCGGGTTCCAAGACGAGATGGACGCGTTCGGCCTGCAGTTCGGCCACGGCGTCGGGGTGGCCCTGCACGAGCGGCCGATCATCACGCGCCTGAACTCGTTCGTGGACCCGCTGGAGATCAAGGAAGGCATGCTCTTCGCCCTCGAGACGTACTGCCCGGCCGCCGACGGCCGGTCGGCGGCCCGGATCGAGGAGGAGGTCGTCGTCACCGAGGACGGCTGCCGGGTGATCACGCTGTTCCCGTGCGAAGAGCTGATGGTCGCGAACGAGTACTGAGCCCCGGGGGAAGAGACGAGATGGCGAAGACGGAGACGGCCGACCGCTCGGAGGTCGCGGACCTCGAGACCCGGCTCTCGATCTACCGGATGATGCAGGAGGGCCGGCTCTTCGAGAAGCGGGCCCACGACCTGTTCCTGGAGGGCCTGGTCAAGGGGACGTCGCACCTGGGGCTCGGCCAGGAGGCCGTGGCCGCCGGCTTCGCCGCGGCGCTCCGCCCGAAGGACATGGTCTTCTGCACCTACCGCGGGCACGTCCACACGCTGCTGCGGGGCGCGCCGATGGGCGCGCTGATGGCGGAGCTGCTCGGTCGCGCGAACGGGATCTGCGGCGGCAAGGGCGGCTCGATGCACCTCACCGACGTCGAGCACGGCGCGATGGGCTCCTACGCGATCGTGGGAGCGCACATGCCGATCGCCGCCGGCGCCGCGTGGGCGGCGCAGGTGCGCGGGACCGACCAGGTCGCGATCTGCTTCTTCGGAGACGGGACGACGAACATCGGGGCGTTCCACGAGGCGATCAACCTCGCGGTGGTCTGGAAGCTCCCGGTCGTGTTCGTCTGCGAGAACAACCTCTACATGGAGTACACGCCAATCGGCGAGGTCACCGCCGTCGAACACCCGGCCGCGGATCGCGCGAGCGCGTACGGCCTGGAGCCGATCCTCGTCGACGGCAACGACCCCGACGCGGTCCACGCGGCGGCCGTCCGCGCCGTCGGACGCGCACGCGCCGGCGACGGGCCGTCATTGGTCGAAGCCGTGACGTACCGGCACGGGGGGCACTCGCGGGCCGACCCGGCGAAGTACCGGCCGGAGGACGAGGTGAAGGAGTGGCTCGCCCGCGACCCGGTCCCGATGTACCGGGAGCGGCTCGCCGCCGAGGGGGCCGACGAGGACATCCTCGGGCGCATCGATCGTGAGGTGGCCGAAGCGGTGGACCGGGCGACGGAGGAAGCGAAGAGCGGGCCGTTCCCGGATCCCGACGAGAGCCTCCTCACCGAGCTGTGGGCCGACGGGGGCTCGTCGTGGCGGAACTGAGCTATCGCGAGGCGGTCGCCCGCGCGATCACCCAGGAGATGGAGCGCGACGAGACCGTCCTGTTCATCGGGGAGGACGTGGCGGCGGCCGGCGGCGTCTTCAAGACGACCGAGGGTCTTCAGGACCGATTCGGGCCCAAGCGCGTCCGCGACACGCCGATCAGCGAGCAGGCGGTCATCGGCGCGGCGATGGGCGCCGCGATGAACGGCCTCCGGCCGATCGCCGAGCTGATGTTCAGCGACTTCTTCGCGGTCTGCTGGGACATCGTGGCGAACCAGATCGCGAAGACGCGGTACATGACGAACGGCCAGGTGGCCCTCCCCCTCGTGATCCGCACGGCGAACGGCGGCGGCGTCCGGTTCGGCGCGCAGCACTCGCAGAGCGTCGAGACCTGGATGATGGGGATCCCGGGCCTGAAGGTCGTGGTCCCGTCGACGCCCGAGGACATGGTCGGCCTGTTCGCGGCGGCCGTCCGGGATCCGGACCCGGTGATCGTGGTCGAGCCCAAGGTCCTCTACTCGTCGAAGGGCGAGGTGTCCGACGGCGAGATCGTCGACAAGCTCGGCACCGCGAAGATGGTCCGGGAGGGCGACGACGTCACGATCGTCTCGCTCGGCGCGATGGTGCCGAAGGCGAGCGAGGCCGCGGAACAGCTCGCCGGCGACGGCGTGTCCGCCGAGGTGATCGACGTTCGCTCGCTCGTGCCGCTCGACGTCGGCACGATCACGAGCTCGGTCGAGAAGACCGGGCACCTCGTGACCGTGGAGGAGAACCCACGTCTCTGCGGTTGGGGGGCCGAGATCGCCTCGATCGTCGCGGACGAGTCCTTCTTCTCGCTGGACGGTCCGATCGTGCGGGTGACGACGCCGCACCTCCCGCTGCCCGCCGCGGACGTGCTGGAGGACGCGGCGATCCCCTCGGTCGAGCGGATCGTCGAGGGCGCCCGGCGGGCGGTGGCGTGACGGCGCCCACACGGCATCTAGTGCGGCCGGGCGCTGAGCTCGAGCTCACCGCCCCCCCGGGCACCGTCGCGGAGGGCCTGACGCGCTGGTCGGTCGTCGACGAGGACGTGCCCGGCGCCGTCCACACGGGATTCGCGATCGTGCAGCTGACCGCGGGTGGACGGATCCCGTGGCACGTCCACAGCTACGAGGACAGCCTCTACGTGCTGGAGGGCGAGGTCGTCGTCGACAGCGGCGAGGGCGCGAACCTGCTCCGGCCCGGCGACTACGGCGTGACTACGGTGGGCACACCCCACGCGCTCCGGAACGTCTCCGACGTTCCGGCGCGCTGGGCGACGATGTGGGCGCCGCAGCCACGGTCGCGGTTCCAGGGCGACACGTACGCCGCGCCCGGACTCCCCGAGGGCGAGCCGACGCGGATCGACCCGCGCGACCCGCGGACCCGTTCGTTCGGCCACATCGACCCCGCGAACATGGAGGTGGACAGGCAGACGCAGGACATGCTCGCCGTCTCGGCGAGCATGCGGACCGCGCTGCTCGTCTACAGCGGCATCACCGTGAAGATGATGATCGACGCCGACCTCGGGGCGCAGCTCCTCACGATGTTCATGGTGCAGTACGAGCCGCGCGGGCTCGCCGGGCGACACGACCACCCGTTCGAGGAGACATACCTGATCCTCGACGGGGAGGTCGACGCCGAGTTCGACGGGAAGCGGTACCACCTCGTGCCCGGCGACGTCGCGTGGGCCGGCGTCGGCTGCGTCCACGCCTTCGACAACCCCGGCCCCGGGATCGTCCGATGGCTCGAGACGCAGGCGCCGCAGCCGCCACGTCGCCACTCGTACCGGTTCGCGCGCGACTGGGAGTACCTGACCGACACGCTGTCGAAGGAGGATGCGAGGGCGGATGGCTGAGCACACGGTGGTCGTCGTCGGCGGGACGCACGGGCTCGGTCGCGACCTGGCGGAGCGCTACTCCCGGGAGGGTCGTCGCGTCCTCGTCACCGGCCGGGATGCCGAACGCGCCGAGAAGGCCGCGGCGGAGGTCGGCGGCGAGACGAGGGGACTCGCGTTCGATCTGTCCGAGCCGACCGGGATCGCGCCGGCGCTCGCCGGTGTGGGATCGGTGGATCGGCTCGTGCTCGCCGCGCTCGACCGCGACCTGAACACGGTGAAGGACTACGACATCGAGGCGGCGATCCGCCTGGTCACCCTGAAGCTCGTGGGGTACACCGAGGTCGTCCACGCGCTGCTCGACCGGCTGACGCCCGACGCATCGGTCCTGCTGTACGGGGGCCTGGCCAAGCTCCGGCCCTACCCGGGCTCCACCACGATCACGACGATCAACCACGGCGTGGACGGCCTGGTGCGGACGATGGCCGCGGAGCTCGCGCCGATCCGCGTGAACGCGCTGCATCCCGGGATCGTCGCGGACAGCCCGTTCTGGGCGCCCAAGACCGAGGCGCTCGAGGCCACGAAGGCGAAGACCCCGACCGGCCGACTCGTCCTGATGGCGGACGTGACCGATGCGGCCGTGTTCCTCCTCGAGAATCCCTCGATGCACGGCACCGAGCTCCGGATCGACGGAGGCTGGTCGCTCACGTGACGCGCGTCGCGGTCCTCGGCGCCGGGAACATGGCCGGCGCGATGGTGGGTACGCTCCGGCGAGCGGACATCGACGTGTCGGTCTGGAACCGGACGCGATCGCGTGGCGAAAGCGTCGCCGAGACGCACGGAGCGACGACCGCTGACACGCGCGCCGGTGCGATCGAGGGCGCGGACGTCGTGCTGAGCAGCCTCGCGGACGACACCGCCGTCCTGGAGACCTACCTGGGCGACGACGGCGCCGCGGCCGCGTGCGCGTCCGGCCAGGTGGTGTTGGAGATGAGCACGATCGCGCCGAGCACGGTGCTCCGCGTCGGCGAGGCGGTGGCCGCGACCGGCGCCGCGTTCCTGGACGCGCCGGTCTCCGGGAGCGTGCCCACGGTCGAGAAGGGCGAGCTCACGGTCATGGTCGGCGGGGATGCCGGCGCGCTGGAGCGCGCGCGGCCGGTCCTCGACGCGCTCGCCGCCAAGGTCTTCCACGTCGGCGCGCTGGGGGCCGGCGCCACCGTCAAGCTCGCGGTGAACGCGCTCGTCCACGCGATCGACATCGGCCTCTCCGAGGCGCTCGTCCTCGCCGAGAAGGCGGGGGTCGACCGGAGCGCCGCATACGACGTGTTCGCGGCGGGCGCGGCCGCCGCCCCGTTCGTGCTGTACAAGCGGCCGGCGTTCGAGGACCCCGACGCGGCGCCGCTCACGTTCACCCTCGATCTGATGGGCAAGGACCTGGAGCTGATCCTCTCGCTCGCCCGCGAGGTGGAGGCCCCGATGGGCCAGGCCGAGCGGAACAAGGAGCTCGTGGATCGCGCCCTCGCGGCCGGTTTCTCCGGTCGCGACATGAGCAGCGTCGCGGAATACCTCCGTCGCGCGTCCTCGTTGAACGCCTCGTCGAGCTGAGGGGAGGGGATCCGGGATGAAGGCGTTCGCGCTGGACGAGTTCGGAGCACCGGGGTCGATCCGAGAGGTCCCGGATCCGGAACCGGGCGAAGGGCACGTTCGGATCCGAGTGGCGACCGCCGGGTTGAACCCGTTCGACATCGCTGTCATCAACGGCTACGTGAAGGACGCGATGGAGCACAGGTTCCCGTTGATCCCTGGGTCCGACGCCTCGGGCACCGTCGACGCGGTCGGGCCCGGTGTGACCGTCTACGCGGTGGGCGACGACGTTTTCGGCTCGATGGGCAAGCCGTACCTCGGGGAGGGAGCGCTCGCCGAGCTCGCCGTGATGTCGACGGCGACGATCGCGCGCAAGCTGGCGTCGCTCGAGCACGCGGATGCCGCCTCGATCCCGGTCGCCGGCGTCACAGCCAAGAACATGGTCGACGCAGCGGCTGTCAAGGTGGGCGACATCGCCGTCGTGATCGGCGCGACCGGAGGCGTGGGCAGCTTCTTCGTGCAGCTCGCCAAGCTTCGTGGTGCGCAGGTCGTCGCGATCAACCGCGGGGAGAACGCCGACTATGCGCGGTCGCTCGGCGCGACCGACGTCATCGACTACACCGCGGGCGACGTCGTCGAGGCCGTGCGATCGCGGTGCCCCGACGGCATCGACGTGGTCGCTGATCTGCATCGCGACCCCGCGTTGGTTGCTCGCCTCGGGGAGCTCCTTCGGACCGGCGGACACGTGGTCTCCGCGACCGGCGGCGTCGACGTGGACGCGCTGGCGAAGCGGGGCGTCGAAGGCGTGAACATCCAGGGCCGAGTGAACACGGGATCGCTCGACGAGCTCGCCCTGCTCCTCGAGAAGAAGGAGATCGCGAGCCCCGAGACCGAGTCGTTCTCCCTCGACCGGGCGAACGAGGCTTTCGCCCTCGTCGGCTCCGGCCACGCCCGCGGCAAGGTCGTCGTGCGTCCGTAGCTCTTCATGAGAGAACGAGCCCCACATCGCGAGGATTCTCTAGCAAGTGGCGCCATATCCCTTGTAGGCTCACCGTCCATGACGGACGCCTACCGGATCGGGGAAGCGGCGGAGATGCTCGGCGTTCGCGTCGAGACGCTCCGTCGCTGGGAGCGCGGCGGGAAGCTCTCCACGGAACGCACCTCCGGCGGCCAGCGACTGGTGCCCGCCTCCGAGATCGCGCGTCTGCTCTCCGACCAACGGGGTCGGACGAAGGTCACGGCGGGGAGCGTTCGAAACCGGATGCCCGGCGTCGTGACGGAGGTCAAGCGCGACGAGGTGGCCGCGACCGTCGAGATCCTCGCCGGGCCACATCGTCTGCTCGCCCTGATCACCCGCGAGGCGGTCGACGAGATGGGGCTCCGGCCCGGCATCCGCGTGGTGGCCACGGTCAAGGCGACGAACCTGATGGTGGAGGTGGACGAGTGAGGTGGTTCGGCCTCCTCCCGCTCAACGCGGTCCTGCTCCTCGCCGCGTGCGGCTCGGACGGGGGCGCGGATGCCGCGGAACCCCACGAGCTCACGGTCTCGGCGGCCGCCTCCCTCGCCGACGCGTTCACGGATATAGGGCGAGCGTTCGAGGACCGCGAGCCGGGCGCGACGGTCACGTTCAACTTCGGCCCGTCCGACGGCCTCGCCGGTCAGATCAAGGAAGGAGCGCCCGTCGACGTCTTCGCCTCCGCGAGCCCCACGTGGATGGACTCGGTCCAGGAGGAGGGGCCGGGCGTGAGCGGCAGGGCCGACTTCGCGAGGAACCGGCTCGCGATCGTCGTGCCGGCGGACAACCCGGCGGAGATCGAGGGCCTGGACGATCTCGCCGAGGACGACGTGAAGCTCGTGCTCGCGGCTGAAGGCGTCCCGGTCGGCGACTACGCGCGAGGGGTCCTGGCGAACGCGGGCATCGACGACGCCACGCTCGCGAACGTCGTCTCGAACGAGGAAGACGCCGCGGCCGTCCTCACGAAGGTCCTTTCGGGTGACGCCGACGCCGGGATCGTCTACGTCACCGACCGCACGCCGGACGTCGCCGACGAGGTGTCAGTCGTCGAGATCCCGGACGACGTGAACGTGATCGCCACCTATTCGATCGCGGTGGTGACCGGAGCCCAGGAGGCAGACCTCGCGCAGCGATTCGTCGACTTCGTCCTCGACGACGGCCAGGAGACCCTCGCCGCCTACGGGTTCCTTCCCGCCTCGTAGCCGCCGAACGCCTCGCGTCTTCGTCGCGCTCGCCACGGCGGGCGTGCTCATCGTCGCGCTGCCGCTGCTCGGCCTCGTGATCCGAACCCCTTGGTCGCGGGTGCTCGACATCCTGACCGGCGAGACGGCCACGGTGGCGCTGCGTCTGTCCCTCGTGGTCGCGACGTTGGCCGCCGCGATCTCGCTCGTGACGGGCTTCCCGCTCGCGTGGGTCCTCGCGCGGAGCTCGTTCCGGGGTAAGACGCTCGTCCGGGCGCTCGTCGTCCTGCCGCTCGTGATGCCGCCGGTCGTGGCGGGGGTTGGGCTCCTCGCCGCGTTCGGACGGCGCGGGGTCGTCGGTTCGTGGCTGTTCGACTGGTTCGGGCTCCAGGTCACGTTCACCCTCGGCGCCGCCGTGCTCGCGGCGACGTTCGTCTCGTTCCCGCTGGCGGTCCTGGCGCTCGAGGCCGGCCTCCGAGGCCTGGACGACCGGCTCGAGGACGCGGCCGCGACCCTCGGGGCGTCGCGCTGGTACGTGCTCCGGCGCGTCACGTTCCCGCTGATGGCGCCGCAGATCGCCGCGGCGCTCGTCTTGTCGTGGGCGCGGGCCCTCGGCGAGTTCGGCGCCACGATCACGTTCGCCGGCAACCTGCAGGGGCGCACCCAGACCTTGCCGCTGGCCGTGTTCGAGCGACTGCAGACCGATCCGGAGGCGGCGTTCGCCCTGTCGATGCTGCTGATCGGCGTGGCGTTCACGGTGATCGTCGCGCTCCGCGGACGTTTCCTGCGATGACCGCAGCCACGTCGCTCTCCGTCGACGTGACCGTTCGCCGCGACGACTTCGAGGTGTCGGCCTCGTTCGAGGCCTCGGCCGGCGAGACCGTCGCGCTCCTCGGACCGAACGGCTCGGGGAAGTCGACGTTGGTGTCGTCGATCGCGGGACTTCATCCGCCCACGGACGGACGGATCGTCCTCGACGGCGTCACGCTCGACGGCAACGGCCGGTCGATGCCGCCCGAGGAGCGGCCGATCGGCGTCGTGTTCCAGGATCTCCTGCTGTTCCCGCACCTCTCCGCCGTGGAGAACGTGGCGTTCCCCCTCCGCGCTCGCGGGATCGCGAAGGCGGACGCGCGCGAGCGGGCGATGCGGTTCCTGGAGCGCCTGGGGTTGACGCCGCGAGCCCAAGCGCGTCCCACGGAACTCTCTGGCGGCGAGGCGCAGCGGGTCGCGCTCGCGAGAGCCCTGGTCGCCGAGCCGACGCTCCTCCTCCTGGACGAGCCGTTGTCCGCCCTCGACGTCGGTGCTCGCGTCCGGATCCGTGACCTGATCCGAGAGGAGATGGCCCGGTTCCCTGGCGTCCGGGTGCTCGTGACCCACGACCCGGTGGAAGCCTCGACGCTCGCCGACCGACTCGTCCTCCTCGAAGACGGTCAGGTGACCCAGGTCGGCACGCCCGACGAGGTCAGGAACACTCCCCGATCCCGATACGCGGCGGATCTCGTCGGCGTGAACGCCTTCCAGGGTGCCCTGGAGCTACTCGATGACGGAGCCGGCCGCATCTCGACCAAACAGGGCGACGTCGTCGTCACTTGGCCCGACGAAGACCTCGGCGATCGTGTGATCGGCCTGCTGCGCCCGACCGACGTGACCATCTCGCTCGAGCCGCCGGCGGGATCGGCCAGGAACGTCTTCGAAGGCGTCGTCACCTCCATCGCGATCGACGGTGACCGAGCGCGCATCCGGATCGCCACCAACCCACCGCTGGTCGCCGAGCTGACGCACGGATCGGTCGAGCGGCTCGGCGTGCGCCCGGGCCGCGCGGTCTGGGCGTCATTCAAGGCCGTGGAGGTCCAGCTCGTCCCGCAGTGAGCCCGCCGGTCAGCTCACCGCGAGGGCGAAGGGCGTATACACGAACGTCATCTGCCCCCTGATCGTTTCGCCGCTCCCGTCACCGACGCGTCACTGGTGTCACAGACTTCCAGGGCGAACGAGTTCGTCCCCTTAGCACCGGAGAAGACCTGGGTGATCGGTTGCATTCGACTCGTCGGCTGCTGACGGATGGAACGACAAGAGCTACTCCGTGGGGTCAGAGGTTGGTTGCAGCTCGGTCAGGCGTTGCTCCAACGCTCGTTCCGAGCCGGTGGCGATGCTAGACCCTTCACGGCATCGCCGTTCAGCGTGTTGTCGTGGATCTTGTTGCCGTAGGATCCGCCGTCGGTCGCGCACTCAGCCTTCCTCGCGAGATTGTCCTTGACCGTTACCGCGGCGCCGCCGTTGCCGCCGAACGTATTGTGATGGACGTCAGCATCGATCGAGGAGTGGATGAACAGCCCGTGGCTCGCGTTGTCCTGCAGCACGTTGTCGCGCGCCTCGACCGAGCAAGAGATCTCATGGAAGATGCCGAAACGCTCGTTCCGAACGATCACGTTGTTCTCATAGAGGACGCCGCGGTTGTTGATGTCGGTCCAGAACCCGTCTGAGAAGTTGTCGTGCGAGAACACGTTGCGAACCACGAGGTTCGTGGTCTGGACACACTTGATGGCACCGGCACCCCAGTAGCCGCCCTGCGCGGTAGCGAAGTGGAGGTTGTTGTTGAAGGAGAACTCCAGCCCGTCGATCGTCTTATTGGCCCCGGCGCAGAAGCCGCCGAACTGGCCGTTGTGGTGGGTATGGCCGCCGATGATCGCAGCCGGATTGCCGCCCAAGCGGAAGCCCTCGCCGTGGTTCCATGCGAACTCGACGTTCTCGAGCAAGTCGCCCGCCGACGTGTTCACGCCGCGGGTGGCGAAGTGCATCACCGATAGGCCTCGCACGGTGAGGTCGCCGGCAGATTCGATCCCGACGTTCCGGTTCGTGAGCTCCATCAGCGCCGTGTTCGGGGCGGTGGTGTTCACGTACACGCGGTCCGTGGCGTAATCCCAATGCCAGGCTCCTGGCGGCGGGGTCGTGTCGGCCAGCACCCGCGTCAGGCGCACGCCGTCCTCGAACAGGTCGGCGTAATGGCAGTTCGCCGGGATCGCCTCGCATGACCTCTCCCTCCCCTCGAAAGGCGGTGACTTCACGATGGGGTTCAGCGTGGCATCCCTCAGCACCCAGATTCCGGCTCCGTTGCGCCTCCAGCCTGTCGCTATCCGTGTGCCCTTCAAGATCGAGCCAGGCTCGCCGATCAGTTTTTGGCCGTTCCTGGGGGTCAGCGACATGCGATACGTCCCTGGCGCGAAGCAGAACGCTGCGGTGGACGCCCCGGAATCGAGCGCAGACTCGACTTGGGCTTCTGACATCGATGGGTTGATCCGTGTTCCGTCACACCTCGCCTCCGGAACGCCTTGGCTCACGTTGTCCGGCCGCGGAGGCGGCGTCGGGCTGGGTGAGACCGAAGGCGCAGGAGAATCGATCCGGGAAGGCCCAGCTTCATCCTCGCTACTGCTTTGGCATCCGGCCAGAACCAGCACCAGGACTACTAGGGTGCGTCTCACCCCGCGGGTAGTACCACCTGGGGTCCCAGCCGCACAAGGCGGCGGTCAGGATGCGGGCATGACCGATCCCCAGGCCGACTGGTCTAGCATCGCTAGGAACTGCTATGCGCAGGCTGCTGAAGCCTCCTCAGCCCCTGTTGCCAGGTCT
>DASUPO010000121.1:0-26113 GCA_036281075.1 Actinomycetota bacterium | reverse complement strand
ATGCTGGCCGCGCAGGCGCATCGCGCCGCCCGGTTGATCACCGACACGGGCCTGCACGCGTTCGGCTGGACCCGCGAGCGGGCGATCGAGAAGCTCGTCGCGGGCGGGTCGCCTCGCGGCGAGTCCGAGGTCGAGGTCGATCGGTACATCGCGCTCCCGGCCCAGGCGCAGGCGTACATGATCGGGATGATCGAGATCGAGAACGCCCGCCGTCGCACGCAGGAGCAGGAGGGAGCGTCGTTCGACCTCCGAGCGTTCCACGACCGCCTGCTCGCATTGGGCCAGCTGCCGCTGCCGGCGCTGCGGCGCGAGCTCGGCTAGGGCTTGCGGGCGCGCAGCAGCAGGTAGTCGAGGAGCCCGCGCTCCCAGAGCACGTCGGCCTGGGAGAGCATCGCGCGGGCCGCGAGCGCCAGCGAGCGGCCCGCGCGATGGGCCCCGGCGTCGAGACGGTCACGCGTGGCTCGGAGCGCGGGCGCGATGACACGGTCCCCGACGAGCTCCGTCTCGACGTCCGTGAACCCGGCGGCCGCGGCGAGCGACGCGATCCCCTCGGGCGACGCGGCGGCGCCGGAGGACAGACCCCACACCCGGAGCATCGCGACCGCCGCCACCGTCTCCCGGATCCCCTGCGGGAACCGCACCGTCGCCACGTCCGACAGCGTGATCACCCCGCCCGGCCGCAGGACGCGGAACGCCTCGCGAAGGAACCGCGCCCGCGACCGGAAGTGGAACGCCGCCTCGACGCTGATCAGGCCGTCGAACGAGTCGGCGGCGAACGGCAGCCGGGTCGCGTCCGCGCACACGGCGCGGGCGCCCGCGTCCCGCAGGCGGCCACGCCCGGCCTCGAGCTGGCTCCACGTGATGTTCACCGCCGTGAGCGAGCGCGGCGCCGCCACCTCGGCGATCAAGGGATCCTGCGCCCCCAAGCCGTTGCCCACGTCCAGGACGTCGCCGGCGGACGGCAGCGCGCCCGCCAGACGCTCGACCAGCCGACGCACGGCGACGCCGGCCTCCTTCGGATCACCGCCGTCGCCCTCCCACAGCCCGAGGTTCAGCCACCCTGGCGCGAGCGCGAGGAAGAAGTCCTGCCCGATCGAGTCGTACACGGTCTCGGCGGGGTTCCGCCCGTAGCGCAGCATCGCGATCGCGTGCCGGGCGTTCGCGGTCGTCCACCGGCGTGCCATCACGCGGCGGCGCGCCACGCGTCGCGGAGCTTCACCTTCGCGCCGATCCGCAGGACCGCGCCCGCGTACACGCGGCCGGCGAGCGGGATCAGCGCCGCGGTCGACCCCACGAGGATCGCGAGCGAGGCCCCGATCTGCGCCGGGGTGGCCGCACCCATCACCATCCGCACCGGCATCGTGAGCGCCGAGGAGAACGGCACGAGCGACGCGACGATCGCGAGCGTGGAGTCGGGGTCCTAGATCGCGCCGATCGCGATGAAGGACGACGCGAAGACGACGAGGTTGATCGGCACGATCGCGTTCTGCAGCTCCTCCATCCGCGGCACGAGCGCGCCCGCGGCGGCGAACAGGCCGGCCGGAGGCCGGGGATCGTCTCGTACCAGTCGACCGTTGCGCCGACGACCTCGATCCGGACGAGCCGCCGTGCGCGCGAGGCGCGCAGCTCCCCGATCGCGCCCTCGGCCACGGTCCGGACGTTCGCCAGGGTCTCGAGGATCTCGAGCCCGCGGGCGCTCGCGGCGGCTCGGCCGCTGCCGTGGAGCCGAGCGAGGTAGACGACCTGGTCCAGCACGCGCATCTTCGGAGAGAGCCCGCGCTCTTCGGGGATGTAGCCGAACCACCGGCGCGCGGAGGCGTCGACCGCGCGCCCGCGCCATCGGACCTCGCCCCCATCGGCCTCGAGCACACCGAGCGCGATCCGCATCGCGGTCGTCTTCCTGGCGCCGTTCGGGCCGACGAAGCCGACGACGCTGCCCTCGTCGACGTCGAAGCTCACCCCGTCGAGCGCGACGACGTCGCCGAACCGGCGCCGGAGGTCGATCAGCTGGAGTCCGGGGGGCACCGGGCCAGGATAGAGAGGGAACCCTGCGTCCCGAAGCACCTGCGCCGCGGCCGTCGCCGACTTGCCTCGGCCGGCCCCCGCCGCGACACTGGCTCGGCCCGATGGCCGCGGGCCGGGCGGAAAGGTGGGCGGTGGGAAGGGCGGCGCGGGGCACGGAGGCGATCGGCGTCGCCCTGGGGAGCGCCGGCCTGCTCGTCACCGCGTCGGCCGCGCGGCGGGGGCTCGCGGCGGGCGAGGAGGACGCCTTCCGCGCGGCGAACGACCTGCCCGATGGGATCTACCCGGTGATCTGGGCTCCGATGCAGTACGGGACGTTCGGGACCACCCCCGCGATCGCCGCGCTCGCGGCCCTCCGCGGCAGGCGGCGCCTCGGCCTCTCGCTGCTCGCGGCGGGCACGATCGCCTGGGTCGGGGCGAAGGGGATCAAGGCCCTCGTGCGAAGGGAACGTCCGGCCGGTGTGGTGGGCGAGGTTCGGATCCGCGGCGGTGAGAGCGGCGCGCACGGGTTCCCGTCGGGGCACGCCGCCGTCTCCGCGGCGCTCACGACCGTCGCGATGCCGGCACTCCCGTCGGAGGTGCGGGCCGGGGCGATCGGTCTGGCCGGGGTCGTCTCGTTCGCGCGCGTGTACATCGGCGCGCACCTCCCGCTCGACGTGATCGGGGGCGCGTCGCTCGGCGTCGCGGTGGGCTCCGTGGTGCGCCTCGCCCTCGGCCGGGCCGCGCGCCGCGAACGGACGCGATGAGCGAGACGAGCGTCCCGCGCCGGATGGAGGGCCGGCGCCGACCCTCCGGCGAGCCCCCGCCGCTCCCCCGTGGCCCACGGGCGATCGGCTGGGCGTGGGCCGGCGGGATCGTCCTGGGCCTCG
This sequence comes from Actinomycetota bacterium, assembly GCA_036281075.1. GTDB lineage: Bacteria > Actinomycetota > UBA4738 > UBA4738 > HRBIN12 > JAJNBA01. Next base: position 23,222 of record DASUPO010000121.1, on the reverse strand, counting down.
GGATCGTCGCGAGCCTCGCGTTCGCGGCGACCGGCGAGGTCACGGGGTTCGACCGCACCACCCTGGACGCGTTCGCGGACCTGCGGACGCCGGCGCGCACGGACGCGGCGACGGCCATGCACGTCTCGACGACGCTGGCGCTGATCATGGCGCTGCGCGTCGGGACGGTCGTCGTCCTCGCGTCGGTTAAGCGCATCCGGCACCTCGTGGTGTTCCTGGCGACGATCGTCGTGACCGACTGGCTCGTCGTGAACCTCCTGTCGGTCCCGCTTCCGCGGCCGGCGGTCCCGGTGCTGGCCGATCCGGGATCGTTCGCGTTCCCCTCGCGCTCGATCGCGGCGGTCGCCGTGACCCTCACCTCGATCGTGGCCGTCCTCGTGCCGGCGGGGCGCGTCCGCGTCGCGGCCCGCGTGGTCGCGCACGCCCTGATCGCCCTCGTCGTCCTCGTCGAGCTCTACCTGGCCGCCGACTACCCGACCCCGATGCTGTACGGCTGGTTGCTGGCCGGCGTGGTGACGCAGGTCGCGTTCAGCTGGCTCGCCCCCGAGGAGTCGTTCCCCGTCACCTACCGGCGCGGTGGGACCGCCGCGCACCTCGACATCAGCGGCGCGCGCGTCGGGGCGATCGTGCGCGCGATGCGCGACGAGCTGGGCCTCGCCGTGACCGCCGTGGAGCCGTTCGGGCTCGAGGGGTCGGGCGGCTCGTCGCCGATCCGGATGACGCTCGAGGACGGGACGCGCGTGTTCGCGAAGATCTACTCGATGTCGCACGCGCGCGCGGACCGCTGGTACCGGATCGGACGCACGATCCTGTACGGGCAGCTCGAGGACGAGACGCCGATCGGCTCGGTCCGCAGGCTCGTCACGTACGAGGACTACGCCCTGCGGCTGCTCGACGACGTCGGCGTGCGCGTCGCGCACGCGTACGGCGTCGTCGAGCTCACCCCGAACACCGAGTACATGCTCGTGACGGAGTTCTTCGAGGGCGCGGAGACGCTGAACCAGTCGGACGTCGGCGACGCCGTGATCGACGACGGGCTCTCGCTGGTGCGAGCCCTGTGGGACGCGGGCCTCGCGCACCGCGACGTCAAGCCCGCGAACCTCCTGGTCGTCGGCGGTCGGCTCCAGCTCGTCGACGTGTCGGCGCTCGAGGTACGCCCTTCGCCCTGGCGCCAGGCGATCGACCTCGCGAACATGATGATGGTGCTCGCGCTCCGGACCGACCCGGACCGCGTGTACGAACGCGCCACGCGCGTCTTCACCCCCGACGAGATCGCCGAGGCGTTCGCCAGCTCCGTGGGGCTCACGATCCCCACGGAGCTCCAGGCGAGGCTGGAAGAGGACGGGCGGCCGATCCTGGAGCGGTTCCGCGAGCTCGCTCCCGACCGCGAGCGCGTCTCGATCCAGCGCTGGAGCGTCCAGCGGCTCGTGCTGACCGGCGGCGCGATCGTGGGCGTGCTGATCGCGGCGAGCCTGTTCGTCGACTCGCTCCGCGCGGGGATCTCCTGACGCCCTCGCCTGGTTGCGGACCTCCGCCGAGTCGTCCTCGAGGTCGAGCTTCGCGCGGATCTGGTCCCCGAGGGACTCAGGAGAGAAACGGACTCCTTCGGTTCGCCCACATCGTCGTCGCTGCCGGTGTGCTTCCGCCCGGTCGCGGAATCCGGCTGAGCTTCGGTCGGCGGACGGACCGTCGAGCCGAGACCCCCAAGAGAACCATGAACATGAACACCGGGGTGAGGTCGAGCGGTTCGTGAGACTCGGTCGAGACTGTGGTCCGCCGCGAGGTGACACCGGCTTCGGAGAGTGGGTCGTCGAGCAGCGCCCATACGATGTCCAGGCTGGGCTCCGCCGGACCGAGCGACTCAGTCGCGGCGGCCGCCGCCTCCTTGACCTTCATCGGGAGATCGTCTTCGGCCTCGTGGAGCCACGAGACCATTCGCCGCATCGGATCGATCGCGACACCGTCGGGCCGGTACCAACCGAAGTGAACGTGTGAGACCGTGGCGTTCCCGGTGTCTCCGCAGTAGCCGATGACGTCGCCGCGATGGACCTCGTCGCCGTCGGAGAACCGCTCATCGTTCCAATCGACGAAGTGCGCGAAGTAGTAGTAGCTGCCGTCCGGTCGGAACAGGCGGGCGGATCGTCCACCGAGCAGTCCCGTGTCGAACTCGATCGTGCCGTTCTCCGGCGCGAGCACCTCGGCCCCGTACCGGCAGAGCACGTCCTGTCCCTCGTGCTCGCGGACGATCCCGGGCCCGTACCGAGGGGCATGCCAGCTGTCGCCCCAGCTGGCTGGGCCGACAACGATGAACGGCGGATAGATCTCTCGCCTGATCCGATCCTCGGACCAGCCGGCGGCCCGCAGCAGCGCGGCCGCGAGGACGAGTCTCTCGGCAGAGTGCCTGCCGCCGAGCAGCTGCGCGGTCGAGAGATCCGGCGTCCGACCGTCGTTCGGCGGGCCGCCTTCGAGCGGCTGACCCTCCGAGCCGGGGTCTCCACCGACCGGATCAGCTCCGGCACCCCAGATCGGCCCGAACCAAGGCAGGATCCTGACGCCACGTACCAACGGGCCTTGGGCCGGCGTGGGGGAAGCGGTCGGCGCCGGGCTCGGTGTTGGCGAAGGATCCGGGAAGGGACTCGCTTCGAGCGAGGGGCTCGGTGAGGACGAGGGTGTCGTTTCCGGAGACGGGGTCGGATCGGGCGAGGTCGTGGGCTCCGGAGATGGAGAAGCGCTCGGCGTCTCACTGCGCGGGGCCGGCGAGGCGAGCGCATGCACTGCGGCCCAGGGAACAACCAGCGACGGCAGGGAGATGGACGCTGCGACGACGGCCAGCCTGGCCGTGCGATGGCTTCGCGTCGTCATCCGCTGTCCGTCCCTCCCTCGGATCGTGGAGCGCACCGGGTCCCGCGAGACACCGTAGCGAGGGCGCCGACGTCCGTCACCCGTCCCGCAGCAGCGGACCGACCCAGCGCAGCACCGTCGAGTTGACCGGATCGTGAACCGCGGATGGTTGACGCCGCCTCGTCGGCGTGCCGCCATCACGCCGACACACTGCTACGCGGCGTCAGTCTCGGTCGAGCCCTCGTGGGCTCCGCCGAGCGCAATCGCGAGCACCTCGGCCGCGTCGTCGGCGAGATGGAACGTCATCTCCTCGCGCACCTGCTCCGGGACGTCGTCGAGGTCGCCCTCGTTCCGCGAGGGCAGCACGACCTCCTTGAGGCCCGCCCGGTGCGCGGCGAGCACCTTCTGCTTCACGCCGCCGATCGGCAGGACCTTGCCCTGGAGCGTGACCTCGCCCGTCATCCCGACCTCGGCCCGGACGGGACGTCCGCTGAGCAGCGACGCGAGCGCGGTCGTCATCGCGACCCCGGCGCTCGGACCGTCCTTCGGCACGGCGCCCGCCGGCACGTGGACGTGGAAGCGGCCGTGTAGCCGCTCGGCCGGGACGTCGAGCTCCTCGGCGTGCGAGCGCACGTAGGACAGCGCGATCCGCGCCGACTCCTTCATCACGTCCCCGAGCTGCCCGGTCAGCGTCAGACCGTCCTCCGCCACCGCCTCTCGGGTCGCCTCGATGAACAGGACGTCGCCGCCGATGCCGGTCACGGCGAGCCCCGTCGCGACGCCGGGGACCGCCGTCCGCTCCGCGGCCTCGAAGAAGAACCTCTGTCGGCCCAGGTACGTCCGGAGGTCCGACGCGTCCACGTGGACCGGCGCCGTGGCCTCGCCCGACGTCAGCTTCGTCGCGACCTTGCGCAGGATCTTCCCGAGCTCACGCTCGAGGTTGCGGACGCCCGCCTCACGCGTGTAGTCGCCGACGACTCCTCGGAGGGCGTCGTCGGCGACGTCGACCTCCTCGGGGCGGAGGCCCGTGCGCTCGATCTGGCGCGGCAGCAGGTGCCGCCGCGCGATCACGACCTTCTCGTCCTCGGTGTAGCCGTCGATCCGGATCACCTCCATCCGGTCGAGCAGCGGTCCCGTGATCGTCTCCGCCACGTTCGCGGTCGCGATGAACAGCACCTCGGACAGGTCGAGATCGACGTCGAGGTAGTGGTCGCGGAACGTGTGGTTCTGCGCCGGGTCGAGGACCTCGAGCAGGGCGCTCGAGGGGTCGCCGCGCCAGTCGGCGCCGACCTTGTCGACCTCGTCCAGCATCATCACCGGGTTCTTCGTCCCCGCGTCCTTCAACGCGCGGACGATCCGGCCCGGCAAGGCGCCGACGTAGGTGCGACGGTGGCCGCGGATCTCGGATTCGTCGTGGATCCCACCCAGCGAGACGCGTGCGAACTTCCGACCCAAGGCGCGAGCGACGGACTCGCCGAGCGAGGTCTTCCCGACGCCGGGCGGTCCGACCAACGTCAGGATCGCGCCCGAGCCCCGGCCGCCGGCCTCCACGAGCCCCCGGTCGGCGCGCAGCTTCCGCACCGCGAGGTACTCGAGGATCCGGTCCTTCACGTCGCCGAGGCCCTCGTGGTCGGCGTCGAGCACCGCACGGGCCTCGGCGATGTCGAGGTTGTCATCGGTGCGGCTCGACCAGGGAACGTCGAGGAGCCAGTCGAGGTAGGTCCGGATCCAGCCGTACTCCGGCGACTGCTCGGACGTCCTCTCGAGCCGGCCGAGCTCGCGCTCGGCCTGCAGTCGGACGTCCTCCGGCATGCCGGCGTCGGCGATCTTCGTCCGGTACTCCTCGACGACGTTCTCCGAGTCGTCCTCACCGAGCTCCTTTCGGATCGCCGCCATCTGCTCGCGGAGCAGGACCTCTCGCTGGCGCTGTTCCAGGTTGCCCGCGACCTCGTCGCGGATCCGCTCCTTGACCTCCACCTCGGCGAGCGTCTCCTTCGCCCAGCGGAGGACCTTCTCGAGGCGGGCCTCCACGTCGAGCGTCTCCAGGACCTCGACCTTCTGCTCGAACGAGAGATCCGGCGAGTACCCGGACGTGTCCGCGAGCTGACCCGGGTCGCCGACGCCTCGCAGGAACTCCGCGACGGCGGGCACGCCCCGCGCGTCCGTGATCGCCTCGATCGCGGCGCGGTACTCCCCCGCGAGCTCGCGCGCCCGCTCGCTCACGGGCTCGTCCGGCTCGGCGCCGACCTGGACCCAGGTCGCGTCGCCGGTCCCCGGCACGCCCAGCCCCACCGTGGCGCGGCGCAGGCCGCGGATCACCGCCGCCTCGACTCCGTTGCGCAGGCGGCCGACGTCCTCGATCTTCGCCACCACGCCGACGCGAGCGTAGCGCCCGTCGACGCGCGGCACCGTGAGCAGCCGGGCGTCGTCGCCGTCCGCGGCGGCGCCGATCGCGGCCCGCGCCTCGTCGGATTCGATCGTGAGGGTCACCACCATGCCGGGCAGCACGACGCCGGTCGTGAGGGGCAGCAGGGGCAACGCCTGGGTGTCGAGCTCGTTCATGTCCTCGGTCCTTTCCACGCCTTGGAGAACAGGCCGTGGAACCATGATATTCCGTCTAGGTAATACGGATTACAGTCTTGCGACGGTCAACTTCCGTTCATCTGGCGAGCGTGCCGCCGTCATCGCCTGCCGCTAGTCTCTCGTCCTCATGGACCAGCCCATCATCAGCACCGACGCATTGAAGAAATCGTTCGGCGACGTACAGGCCGTCAAGGGCGTGGACCTCGCGGTCGACGAGGGCAAGGTCTTCGGGCTCCTGGGCCCGAACGGCGCCGGCAAGACGACCACGATCCGGATCCTCACGACGCTCCTCCAGCCTGACGATGGCACGGCCTCGGTCGCAGGCTTCGACGTCGTTCGAGACGCGATCCTCCTCCGGCCCGTGATCGGGCTCGCGGGCCAGTTCGCGGCGGTCGACGAGAATCTGACCGGGCTCGAGAACCTGGAGATGGTCGGGCGCCTCTACCACCTGCCGCGGAAGGAGGCGCGCCGGCGCGCGGAAGAGGTCCTCGAGCGGTTCGAGCTGGCCGACGCGGCCCACCGGACGGCGAAGACCTACTCCGGGGGTATGCGCCGGAGGCTGGACGTCGGCGCCAGCCTCGTCGGACGACCTCGTGTCCTATTCATGGACGAGCCCACGACGGGCCTGGATCCGCGCAGCCGCCTCGTCCTGTGGGAACTGATCCGCGATCTCCAAGCCGGGGGCACCACGCTGCTCCTCTGCACGCAGTACCTCGAGGAGGCCGACCAGCTCTGCGACCGGATCGGGGTCATCGACCTCGGGACCGTTATCGCCGAGGGCACCTCGACCGAGCTGAAGGACAAGGTCGGCGGCGAGGTGCTCGAGCTGCACGTAGCGGCCGAGCACGTCTCGGGCGCCGCGGACCGGCTGCGCGGGCTCGGATCCGACGAGCCCGCGGTGGACGCCGATCTGCGGCTGATCAGGATCCCGGTCGGGAGCGAGGGCCCGAGGGTGCTCCTCGAGACCGTGCGTCGGCTCGACGACGCCGACGTGCCGATCGAGGAGATCGCGCTGCACCGGCCCACGCTGGACGACGTGTTCCTGTCGCTCACCGGGCATGCGGCGGAGATGGCGCTCGAGGAGGAAGCGGCCTCCGAGCCGGAGCCCGAGAAGAAGAAGCGCAGGAAGAGGAAGGACCGATGAGCGCCGTCGCCGTCCGTCCGCCCGGGATCGCCACGCGCGCCGCGATCTCGGTCCAGGACTCGCTGGTGGTCGCGAGACGGAACCTGATGCAGATCGTCCGGATCCCTGCGGTCCTCGTCTTCGAGCTCGTGCAGCCGGTGATGTTCGTCCTGCTATTCGTGTACGTGTTCGCCGACAACGTGGCGAACGTGCCGCCGGAGATCGTCGCGCTCGGCGGCTACGTGATGTTCCTGATGCCGGGCATCATCATCCAGAACGCGATCTTCGGCGCGACGACGACGGCGATCGGGATCGCCGAGGACCTGAAGGCCGGCTTCGTCGACCGGTTCCGCTCGCTCCCGATGGCTCGCTCCGCGATGCTCGCCGGACGGGCGACGTCCGACCTGATCAAGAACTTCATCCTGCTCCTCGTCGTGATCGGGATCGGCTACCTCGTGGGCTTCTCGTTCGAGAACGGCCTCCTGAACGCGATCCTGATGATCGTGCTCGTGATGGCCGTGAGCTTCGCGTTCTCGTGGGTGATGGCCTGGATCGCCCTGTCGGTGAAGAAGCTCGAGGCCGTGCAGGCGGCCGCGTTCACGGGCATCTTCCCGCTCGTGTTCATGAGCTCCGCCCTCGTGCCGGTCGAGGGGATGGCCGAGTGGGTGCAGGTGATCGCGCGGAACAACCCGATCACGCACTGGGCGAACCTCGCCAGGTACTTCGCGTTCGGCGAGTTCTCGACGATGGGTGGCACGCCCGAGCAGCTGATGCTCTGGTCGGCTCTCTGGATCGTCGGGATCGTCGCGGTCTTCATCCCGCTCTCGATCCGCCTCTACAACAAGCTGACGTAGCCGGGAACAGCGCGGCGCCGCCGCGGGTTGCCCCTGGAGACGCGCGTCCGTGAAGGGAGTCGCAACGTGACCGTTCTCGGCTTCAAGGGGGAGAACGCCCGCGAGAAGGTCGTCGTGCTCTTCACGATGTGTTTCGCCCTCGCGATGGCGATGCTCGACAACACCGTCGTGAACATCGCGCTTCCCACGATCCAGCGGGAGCTCGGCGCGACCGTGTCCGACCTGCAGTGGATCATCGACGGCTACGTCTTGGCCCTCGCGTCGCTGCTCCTGACCGGCGGGATCCTCGGCGACCGCTACGGCCGCAAGCGGATGTTCCTCACCGGCCTCGCGATTTTCACGCTCGCGTCGCTCGGATGCGGGCTCTCCGGATCCGGCGGTCAGCTGATCGCGTTCCGCGCACTCCAAGGGGTCGGCGCGGCGCTCCTGTTGCCCGGGACGCTGTCGATCCTCACGGTGACGTTCCCGCCGGAGGAACGCTCCCGCGCGATCGGGCTGTGGGCCGGCGTGAGCGGCCTCGCGCTCGCGCTCGGGCCGACGCTCGGCGGCTACATCGTGGAACACGTGGGGTGGGAGACCGTCTTCTTCATCAACGTCCCGATCGGGATCGTCGCCTTCGCGATCGCGTCGAGGACCGTCCATGAATCGGTCTCCGTCGAGACGCGGCACCTGGATCTGCCCGGGCTGGCGCTCGGAACGGGCGGACTCTTCGCCCTGACGTTCGGTCTGATCGAGGCGAACCAGCGCGGCTGGAGCGATCCCCTGATCGTCGGCTCCCTCGTCGCGGCCGGCGTCCTGCTGGTCGCGTTCGTCGTCTGGGAGCACCGGAGCCCACACGCCATGATGCCGTTGCCCTTCTTCCGCATCCCGGCATTCAGCGCCGGGAACGCCGTCGCGTTCTCCGTGTCGCTCAGCATGTTCTCGATCTTCCTGTTCGTGACGCTGTACATGCAGTCGATCAGGGGGTACACGCCGTTCGAGACCGGGGTCCGGTTCCTGCCGATGACGCTCGCGATCATCGGCACGGCCCCGATCGCGGGGCACGTCGCCCAGCGGATCGGCCCCCGGATCCCGATGATGTACGGGCTGACGCTCGCGTCGGCCGGGCTCCTCGGCCTGACGTTCGTGCAGCCCGGCACGTCGATCTGGGTCATCGCGATCCTGTTCGTGATGATGGGCCACGGGCTCGGCTCCACGATGGCCCCGATGACGGCCGCGGTGATGGGCGCCGTGGGGCCCGCCCGCGCCGGGCTCGGGTCGGCGATGACGAACACGAGCCGCGAGGTGGGCGGCGTCGTGGGCATCGCGCTCCTCGGCACGGTCCTGTTCGACCGCCTCGGCTCCGTGCTCGTGCCGAACCTCGCCGCCCTGGGGCTGTCCCAGGAACAGGCATCCGCCGTCGCCGGGGCCGCCTCCCACGGATTCGTCTCGCCCGAGCAGCTCGGCGCCCTCGGGCTCTCGCCGGAGCAGGTGGCGGGCTTCGGCGCCGCGTTCCGCGACGCCTACATGAGCGGCTTCCACCTCGCGCTGCTGATCGCGGGTCTCATCCTGCTCGCGGCCGCCGTCGTAGCGAACCGGCTGATCCCCGGCCGCGCCCACGCCGACGAGATCCACGCCGCGGCGGCCGAGCGCGAGCGGGTGGGCGCGGCCGTCGAGTAGCGGAAGCCCTAGCATCACGGCCGTGATGGCCTGGCGGGTGCTCGCCGTCGGGGTCGGCGTCGTGCTGGTCGCAGCCGCGGTCGGCTCCGCGGTCAAGACCGTGGTCCTGCCTCGCGCGACCGCGTCTCGGATCACCCGATCGGTCTTCGTGATGCTCCGGTGGCTGTTCGAGCTCATCGCGCGACCGTCGATGAGCTTCCGACGCCGAGACCGGATCCTGGGCGCGTACGCACCGATCGGATTGATCGCGACGTTGGCGGCGTGGCTCACCCTGGTCCTCACCGGCTTCACGCTGATCTTCTGGGGGATCGAGCAGCGGGGCTGGCTCGCGGCGCTCGAGCTCTCCGGCTCCTCGCTCCTCACGCTCGGCTTCACTCGACCCGAACACGTCGCGACGACGATCCTGATCTTCCTGGAGGCCGGGATCGGGTTGTTCCTCCTCGCGCTGCTGATCACGTACCTCCCCACGATCTACGCGGCGTATTCGCGACGCGAGGTCGGGATCACGGCGCTCGAGGTGCGTGCGGGGTCCCCACCATCGGCGCGAGAGATGATCTGGCGCTACTGGCGCCTCGAGCGACTGCCGGAGATCCACGAGGTCTGGGCGGAGTGGGAGCGCTGGTTCGTCGACGTGGAGGAGACGCACACTTCGCACCCCTCGTTGGTGTTCTTCCGCTCGTCCCATCCGAGCGAGTCGTGGATCACGTCGGCGGGTGCGGTCCTCGACGGGGCGGCGATCGTCCTGTCGTCCGTGGACATCCGCAGGGACGTGAAGGCCGAGTTCTGCATCCGATCCGGCTACCTGTGCCTGCGGGCGATCGCCGACTTCTTCCGGATCGACCACGATCCCGACCCGCAGCCGGAGGATCCGATCTCGATCGATCGCAGGGAGTGGGAGGAGGTGCTGGATGAGCTCCGGGACGCGGGCGTGCCGCTGAAGCCCGATCGGGATGAGGCGTGGCGTGACTTCTCCGGCTGGCGGGTCAACTACGACCGGGTCCTGGTCTCGCTCGCGGCGCTCACCGAGGCCCCCTTCGCGCAGTGGACGTCGGATCGCGGGCTCGTGCGGACCCGGCCGCCGGTGCTCGGCCGCACGTCCCGGACCTAGGGGGAGGGCCTCCGCGCGTCGTAGCGACGGTACCGAGGGAGGAGCAGCCCGAGGACGCCGGCGCCGACGATGCAGGCGATCCCGCCCGACACGATCGAGGTCCGCACGCTCGTCAGCGATGCGAGCAGGCCCGCCTCGGCGTTGCCGAGCGACGGCCCGGTGCCCACGACCGCCAGGCTGACGCCCTCCATCCGCCCGCGCATCTCGTCGGGGGTGACGGTCTTCATGATCGCGTCGCGGTACAGACCGCTCACCATGTCCGCCGCGCTCGCCAGCATCAGGAACAGCATCGCCACGCCGAGCGTGGACGAGAACCCGAACCCGACGATGCCCGCGCCCCAGCACATGCAGGCGACGATCGTGACGAGTCCCTGCCGGCGAACGTGCTTCGCGCGGCCGCTGAACAAGGCGATCAGCAGGGAGCCGAGCGCCTCGGCGGCGTAGAGGAAGCCCAGGGCCGCCACCGATCTGCCGAGCACGTCGAGCACGAACGCCGGGTAGAGCGCGACGGGGATCCCGAAGATCATCGCGATCAGGTCGATGAAGAACGTGCCCTGAAGGACCTGCTTGCCCCGGAGGAACCGCAGGCCCTCACGGATCGCGGACCACCCGATCGAGAGGCGTTCCGCGGTCGGCGGCGACGGGCGCATCCCGGTCAGCGCGAGGATCACCGCGAGGTAGCTGACGGCGTCCAGGAGGTACGCCCATCCCACCCCGTACGCGTGGATCAGGAGGCCGGCGAGGATCGGGCCGGCGATCGCAGCCGACTGGTAGTACACGACCTCCAGGGCCAGCGCGGACGTGAACAGGTCCGGCGTGAGCAGGCGCGCGGGCCACGCCCGGAAGGCGGGCGAGTAGATCGAGTACGCCGATGCCCACAGGAACGAGAACGCGAACAGCACCCAGACCCGCGGATCCGACAGGAAGGCGTTCACCGCGAGCGCGACCGAGAGGGCGGCCACGGCCCCCTGCGCGATCATCAGGAACCGCCGGCGCTCGACCGCGTCGGCGATCGCGCCGCCGACGATCGGCAGGACGACGAGCGGCAGCACCTCGGTGAGGGCGAGCAGCCCCACCATCGCCGTCGAGCCGGTGATCTCGTAGACCTGGAAGGGCACCGCCACGAACGTGATCTGGGTCCCGAACTCCGAGATCGCCTGACCCACGAAGAGATGGCGGAAGTCGGCGGAGACCCTGAGCGGCGTGAGGTCGATCCCGTGCCCCCGGAACCGTCCGACCCATCCGGGGTGCCGCGCCTCGGGCGGGGCCGGCGGCGGGAGCGCGTCCTCGAACTCGGGCGGATCGATCTCGTCGGTCACGCCGCCGGACGCTACCGGATGAGCCGAGACAGCCGGCGATCGGCGAGGATCTTCCCGCCGGTCTGGCACTGGGGGCAGTACGTGACCTCGTGGGACTCGTAGGACACGCGGCGGAGGTCGGCACCGCAGCGGGGGCAGGGCTGCCCCCATCGCCCGTGGACCGTGAAGTGGTCCCCGAGCTTCGTCGGGAGGCCGCCGTTGCGGCGCCGCTCGACCTCGAGGGCGTCGGTCATGATCGCGTGGAGCCCGGCGACCAGCCGATCGCGCTCGCCCGCGTCGAGCTTCCCGAGGATCGCGTACGGCGACAGCATCGCGTGGTGCAAGGTGTCGTCCGAGTAGCCACGGCCCACACCCGCGACCGTGCGCTGGTCCCGGAGGATCGTGTGGACCCGGCGCGCGTCGGTGCTCTCCCGGAAGAACGTCGCGGCCTCCTCGGAGAGCGCCTCGGGTCCCAGCGCGGCGAGCGGCCCGTCGTCACCGTCGCCGAGGACCCAGATGCCGGCCTTCCGTTCCTTGCCGAATTCCTTCACGAGGAGCGCCGGGCGGCCGGCGAAGCGGAGCCTCGCCACCGCGCCGCGCGGCTTCGTCGCCTTCGGCGGCGCCTCGACGTCCAGCCGCCCGCCCTGCGACAGGTGCACGAGCATCCGGTCGCCGACGTCGAACGAAAAGACCAGGTACTTCCCCCGGCGCCCGACCTCCTCCAACGGTCGGCCGACGAGCTCCGACGGCCGGGGAGTCACCGTCTTCAGGGAGGAGAACTGGAGGAGGTCGAATCGCTCGAGCGTCGCTCCGGCGACCACGGCGGCGACCCGCTCCGCGAGCGCCTGGATCTCCGGCAGCTCCGGCATGCGCGGTTCATCCCAGCTCGGCCGGCGTCACGGCTGCGTCGGCCGTGGCCCCGCGGGCCGCGCGACCGATGATCTCGATCGCCTCGTCGATCCGGTCCCGGTGGGTCCGATGGCTGACGATGCACGCTCTGATCACGTGCCGGCCCTCGATCGTGGTGCTCGAGAGGTACACGCGATCCTCGTCGTTGATCCTCGAGAGGAACGCGCGGTTCTCCTCGTCGGTCGCCCCCGCCAGCCGGAACGGGACGACGGACAGCTGCGGTGTCCAGGGCAGCTCGAGCTCCGGCATCTCCGCGAGGGCGGCGTAGAGGTGCTGCGCGAGGTCGAGCTTCTCGTCGAGCGCGTCGCGGAACGCGTTCACGCCGTGCAGGACGAGGGGAAGCCACACCCGGAATCCGCGGTGGTCCCGGGACAGCTCCGGCGAGTACTCGGTCCAGTTCGGGAGCTCGGCCTCGGCCGCCCGATCCTGGAGGTACTCGGCGCCGACGAAGTGCGCGTCGCGCAGCGCCGAGCCGTCGCGGACCACCAGGGACCCCGTCCCGTAGGGCAGGAACATCCCCTTGTGCGGGTCGAGCGTGATCGAGTCGGCTCGCTCGATCCCCCGGAACCACTCGCGACCGCGCTCCGTGAGGTGGAAGAAGCCGCCGTACGCGGCGTCGACGTGCATCCACAGGTCCTCGGCCGCGGCGACGTCGGCGACCGCGTCCATCGGATCGATCGCACCGGTGTTCGTGGTGCCCGCGGCCGGTACGACGAGGAACGGACGCTGGCCGGCCGCGCGATCGTCCGCCACCATCGCCTTCAGCGCGGCGGCGTCCATCCGGAGCTCGGCGTCGACCGGGACGAGGCGCATCGCGCGGCGCGGGAGGCCCGCGATCGCGGCCGCCTTCGGCACCGACGCGTGCGCCTGCTCGCTCACGTAATAGGTGCCGTCCATGAAGTCCTCGCCGAGCTTCACGTGGCGGGCCGTCACGATCGCGGACAGGTTCGCGAGCGAGCCGCCGGTCGTGAGGATCCCACGCGCATCCTCCGGGTACCCGAACAGGTCGCAGAGCCACCGGATCACGTTCTGCTCGATCTGGACGAGCCCGGGCGCGACCTCCCACAGGTTCGGGAAGCGGTTCACCGACATCGCGAGGAACTGGCCGAGCGCGGATGCGTACAGTCCTCCGCCGGGGATGTACGGGAGGTAGCCGGGGCCGCAGGTCTCGTAGGCCCTCGCGGCGGCGTCGCGGAACTCGGCGAACACCTCGTCGAACGAGCCGCCCTCCTCGGGCGGCGACCGTCGCAGCCGCAGAGCCGCCTCGAGGGCGCCGTCGACGTTACGAGCCGGGGCGTCGTCGAGCCCGTGGACGAAGCCCACCACGTAGTCGATCGCGGCCTTCCCCATCGCCCGCATCTGCTCGGGCGACGGGTCGAGGGGGTAGCTCGTCACGCGCGGCTCCGCAGCGTGGCGTCGATCGTCGCCAGCAGCCGTCTCGAGGACGCCGCCACCTCCTCGACGGCGGCTTCGAACGCCTCGGCGTGTCGCGACGATGGCGTCCCGAAGCCGCTCACCTTCCGGACGAACTGGCGGGCGGCCTCGCGGATCTCTTCGTCGGAGGCGAAGCCCTCCCCGTGCGGCTCTCGCAATCGCTTGATGCTCCGGCACATGGTGCCGAGGGTACCGCGCGACGGCGATCAGGCCCGGCGTGCCGCCAGCGAGCTGATCGCCTCCATCACGACGTTCTGCGCGAGGATCGCGGTGACCTCGGCGTGGTCGTACGGGGGCGAGACCTCGACGACGTCCATCCCGGCCAGCTCGACGGCCCGGACGATCCGCCGGACGGCGCGGAGGAGCTCGCGGCCGAGCATCCCGCCGGACTCCGGCGTCCCCGTCCCCGGCGCCATCCCCGGGTCGACCACGTCGATGTCGACGGAGAGGTAGATCCGATCGGGCCCGTCCAGCGCCTGCGCGATCGCCTCGTCGATCACGGCCTCGACGCCGCGCTCCTCCAGCTCGACCTGGGTGTGCCAGCGGAGGCCCCGCTCGCGCATCCAGTCGAAGGTCTCCCGGTCCGGCCAGTAGCCGCGCAGTCCCACCTGGACGAAGTTCGGTCCGGCCACCCACCCCTCCTCCAGGAGCCGGCGCATCGGCTGGCCGTGCCCGATCAACGATCCCCATTGGTCGGCGGCGGTGTCAGCGTGGGCGTCGAAGTGCACGATGCCGATCGTCGCGGGGTCGTGGACGCGGGCGACCGCCGCCGCCGACGGATACGTCACCGAGTGATCGCCGCCGAGCACGATCGGGATCGCGCCCGCGCGCGCGACGCGCCGGACCTTCTCGTGGATCACGCGCAGGGAGCGCTCCGGCCGGCCGGGGACGATCGGCGCGTCGCCCGCGTCCACGACGGTCAGCACGTCGAACGGCGCCACCTTCGTCTGGATCGACCACGACCAGGGGTTCCCGGTCGTGAAGTGCGCGGTCCTGATCGCCTTCGGGCCGAACCGCGCGCCGGGTCGCGCCGAGACGCCCTCGTCGTAGGGCGCGCCGACGATCGCGACGTCGGCGCCGGCACCCCGGATCGCATCCTCGTCGACGGCCCAGGCGACCTTGGAGAACGACCCGCGCCAGTCCGCGTAGTGGGGCAGGTCGGTCCAGTAGTACTCGCCGAACTCGTCGGCCTCGGTCGCGTAGAGCGTGCTCTCGGGGATGCGGAACGGCCGGTCGTCGCTCATCGAGGTCGGCGGCCGACGTCCTTGCGGATCTGCCGGGCCGCGTTGTGCCCGGGCCCGCCGGTGATCCCCCCGCCCGGGTGGGCGCCCGAGCCGGCCAGGTACAGCCCGTCCAGGACGAAGCGGTACCGCGCGTGGCCGTTCAGGGGACGCCATGCGAAGAACTGGTCGAGGCCGGGTTCCGCGTGTTGGACGTGCCCACCCGTGAGACCGAGCTCCGTCTCGAGGTCCTCGGGGGTGACGACGCGACGAGCCTCGACGAGCTCCCCCAATCCGGGCGCGAAGCGCTCGAGCGTCTTCACGGCCACGTCGCCCAGCCGCTCACGCTCGCTCGCCCAGCCGCCGTCCCGCAGGTGCCGGGGGGCGGACTGGACGATCGCGCTCACCACGTGCCTGCCCTCGGGCGCGAGCGACGGATCGACGAGGGACGGGATCGTGGCCTCGATCCACGGCTCCTCGGCGAACTGCCCGTACTTCCGCGCGTCCGAGGCTCGCTCCACGTAGTCGATCGACGGCCCGAGGACGATCCGACCGCGCATCCGCTCCTCGTCCTCGTGGAACGCGGGCAGCCCCGACAACGCGAGGTCGACCTTCGCGGTCGAGCCCGGCTGGCGGATGTTGTTGGCGCGCCAGACCGTCGTCGGCCCCAGCTCGACGGGATCGCACATCGCGAGGGTCCGTTTCGGGTCCGCCGCGGATACCACGAGCGCTGCGTCGATCTCGGTGCCGTCGGCCAGCGTGACGCCCAGGACCCGCCCGTCGCGGGACCGGATCGAGATGACCTCCGCGTTCGTCCGGATCTCGGCGCCGGCCTCGCTCGCCGCCTTCGCGAGCGCGGCCGCGAGCGCCTGCGTCCCGCCTCGCGGGAACACGGCCGTCCCGGCCGCGCCGCCGTCGTTGCCGGCGGCGTCGTTCAGGAACACCGCCGCCGTGCCCGCCGACCACGGACCACAGGCCGTGAACAGCACCCCCCGGGTCGACAGCGGACCCGCGACGGCATCCTCCTCGAACGCCTCCCGGAGCAGATCGGCGACGGCCATCGGCATCGCGCGGATCGCCTCCCGCCCGTTGCGGGCGCCGAGGCCGCGGAAGGCCCAGCCGACGCGGAGCCCGGACAGCGCGTCGGCGATCGTGGGAGCGCGGAGGTCCGGCGGAGTCGCGACGTTCACGTACGCGAGGAACGACGCCATGGCGCGGACCCGTTGGTCGAACTCGAGGAAAGCGTCCCCGTCGCGAGGGTTCCGGTCCCTGAGCTCCGCGGCCGTCCGCGCCGGGTCGGCCCAGAACGTGACGGAGGACCCGTCCGGCTGTGGCGCGAAGAGCCGGGCCGCCGGCGTGAGGAGCTGCAGGCCGTGTCGCTCCAGTTCGAGCTCGTCGATCACGGTCTTGCGGAGCCGGCCGATCGTGTGCGCGATCCCCGGGGCCACGAAGCCCGGCGCGATCTCGGCACCCCGGAGGATCCCGCCGACCTCGTCGGCCCGCTCCAAGACCGTCACCGCCCTGCCGTCCTTGGCTAGGAGCGCGGCCGCGATCAGGCCGTTGTGGCCGGCACCGATCACGACGACGTCGGGGGAGGCCACGTTCAGGCCGCCCTCCCGCCGCGGCGGCCGCGCCGTCCGCCGAGCACCTGGAGGGCCGCGATCCGGCCGGGCGCTCCCATGATCCCGCCGCCGGGATGCGTCGCGGACCCGCACATCCACAGGTCGCGGATCGGGGTGCGATACCGGGCCCAGCCGGGAACCGGGCGGTTGAAGAAGAGCTGTTCGAGCGAGAGCTCCCCTTGGAAGATGTTCCCCTCGGTCAGGCCCGTGACGTCCTCGATGTCCTTGGGCGTGATGAACTGCGTCCCCACGATGTGCTCGCGGATCGTGGGGAACCGCTCCTCGATCGTGTCGATCACGTTCTGCCCGAAGACCTCGCGCGCCGTGTCGTCCCAGATCGCGTTCCCGGCCAGCCGGTAGGGCGCGTACTGGACGAAGCAGCTCATCACGTGGCCGCGGGGCGGCGCCATCGTGGGATCCAGCAGGCTCGGGATGATCATGTCGATGTACGGCCGAGCCGACGGCCTCCCGTACTTCGCGTCGTCGTAGGCGTGCTCGAGGTAGTCGAGCGACGGCGAGAACGAGATCGCCCCACGCAACCACTCCCCCGTCCCGGGCTTGCACGAGAGCTCCGGGAGGCCGTCGAGCGCCAGGTTCACCTTGCCGCTCGACCCGCGGTACTTGTATCGGAGGACCTCCTCGCGGAACGCCGGGTCGAGCACGCCGTCCTCCAGCAGCTTGATGAACGTCCATCGCGAGTCCAGCGAGGACAGGACGAGGTCGGCCTCGACCTGCTCGCCCGAGGCGAGCGTGACGCCGGTCGCGCGGTCGCCGCGCACGTCGATCCGCGCGACCGGCGCCTCGAGCCGGATCTCGGCGCCGTTCGCGCGAGCGGCGTTCCCGATCGCTTCGGAGATGCTGCCCGTTCCGCCGCGTGGCACGCCCCACGCGCGATATGCTCCGTCGATCTCGCCCATGTAGTGGTGGAGCAGGACGTAGGCCGTGCCGGGCGATCGCGGTCCCTGGAACGTCCCGATGATCCCCGATGCGCTCATCGTCGCCTTCAGCGGATCGGTCTCGAACCACTGGTCGAGGAACTCGGCCGCCGACATCGTCATCAGCTGGATGAACGTGGTCTGCAGGCGCGTCGGCAGATCCCTGAACGTCCTGGCCAGTGGGGTCAGCGGAAGCCAGTCCCGTACCGACACCTTCCCGGGGTCCGGCGGGACGATCGAGAGGATCGGCTTGATGAACCGGGCCATCTCCGCCATCAGGGGTCCGTACTCCTCGTAGGCCTCGGCGTCGTTCAGCGACCACCGGCGCAGCTCACGGACGGTGCGGCCGTGATCGTTGACCCGCCACAGGGCATCGTCGTCGAGGGGCGTGATCGTCCCGTCGAGCGGCATGATCTCGAGCCCGTGCTTCGGCAGCTCCAGCTCGCGGATGATCTCCGGCCGCAGCAGCGAGACCACATAGGAGAAGACGCTGAACCGATACCCGGGCACGATCTCCTCGGTGACCGCGGCGCCGCCCAGGACGTGCCGGCGTTCGAGGACCATCACGCGCTTGCCGGCCTTCGCGAGGTACGCGGCCGTCACGAGACCGTTGTGGCCTCCGCCGATCACGACCGCGTCGTAACGTTGCGCCATCGGTGTCGTCCTCGTCTTCCCCGGGCGGGTCGTCGCGAAGGCTATCGAACGCCCGGCGGGCGCCGGCCGAGGATGCTAGCCACGGCCGCCCGACGGGGCCCCGGGGCCCCTGACCAGTAGTCAGCCGATGCCGGCCCGGGGCCGGAGCACCCGCCGCTACCCTGAGCGCGTGAGCGTGGGCACGGCGTTCTTCGAACGGCAGCGCGATCTGAACACGAAGCTGTCCTGGGGCGAGTGGTCCGGCTACCACGCCCCCGCGGTGTTCGCCGACTTCGTCGACATCGAGTACAACGCGATCCGCGAGGCGGCCGCGGTGATCGACGTGAGCCCGCTCTACAAGTACGTGGCGGAGGGGCGCGACGCGGCGGCCCTCCTCGACCGCGTGGTCACGCGGGACGTCTCCAAGGTCGCGATCGATCAGGTGATCTACACGCCGTGGTGCGACGAAGAGGGCAAGGTGATCGACGACGGCACGATCACCCGGCTCGCGTCCGACCGGTTCCGCGTCACGGCGGCGGATCCGTCCTTCCGCTGGTTCGCGCTGAACGCCACGGGCCTGGACGTTCGGATCGACGATGTCTCCGAGGGAACGGCCGGTCTCGCGCTGCAGGGACGACTGTCGCGGGAGGTGTTGGAGGCCGCGACCGAGGAGGACTGGGCCGGCCTGCGGTACTTCCGTCGACGAGCCACCGCGATCGGCGGCGTCGACGTCGACGTGACCAGGACCGGCTACACCGGCGACCGTGGGTACGAGCTCTGGATCCCATCGAACGGCGCCCTGGCGGTGTGGGACCGATTGTTCGACGTCGGCGAGGCGTTCGGGATCCGGCCGGCCGGCATCCAGGCCCTCGACATCAGCAGGGTGGAGGCGAGCCTGATCCTGATCGAGGCGGAGTTCACGAGCGCGAGGCACGCTTTCGCGCCGGAGCTCAAGTACTCGCCCTTCGAGATCGGGCTGGGCCGGCTCGTGGCGTTCGAGAAGGAGGCGACGTTCACGGGCGAGCGCGCGCTCCTGGCCGAGCGAGCGGCGGGCGGCCCCGCCCGCCGGCTGGTCGGGCTGGAGCTCGATTGGGACACGATCGAGGCGATGTACGCGCGGCACGGTCTCGCGCCGCAGATCTCGCCGTACGTGCACCGTGATCCGGTCCCCGTCTACCGAGAGGGCACGCAGGTGGGACGCGCGACGTCGATCACGTGGGGTCCCACGATCAAGAAGATGGTCGGCTTCGGCTCCCTCGACCGCGGCCTCGCCCAGGTCGGAACGCGGGTGTCCGTGGAGTGGACCGTCGAGAGCGAGCGCGGCAAGGTGGGCGCGACCGTCGTGCCGATGCCGTTCCTGGACCTCGACCGCAAGCGCACCTAGCGCGCGCGCAGCCGGTGCCGGCGCGTTCCGGCCCAGTGGATCGGATGCGAGAGGATGGCCCCGTGACCACCCCACGAACCGCGGTCGTCGTGTGGCCGGCCGTGCTCGCGGGATCCGTCGGACTCGCTGTCGGCCTGGCCGGCAGCGCGCTGCTCGGGGTGATCGCCGGCCTCGCCTGCCTGGTCGTGGCGCTGGTCGCCGCGCGCTCGGTGCAACGGATGTCGGCGCCGACGGACCCCGGGCGGCGGCGGCTCCTCGCGCTCGCCGGCGTCCTGGGCACGGCCGCCTCCGTGGGCGGCGCCGCGCTCGGCCGGACGATCCGGCGCGTCACGCGCCCGGATCCCGGCCCGATCCAGGAGGCGATGGCCCGCGAGCTCGGCTCGGAGTACATCGAGCTCGTCGCGCGCGCGTACCGCCCCGGTCGGAGCGGCGACCTGCAGCTGCTCGTCGCGCCGTTCAACAGCGCGAACTACGCCGCGGAATCGCGCTCGCTCGTCCCCCAGGACCCGCGGACGAGCCACGCGAGCGTGTGGATGTACCTGGAACGGGTCCCCCTCGTCGTCTACGGGGCCGGCGTCCGGCCGTCCGACTCCGAGGATCGGGTATCGCTGGCGGACGTCGCGCCTACGATCGCCGAGCTGATCGGCTTCGACGACTTCCTCGCGCTCGGCCGCGAGGGACGTGCGCTCCCGGGGATCGCGCGGTCCCCATCGCCCCCCGAGATCGTCGTCACGTTCGTGATCGACGGCGGTGGCTGGAACGTCCTGCAGGAGTTCCCCGACGCGTGGCCGAACCTCCGGCGGCTGATGCGCCAGGGGGCGAACTTCCGCAACGCGCTCCACGGCTCGTTCCCGGCGGTGACGGCCTCGGCCCACGCGACGATCGGGACCGGGGCATACCCGCGGACGCACGGGATCACCGGGCACAACATCCGCGACGGGGCCCGGATGCGGAAGGCCTACGGGGAGCCCGGCCGTGCGAACCCCGACGACATCCTCGTCCCGACGCTCGCGGACCTGTGGAGCCGCGAGACGGGCGGCCGGGCGTGGATCGGCGAGCTCGGGTACCAGATCTGGCACCTCGGGATGATCGGGCGGGCGGCTGGGGCGATCCTGAACCCGCCTCCGGAGCAGCGGCCGGTCGCCGTGTACTGGGCCGAGTCCGACGACCCGCAGGGGTGGCGGAGCCTCAACGACGACCTGTACCGGCTCCCGGTCGACGTTCCGTCCGACGAGGCATTCGAGGGCTATCGGGCGGCCTACGTGCCGAACCCGGACCGAAACGACTCGTTCGATCCGACGAAGCCCCGGAACCTCCACTGCTGTAGCACACCGGTGATCCGCTACCAGGGGGACCTGATCGAGGCGACGCTCGCGAACGAAGCGGTGGGCTCGCCGCTCGCGCCCGGCCTGCTGTTCATCAACTACAAGTCGCCCGACTACACGGGTCACGTCTACGGGATGTTCGACCCGATGACGGGCGACGCGCTCCGAGACGTCGACGAGCAGCTCGGCCGGCTCGTCGCCCAGCTCGACCTGCTCTACCCCGGCAGGTACGCCTTGATCGTGACCGCGGACCACGGCCAGTGCCCGCTCCCCGACGCTGCGGGCGGCGTCCGGCTCGACCCGATCCAGCTCGGGAGCGACATCGAGCGCGAGTTCGGGGGCGGGATGTTCCGGTTCGTCCAGCGGGTCGTCCCGTCCGAGGTGTACCTGCACGCGGACTCGCTGTGGGACCTGGGCGCGACGCGGGACGACGTCGCGGCGTTCCTCCGCGACTATCCGTATCGGCGGAACCTGGGTCCGTACGTCCCCCGCGACGCGATCGAGCTGGACCTGCTCGACCGCCAGCAGTTCGCCGCCGTCTTCGCCACGACGTTCCTCGACACGCTCGAGGGCCGCGACCTCTCGTCGTTCGGGCCGGGCATCTACCCCGAGGCGGAGATCGGGATCCCCGCGCCGGTCGACTAGATGGACGTCGAGCTCGAGGCGGACGATCGCGCGACGCTCGACGGTCAGCGCGGCGAGG
Source organism: Actinomycetota bacterium (assembly GCA_036281075.1). Taxonomy (GTDB): domain Bacteria; phylum Actinomycetota; class UBA4738; order UBA4738; family HRBIN12; genus JAJNBA01. The sequence continues at coordinate 1,591 of DASUPO010000121.1, read as the reverse complement.
GCGCGGCGCTCGCGATGCGGCTCATCGTCCGGATGGCCGAGGTCGCCGGCGCGCGAGGGCTCCGCGCCGTGACCGGCGCGCACATCGACTCGTGTCTCTACCATGGCGAGGCGAGCCTGGATTTCGCCGAACGCCTCCTGGCTGGCGGCGCGGCCGTGTCGGTCCCGACGACGCTGAACGTGAGCTCGCTGGATCTGCTCCATCCCGAGCTCGTCCGGCTCGACGCCCGGACGGCGGGCCTCGCGCGCCGGCTGATGGACGCGTACGAGGCGATGGGGTGCCGGCCGACGTGGACGTGCGCGCCGTACCAGCTCCCCGAGCGCCCCGCGTTCGGCGAGCACGTCGCGTGGGCGGAGTCGAACGCGATCGTGTTCGCCAACTCCGTCCTCGGCGCCCGCACGAACCGTTACGGCGACTTCATCGACATCTGCGCGGCGATCACCGGCCGGGTCCCCGACCACGGGCTGCACACCGACGCGGGCCGGCGGGCGACGCTGCGACTGCGCCTCGACGTGCCGGACGAGCTGCTCGAGGACGACCTGCTCGCTCCCGTCTTCGGGATCGTCCTCGGGCGGCGAGCCGGGAGCCGGGTAGCGGCGATCGATGGGCTGCCGCCGGGGACGTCGGAGGATCGGCTCAAGGCGGTCGGCGCGGCGGCCGCGAGCTCGGGGGCGGTCGCATTGTTCCACGCGATCGGCGTCACGCCCGAGGCACCGAGGTGGGAGGCGGTTGCGGCCGAGGATGCGCGCGAGGAGGCGGTGACGCGCGCGGATCTCCGCGCCGCATTCGCGGAGCTGTCCCCCGTGCCCGTCGGCGCGAAGATCGGCGCGGTGAGCGTGGGGACACCGCACGCATCCGTGGCGGAGCTTCGGCGGCTCGCCGAGCTCGTGAGCGAGCACCGCCCCACCGTGCCGCTGTACGTGAACACCGGCCGCCTGCACGTCGAGATCGCACGCGACCTCGTCGACACGCTCGCCGTCGCCGGCGTCACCGTCGTCACCGACACGTGCACCTACGTCACGCCGATCCTGCCGGACACGACCGGCCCGGTGATGACCGACTCGGGCAAGTGGGCGTGGTACGCGCCGAGCAACCTCGGCGTGGCGGTGGCGCTCGGGAGCCTCGAGGACTGCGTCCGCTCGGCCGCGGCGGGACACGTCGTCCGCGACGACCCGAGGTGGGGCTGAGCGTGGAGGTCGCCCGCGTCCTCGTGCCCGGGAAGGCGAGCGGGCCCGCGCTCGTGCTCGACGAGCCGCTCAGCCTCTGGAGCGGGCTCGACCCGGAGACGGGCCTGATCGTCGAGGCCAGCCATCCCCAGATCGGAGCGTCGGTCACCGGCCGGATCCTCGTGATGCCGTCGGGTCGCGGCTCGTCCTCGAGCGCGACCGTGCTCGCGGAGTCGCTCCGCCTCGGAACCGGCCCGGCCGGGATCGTCCTCGGCGAACCCGACGAGATCGTCGCGATCGGCGCCCTGGCGGCCGCCGAGCTGTACGACATCGCGATCCCGGTCGTCGTCGCCTCCCCGGACCAGTTCGGATCCATCCGGTCCGGCGACCGGATCTCGCTCCCCTAGCGCCAGACCTTCGGGAGC
>DASUPO010000120.1:0-7726 GCA_036281075.1 Actinomycetota bacterium | reverse complement strand
GGTGCTGTGGGCCCCCCTGCTGGATGCCTCAGGGTTCTTCAAGGAGGCGTTCCGGAGCCAGCTGATCACGGAGCAGAAGGACGCGGTCGCCAAGCCCACCGGGCGGAAGGAGCTCGAGTCGCGGCTCGCGCGAGGTGAGGCGGTCGAGGGGGTCGCCCACTCGATCCAGGCCCGACTGTTCCAGAGCTCAGACGGCCGCTCGCTGGAGGCGGAGATGGGGCCGGCTCCGAGGCCGGTGCTCATGCTGCCCATCTCCCACTCGACGAACCTGCGTCCCGATCTGTCCGCCGTGGCGGATCGCTGGCGAGCAGCCGGGTTCGACGTCGATGCGCGGATCGTCCGAGGCGACGAGACGTGGTGGCTCATCAACGATCGTTGGCACGACGAGTCGACGCGCCCGATGACCCGCCATCTCATCAAGGAGACGACGGGTTGGCTGCTGGCGCGGACCACCGATCAGGAGGATGCATGAGCGACATCGCGACCAGGCAGGACTTCGTCGAGACGCCCGTCTTCCTCCGGGTCGGCGAAGACACCACCTTCGGGATCGTGACGCGGCCGCGCGGGTCGAAACCTCGAACCGGCTTCATCATCTTGCCGGGTGGTGCCACACCGCTCACGACCAATCGCAACCGCATGTCCGTCCGGGTCTGTCGCGAGCTTGCATCTCGACGGTTCCTCTCCATGCGGTGTGACTATCACGGCACGGGGGAGAGCACAGGGTCGGTCGAGCAGTTCCGCCTCGACCAGCCCTTCGTCCGGGACGTCTCCGCGGCCATCGACCACCTCCGTGAGGTCGGTGCCGAGCGCGTCATCATCGCCGGCTCCTGCTTCGGAGGCCGAACGGCGCTCGCGACTGCGGCCGCGCGCGAGGACGTCGCGGCGGTGATGCTCCTTGCCACCTCGCCTCGCGACTACATGATGGGCGAGCGGGTGGGTGCGAAGAAGGCGGCGGACTGGAGCGTCGGTCGCTATCTCCTCGAGGCTCTTCGGCCGCGGACGCTGCGAGGGCTGCTCAACCCCCGGCTTCGACGTACGTATGCCATGCATGCGCGAACCAAGCTGCGCCTGATGACGGGCGGTCTGCCGGGAGGGAAGAAGCGCCTCGAGGAACGCCCGATCGGGACCGAGATCGTCAGTCCCCATTTCGAGCGACAGCTCCGGTCGCTGGTTCGACGAGGTACACCGATCCTGCTCCTCTTCGGGACCGAGGACGGCTTCCTCGACGAGTTCCAGGCGGCGGCAGCCGGACCGCTCGCCGACGTGATGGAGGAGGCGGAGGGGCTGGTTCGGGTGGAGACGATGCCGGGCAAGCTCCATGGCTTCACGACGGTGGCTGTCCAGGACGTCGCCCTTTCGCAGATCGTCGCCTGGGCTTCCGACTTCGGGGATCCGGGTGATGCCCTCGGGCCCGCGGATGCGGACGGCGCCACGTGACGTCGATCGACTCGGTCGTTCGCATCGGCGTGAAGGCGGCGGCGCTCCCCATGGGGTTCGCTCACCGGCGCCGGGCCGGCGACGTGGTGATCCTGTGCTACCACCGGGTGGGAGCGGGTGGACGTGAGATAGACGTCCCTCGCGGTCGATTCGCCGACCATCTCGCAGCGCTCGCGGATATGGGGAACGTGGTCCCGCTCGATGCCGCGATGTCCGACGGAGTGGGCGGGGTCGTCCTGACGTTCGATGACGGGTTCCGGGACTTCCACGAGCACGTGCTCCCGCAGCTCGAGCGGTTCGGGCTGCCGGCGGTGCTGTACCTGGCCACGGGGTTCGTCGGGGCGGGGGATCCGCGCTCGAGCGTCGCCCCCGAGGAGGCGCTGACATGGACGATGCTCGAGGAGGCCGTCGCGACCGGCCTCGTGACCGTCGGCTCGCACACCCATTCCCATGTCGATCTGTCTCTCGCGACCGAAGGCGAGGCCGAGGACGAGATGCGTCGTTCGAGGGAGATGATCGAGGACCGACTCGATCGCCCCTGCGAGCATTTCGCGTACCCCTGGGGGAAGGCGTCTCCCGCGGCCGAGCGGGTCGCGCGCCGAACCTTCGCCACGGCGGCGATCGGCGGCTGGCAGACGAACGAGGCGGGCCAGATCGATCCCCACCGGCTGGGGCGGACCCCCGTCCTCCGCAGCGATGCGGGCATCTTCTTCCGCGCCAAGGCGCGTGGGCGTCTCGAGGGTGAGGGTCTGGCGTACCGAGTGCTCCGCAGGGGTCCCTGGGGCCCGACCCCCAACGGACGTGCGGTCCCCGGATCCGCGACGCACCCGACGTCGACCCGACCACGCAGGTACAGGGTTGCCCACGTCACGACGGTCGACCTCACCCTCCGTTTCCTCCTGCTCGAGCAGCTGAGAGCCCTCAGGGACGAGGGATTCGAGGTGACCGGCATCAGCGCGCCCGGTGACTGGGTGGATCGCCTCCGCGAGGAAGGGATCGAGACCGTTGCCTGGCGGTCCGCCACCCGCGAGTGGAGCCCCCTCGCGGATCTGCGCGCCTTCGCCGAGCTCGTCGCGATCCTGCGGCGGGGACGCTACGACATCGTCCATACGCACAACCCCAAGCCGGGGCTGATGGGAAGGGTCGCCGCCCGGCTGGCGGGCGTGCCCGTCGTGGTGAACACGGTTCACGGCTTCTACGCGGGCCCCCAGGATCCCCCGGCCAGACGGATCCCGGTCATGGCGCTCGAGCGGATCGCGGCCCTCTTCAGCGACGCGGAGCTGTACCAGAGCAACGAGGATCTGGCCTGGGCGCGTCGCATCGGCATCGTGCCCGCGACGCGTCAGCACCATCTCGGCAACGGCACCGACCTGGACCACTTCGACCCCACGGCGGTCGATCCCGCCCGCCTGGCCTCGCTGCGGGAGGAGCTCCGCATCCCCCCTGACGCCAGGGTCGTGGGGATGATCGGCCGTCTCGTCCGCGAGAAGGGCTTTCGCGAGTTCTTCATGGCCGCGCGAGCCGTCCGCGCCCGACACCCGGACACCGTCTTCCTTGCGATCGGTCCGTCGGATCCGGACAAGGGTGACGCGATCTCGGCGGCCGAACGAGAGGCCGTCTCCTCCGACGTCGTGTTCGCGGGCTTCCGCGGCGACGTCCGCGACCTGCTGGCGTTGATGGACGTCTTCGTGCTGCCGTCGTGGCGCGAGGGGATGCCCCGGTCTGCGGTGGAGGCCGCCGCCATGGGACGGGCGATGGTCCTCACCGACATCCGGGGGTGCCGGGAGGTGGCGAGGAACGAGATCGAGGCATTGTTGATCCCGCCCCGCGATCCGGGTGGGCTCACCGCCGCCATCCTGCGCCTGATCGAGGATCCGGAGCTCGCCGCCCGGCTGTCGACGGCCGCCCGCGATCGAGCCCTCCAGAGGTTCGACGAGAAGGCGGTCGCCGCCCGGGTCGTCGACGTGTACCGCTCGCTCCTCCCCGAGCAGCGGAGCTCGCCTCGTTACCTCGATCTCGACGGCCTGCGCGACGTGGTCATCAGGCCGGCGACCCGAGCGGACGTGGCCGCGATCGCGGCCCTGCACGGCACGGTGATGAACCCGAAGGCCTTCCTGCCGATGCTCGGCGAGCCGTTCCTCCGGCGGCTGTTCCTCGCGCTCGTGGAGGACCCGGACGCCCCGACGTTCGTCGCCGAGCGGAACGGCGAGGTGATCGCCTACACCGCCGGGGTCGTTTCCATCCGCGCGTTCAGGCGTCGATTCCTGCTCCGACACGGGGCGGCGGCCGCGTTCGCCGCGGCTCCCAGCCTCCTCACGCGGCCGGGGATGCTCCGGCGGGTCTACGAGCTGTTCCGGTATCCGGAGAAGACCGAGGGCCTGCCGGAGGCCGAGCACACCTTCATCGGGGTGAAGCCGGGAACGGCTCCGGGGCTCGGGTTGGCGCTGACGCAGCGAGAGGTCGAGGCGCTGACCGCTCGCGGGGTCGAAGAGGTGAAGAGCTACGTCGGCGCGGAGATCCTCACGATGCAGCGGGTCGTGCGCCGCGCGGGGTTCCGGCCCGCCGGTGAGGTCGCTCTCCACGACGGGCAGCCCAGCTTCGTCTACGTCTATCGATGCCCCTCCTCGTAGCCTTCGTCCTGTGCCTGGGGCTCACGCCCCTGCTGGCGCGAGTCGGTCTTCGTTGGGGTCTGGTCGACCGGCCCTCGCACGACGGGTTGAAGATCCACACCGAGCCGAAACCGGTCACTGGGGGGATCGGCGTCGTGGCTGCGGCGCTCGGCGGGGCCGCCATGGCGGGTGCCCTTGCACCCGAGACGGCGGGCGCCATCGTCCTGATGCTGACGGTGGGCATCGTCGACGACGCCCGGACGCTGCCTCCGCTCGTGCGGCTCGCCGCCCAGATCGGTGCCGGGACCCTCCTGGCGGCCGGGGGACTCACGTTCGAGCCGCTCGGTGACCTCGGGCCGCTCGCCGTCGTCCTCGCGGTGCCCCTGCTCACCAACGGGATGAACATCGTGGACGGCCAGGATGGGCTCGCAGCGGGGCTTGCTCTGGTGGCGGCCACGGGTCTGTGGGCGATCGGGGCCGCGCAGGCGAGCGCCGATCCGCTCGGGCCGGCGATCATCGGAGCGTTGATCGCCTTCCTGCTCTGGAACCGTCCGCCCGCGAGCGTGTTCCTGGGCGATGGCGGTGCGTACGCCGTGGGTTGCTCGCTCGCCGTGCTCGCGGCCGGCTCGTCGGGCACGTGGGCTTCGCTGCTCGGCACCGTGCTTTGCCTCGGTGTGTTCGCCCTCGAACTGATCTCGACCGTGCTGCGACGAGCGGTGCGGGGACGTTCACTCCTCAGAGGCGATCGCGGCCACGTCTACGACAGACTGGCCGATCGCCTCGGCGATCGGGAACGGGCCACCGCCGTGATGGTGATGGGTGGGGTCGTCGTCGCCGCCATCGGATGGCTCGTGTCGCGAGCCCAGATCGGCGTCGCGAGCGCCGTCGTGGCGAGCGTCGCCGTCGCGGGCTGGATCGCGGTTGGGGGCCTGCTCGGCGACCCGCTACGTCGATCGCGGTAGAAGACGTACGCCTTGAGCCGCTTGGTCGCGGGCAGGTCAGTCCGTACGGTCGTAACCAAACGACACCGCCGGCGGTGCTGGGGGGAGATGCGAAGTGCGAGGTGGATGCCATGCGTGTTGAGGCCGGATCGAACGTGCCAGCCGCGATGGGCGGCGTCCCACTGTTCCCCGAGGGTCTGGCGCTGGCCAGGCCGCGTTTCTCGAACCCGACGGCCATCGCGCGCGAGATGGAACGGGTGGTCTCGAGCGAGGTCCTGACCAACGGTCCAACCGTCCGCATGCTGGAGGAACGCGCGGCCGAGTACCTGGGCGTTCGGCATTGCGTCGCGGTGGCATCGTGCACGGCGGGTCTGATGCTGGTGCTCCGCGCCGCCGACATCTCCGGGGATGTGATCGTCCCGTCGTTCACGTTCGCGGCGACGGCTCACGCGGTGGCCTGGAACGGCATCCGGCCGGTGTTCGCGGACATCGATGCGGACACCCTGACCCTGTCCCCGGAGGCGGTCGACGCGGTGGTCGGCGTGCGTGTCTCGGCGATCCTCGCGACCCACGTGTACGGCGCGCCGGCCGACGTGGAGGGACTGGCGGAGGTGGCCCGGCGCCACGGGATCGGGCTGTTCTTCGACGCGGCCCACGGCTTCGGGGCTCGTCACCGCGGCGACATGGTCGGGGGGTTCGGAGCGGCGGAGGTCTTCAGCCTGACGCCGACGAAGACGCTCATCGCCGGAGAGGGCGGGATCATCGCCACGAACGACGATCTGTTGGCGGAGCGCTGTCGGATCGGACGCAACTACGGGAACCCGGGCGACTACGACTGTCGCTTCGTGGGCCTGAACGCGCGGATGTCGGAGCTCCACGCCGTGCTCGCGCTCGCGTCCTTCGAGGACCTGGACGAGCGGATCGAGCGGCGGAACGAGCTCGCGGCCTCGTTCCGGGAGGCCTTCAGCGACATCCCCGGCATCGCGTTCCCCAAGGTTCGCCCCGGCGACCGCTCGACGTACAAGGACCTCACCATCCTGGTGAGCGAACCCGAGTTCGGCATGTCGGCAGACGGGTTGGGCGAGGCGTTGGCGGCGGAAGGCGTGGAGACGCGTCGGTACTACTCGCCCCCCGTTCACCGGATGCGAGCCTATCGGTCGTTCGGTGGTGTCCACCTTCCGGCGACCGAGAAGGCGGCGGCGCAGGCGCTCTCTCTTCCTCTGTGGACGGACATGACCCCCGACCACATCGAGAGACTGGCCGAGGCCGTCCTGCGGATCCACACGTCCGTCGGGGTCGCGTCGTCCGGATGACGCAGCCAACTGCTGAGTCGTCTGGAGGGCGAAGCTATGCGCGGACCTGTCCCGAACCCCAGACCACCCACTTGTAGGTCGTGAGCTCCGGGAGGGCCATCGGTCCTCGCGCGTGGAGCTTCTGCGTCGAGATCCCGATCTCCGCTCCCATCCCGAACTCTCCGCCGTCGGTGAACCGTGTCGACGCGTTGACCATGACCGCAGCGGAATCGACTGCAGCCACGAATCGCCGGACGGCCTGGAGATCCTCGGACACGATCGCGTCGGTGTGCCGTGAGCCGAAGGTCTCGATGTGCTCCAGTGCTTCCTCGAGCGTATCGACGACCTTGGCCGCGATCTTCAGGTCAAGGAACTCCGTCAGGAAGTCGGCGTCGGTCGCGGGCTGCACGTCCATGCCCGCCGGCGACCGCCGCCGGATCTCCGGATCTCCGAACACCTCGACCCCGTGATCGGCCAGGGCGCTCAATGCCTGCGGGACGAACGCATCTGCGACATCGCGATGAACCAGGAGGGTTTCGGCCGCATTGCACACGCCGGGCCTCTGGACCTTGGCGTTGATGAGGATGCGCAGGGCCTTCTCCAGGTCGGCGTGCGCGTCGACGTACACGTGACAGTTGCCGACACCCGTCTCGATCACCGGGACCTGTGACTCGCGAACGACGGTCTGGATGAGGTCGGCACCGCCGCGCGGGATCAGGAGGTCGATCATCCCCCGAGCTCGCATCATCGCCTCCGACGCCTGCCTGGTGGGAGGCACCGCCTGGACGGCCTCGAACGGCAGGTGGGCGTCCCTCCAACCCTCTCGCAGGATCCGCACGAGGCAAGCGTTGGAGCGCTCAGCGGTGCGCGATCCCCTCAGAAGGACGGCGTTACCTGACTTCACGGCAAGTGAAGCCGCATCCACCGTGACGTTCGGCCGGCCCTCGTAGATCACTCCGATGACGCCGATGGGGACCGTGACCTTCTCCAGACGCAGGCCGTTGTCGAGCATGCGCGCGTCGATCACCGAGCCGACCGGGTCCTCGAGCGAGGCCACGTGTCGGATCTGCTCGGCCATCTCTCGGATCCTCATCCCGTCGAGCCGGAGACGATCCAGCACGGCCCTCGACGCTCCTTCGGCCGAGGCGGTCTCCAGATCCAGCGCGTTGCTCGCCAGGATCTCGGCATCTCCGCCTTCGATCGCGTCCGCCCACGCACCAAGGCCGCGATCCTTTTCCTCCCTGGGGAGGGTCGCGAGGACGCGAGCCGCCAACCTCGCGCTGTTCGCCGTCCCCCGGAGTGCCCCTTCGCCTTCGGGCTGCGGTGGGGCCCCGACGTCGCGGCTCGTCACGCTCATCTTCAACCCTTTCACGGATCCGATGGGGTCAATGCCAACTCGTCCCGGTGGATGACCTCGTCATCGACATGCCCCTCCGGTCTCCCCGTG
>DASUPO010000119.1:0-26817 GCA_036281075.1 Actinomycetota bacterium | reverse complement strand
CTCGACCTGCCCGTGTGAGGACTCACCGTCGACTCACGGTTCCCTCACGATCCGGACGACAGGATGGACCTGGACGACCGAGACGGAGGAGGGGATCGTCGATGGATCGGAAGCGACGCTGGCTCGCGGGTGGAGCGCTCGCCGTCGTCGTGGTCGGGGCCGGCACGGGGCTCGCGATCGCGAACGCGGGGGCCGACCGACACATGACCGGCTCGGCGCTCGACCAGGCCACCGAGGCCGCGCTCGAGCACACGGGCGGCGGCACGGTGCTCGAGACCGAGGTCGGCGACCACGGCGCCGCCTACGGCGTCGAGATCAGGCTCGACGACGGCCGCGTCGTCGAGGTGGCGCTCGACCGGTCCTTCCACGTGATCGGCGACGAGACGGACGACGACGATGGGTCCGAGGAAGACGGCAGCGACGATGACTGACCGACCGTCCCCGCCGCGTCGGCTCGTGGTCGGCGCGCTCGGCGCGCTCTTCGTCGCGTGCGGGGACACGTCGCCCGGGGCCGATGGCGCGACCCCGACCTCGGCCGCCGTCACCCCGTCGGCGGAGACGACCCCGATCGAAGTCCCCCCGGTCGACGGACCGTACGACTGGGAGATCGACCCGACGGATTTCGTCGCCGCCGTCGACAACCCGTACTTCCCGCTCACGCCCGGGACGGTCCTCGTCTACGAGGGGCGGTCCGGTGGCGAGCCAGAGGTCGTGAGGGTCCGGGTCACAGGACGGACGAAGGAGATCCTCGGCCTGGCCGCGACCGTCGTCCGCGACACGGTGACGGTCGCCGGCGAGGTCCACGAGGACACGTTCGACTGGTACGCCCAGGACGTGGATGGCAACGTCTGGTACCTGGGCGAGGCCACGAAGGAGTACGAGGAGGGGAAGGTCGTGAGCACGGAGGGCTCGTGGGAGGCGGGCGTGGACGGCGCGCTGCCGGGCGTGATCATGCCCGCCCAGCCCGTCGAGGGCCTGGCGTACACCCAGGAGCACTACGCTGGCGAAGCCGAGGACAAGGGAAGGGTCATACGCCTCGGGGAGCAGGTCAACGCACCGGCGGGCTCGTACGACGACGTGCTCGTGACCGAGGACTGGACGCCGCTCGAACCGAAGGTGCGTGAGAACAAGTACTACGCGCCCGGCGTCGGCGTCGTCTTCGAGGAGATCGTGCGAGGCGGCGAAGGGGTCCTCCGGCTGGTGGAGATCCGTCACGCGACCTAGCAGCGTGACGGGCTCACGAGACCTCGACCGTGATCGTGTGGTGGCCGGTCGCGCCGTCCGGGAACGGCTCGGCGCGTTCGGCCGTCTGCGTCCTGCCGTCGCCGTCCGTCGCGCGGACGGCGATCGTTCGCCGTCCCGGCGTCGCGTCCCACCGGTAGACCCACTGCCGCCACGTGTCGATCGTGTCCTCGGCGGCGAGCTCGGCCTCGTCCCACGGTCCGTCGTCCACCCGAACCTCGACCCGGTCGATCCCGCGGTGCTGCGCCCAGGCGACGCCCGCGACGGCGACCGGTCCCGCCGCGACGTCGGCGCCGTCTCGCGGCGTGTCGATCCGCGACTGCGTCTTGATCGGCGCCTCCTTCGCCCACCCCCGCTGGATCCAGTAGGCGTCGTAGGCGTCCATCGTCGTGAGCTCGAGGTCGACGAGCCACTTCGTCGCGGAGACGTACCCGTACAGGCCGGGCACGATCATCCGGACCGGGAAGCCGTGTTCCAGGGGGAGCGGTTCGCCGTTCATCCCGATCGCGAGCATCGCGTCCCGGCCGTCCATCACCACCGCGGTCGGCGTCCCGATCGTGAAGCCGTCGATCGAGCGGGACACGAGCTGCGAGGCGCCGGGATCGACGCCGGCCTCGCGGAGGAGGTCGGACAGCGGCGTCCCGACCCACCGGGCGTTGCCGATGTAGGGGCCGCCCACCTCGTTCGAGACGCAGGCGAGCGTCACGTCGCGCTCGATCGTCGGTTGCGCGAGCACGTCCTCGTAGTCGAGGGTGAGCTCGCGGTCGACCATCCCGTGGACGCGCAGCGACCAGGTGGCCGCGTCGACCGCCGGGACGAGCAGCGCGGTGTCGACGCGGTAGAACTCGCCGTTCGCCGTGAGGAACGGTGCCACGCCCTGGATGCCCAGGTCCGCCCCGGCGGGCGGCGGGGGGAGCGCGTCCGCGGGTGGAGGGAGCGAGACCGCCGCGCGCGACGCCGCGGCCGACGTCCGGCTCGTCAGGAACCGTCCGAGTCCCCCCGCGACGGCTGCGAGGCCGGCGACCGTCACGCCGGACCGGAGGAACCGACGACGGTCGTATCCCGGGATGGTGGTCGGGGCACCCGGCGCCTCGGACGTCGCGTCGATCGGCGCGATCCCGCGGATCCATCGGTAGACCACCACGCCGACCCCGGCGCCGGCGATCGACGGGATCGCGTCGAGGATGTCGTTGCCCGGACGTGTGACCGCGGCGGCCGCGCCGATCGCCCCGAGGACGACGAACCCGCCCGTCGCGAGGCGCGGCCGCCGCACGGACGCGGCCCCGACCACGGCCGCGAGCACCAGGAGGACGACACCGATCCCGATCAGGAGAGCGGGCTTGTCCCCGGTACCGAACGTGCGGATCGCGAAGGACGTCAGCCACTCCGGGCTCGCGGCGACGATCGCCGCCCCCACGGCCACGATCGGCGAGGAGTTCGGTCCGAAGAGCGCCGCGAGCAGCTCGGCGGCGCCGAGCGCCGCCGCGCCCGCCAGGACGCCGACGATGGCACCGGCGGCGCGCCGGCTCGAGGCCGCGCCGCCGACCTGTGGATCGGCCACGCCGATCGGTGTCTCCGTCACGGCACGACGTTACGACCACCATCCGGTCGGCGGGCTCCCACGGACGGGTACGCTTCCGCCGGATCGCCCCGCCGACGACCTCCGGGCCGCCGTCGGATAGGCTCCGGAGACCTTTCACCGAAGGAGGTCGGATGCTCCGTCGTCTGATCGCGATCGTGCCCGTGCTCGTCCTGGCTCTCGCGACCGTCCCCTCGACGCCTGCCGTCGCGGCCCCCGTCACCGTGAAGGTGATGACGCTCAACATCTTCTATGGCGGCGACGAGTGGAACCTCGACACCGGCCAGTGGTGCGTGGATAAGGCGGGCTGCCCGGAGACGATCGCCCACGTCGTGTCCACGATCGAGGCGGCCGACGCCGACGTCGTCGGGCTCCAGGAGGGGACGGCGAACGAGTGCGTGCTGGCCGACCTCCTGGGATGGTTCTGCGAACCCCGGCTGCAGTTGATCTCTCGGTTCCCGCTCCTCGATCCCCCGGGAGCGAACGGCGCCTACGCCCTGGTCGAGGTCGCCACCGGTCGGTTCGTCGCGATCGGCAACGTGCATCTCCCCTCCGACCCGTACGGCCCGTACTGGGTCCGCGACGGCGAGCCGCGATCGGCCGTCCTCGAGCTCGAGCGGACGACCCGCCTGCCGGCGATCCAGCGCGAGCTCGCGGTCCTGCCCGGGCTCGCGGCCGACGGGATCCCGGTCTTCCTCACGGGCGACTTCAACTCGCCGTCGCACCTGGACTGGACGCCGGCGGTGGACGCCGTGCGCGACGAGGTCCGCTATCCGGTGGTGTGGCCCGTCTCGAGAGCGCTGGCCGACGCCGGTTTCCGCGACTCCTACCGAGAGATCCATCCGGACCCCGTGGCAGTGCCCGGTTTCACGTGGACGCCGCCGGGGACGCTGGAGTCGGTCCCCGACGAGGTCCACGACCGGATCGACTGGGTCCTGGCGAGCGGTCCCGCCGAGACGATCGCGACCGCGCTCGTCGGTGAGACCGGCGGCCCGGACGTCGACGTCGAACGCGACCCGTACCCGACCGATCATCGCGGGGTCGTCTCCACGTTCCGGGTCGAGCCGGCTGACCCGGGACCGTTCGCCGCGGTCGCCGCCCGGCGCGTGTTCATCGGCGACCCGCTCGACGTGCGCGTCCACGGTCCCGGCGACCGGGTCGTCCTGGTGCGCCGCGGCGACGCGCCCGCGGACGCGCTCGTCTCCCGGTCGACCGGCGGCGCCGGCGACGTCGTCCTCACGTTCCCGACCGGGGCGCTCGCGGCCGGCGCGCACGACGCGCTGCTCGTGGACGCCGGGGGCGAGGTCCGTTCGCGCAGCCGGTTCTGGGTCTATCGAGCCGGGGCATCACCGAGCATCCGGACCACCGAGGCCGTCTACGAGGTCGGCGAGCCCATCCGCGTGCGGTGGCGGGCCGCGCCCGGGTATCGGTTCGACTGGATGGGCGTGTTCTCGCCCGGACGCGGCCCCGCGCAGAACGCGGAGGACTGCGACGCCGGGTCGTGCGGCAACGGGCACTACCTGCTGTACCACTACACGGGGTCCGCGATCCAGGGGTCCGCGCAGATCGGACCGACGTCCTTCCCGGGCTACCGGACGTGGCCGTTGAAGGTCGGGACGTACGAGATCCGTCTGCTGATGGACGACGGGTACCGCCTGCTCGCGATCTCCAACTCCTTCAAGGTGGTGCACGCGGACTAACGAGCGGGTTGCGTCCCTTCGGGGTTCGGCCGCGCTACGGTTGTCGCCGACATGTCGCCCGTCCTGATCATCCTGCTCGTCGTGGTCGGGCTGATCGCGGTCGCCTACGTGTTCGGACTGGGGCCCGACACGCAGGGACGGCGCCCCACCCCCGGCATCCTCAAGCGTCGCTCGAGATGGCGCCGCGTGATCCCGTTCATCCCGCTGGTCGCGGCCGTCGGCTGCCTCGCCTTCGCGTTCTGGGGCGGCCGCTTCGACGTGGACGAGACGGCGCCCGCGGTCCTGCTCGTGATGGACGTCTCGGACTCGATGGAGGAGACGGACGTGGCGCCCAACCGGCTCGCGGCCGCCGAAGCCGCCGCGATCGCCTTCCTCGACGAGCTGCCTCCAGAGTTCCGCGTCGGCCTCGCCACGTTCGCCGGCCAGGCCGATCTCGCCGTGGAGCCGACCGAGGACCGCCAGCTGGTCGTCGACGCGCTCGGGGACCTGAGCACCACGCGAGGAACCGTGATCGGCGACGGCCTGTCGGTGGCGCTCGACGCGATCGAGGAGGCTCGCGCCGAGGGCGAGGAGACACCCGCAGCCGCGCTGCTGCTGTCGGACGGGCGCGACACCGGGAGCGTCGTGCCGCCGGGCGAGGCGGCGGAGCGGGCTCGCGAGCTGTCCGTGCCCGTGTTCACCGTCGTGGTGGGTCAGGTGGCGGAGGACGGGGGCCCCGGTGCCAACCTCGAGGCCCTCGAGTCGATCGCCGAGACGAGCGGCGGCGAGACGTTCACTGCCGAGACCTCGGACGAGCTGACCCGCGTCTACGAGCACCTCGGGTCCGAGCTCTCGGTCGACCTCGAGCTACGGTCCTCGGCGACGCCGCTCGTGGTCGCCGCGATCGCCCTGACCGTGGTCGCCGGGCTGCTGTTCGTCTTCCTGCCGCGCTAGGCGCCCCGCCGGGTGGTCGCACGCCTGCTGTTTCCGTCGGTAGGCCGGTGGGAATGACCCTCAGGTGGGTCTTGTCGACCGAAGGAGGAGAACCCATGGCACAGCGGGTGAAGGAACTGATGACGGACCGTGTCGTCACCCTCGCGAAGGACGCGTCGCTCACCGATGCGGCCCGGCTGATGCGCGACCGTGACATCGGCGACGTGATCGTCGTGGAGGGCGAGGACGCCGCCGGGATCGTGACGGACCGCGACATCGTGATCCGCGGCATCGCCGAGGGCGCCGATCCGAACACGACCAGCCTGGGCCAGGTCGTTTCGGAGGAGCTCACGTCGGTCGCGCCCGACGACCCGGTCGAGCGGGCGATCGCGATGATGCGGGACAAGGCGGTCCGCCGCGTCCCGGTCCTCGAGGGCGGCAAGCCCGTCGGCGTCCTGTCGATCGGCGACCTCGCGGTCGAACGCGACGAGCGGTCCGTCCTGGCCGACATCAGCGAGGAGCCGCCGACCCGGTGAGCCGCCGCTCCGCATCGGCGGAGCGTGCTCGGGAGGGAACGCCGAAGTGAGCGAGCAGGTGATCCTCGTGATCACGGCCGTCGTCGGCGTCGGGATCTCGGTCGCGCTGATCGCGACGCTCGCGCGATCGATCGTGCGGGAGCGGCGTGCATCGGGACTCTCCGACGTCTGGTCGAACTTCGGGCTGTCGCTCTCGTTCCTGAGCCTGTTCCTGATCAGCTGGGTGGCGCAGGGGGTCGCCGAGTGGGGGACGTACGTCCAGGAACAGCGCGCCCATCGGGAGGTGGCCTCGGTCGCGGACTACCTGGTGCAGTTCGGCCAGTCGACGTTCGAGAACTGGCAGTCGGAGTTCCTCCAGCTGTTCGCGTTCGTCGTCTTCTCGTCGATCCTGATCCACCACGGGAGCGCCGAGTCGAAGGACGGCACCGATCGGATCGAGGAGTCCGTGCGCCGGATCGAACGCCGGCTGGACGAAGCCGGGATCGGCTCGACGGGATCGTCGGGTCGCCCCGCCTGAGCCGTCCAGCGTGACGCTTCGCGCGGGTGTGGAACGTCTCGGTTGCGGGTAGGAGCCACGCGCACGCCCGGGAGGGAGGCCCGAGGATGGACATCGAGTCGATCCGCAAGGCGGCGCATCCCGAGGAGGCGCCCGATCCCGAGCGGTTGGTCGCCGTCCTCGACGAAGCCGTGGCGGCACTCGACGGGGCGGGGATCACCTTCCTGCTGATGGGCGGACTCGCGACCTCGGCCCTCGGCCGAGGTCGCGGCGTGACGGACATCGACGTCTTCGTGCACGACCGGGATGTCCCGTCGGTGCTCGCCGCGCTCGACGCCGTCGGGTTCGAGACGATCGTGGTGTCGCCGAACTGGCTCGCGAAGGGCCTCAAGGACGGCGTCCTCGTCGACGTGATCTCCCGATCGACGCACGACATCTCCCTCACGGATGAGATCCTCGAGCACGCGGTCCAGGTCGACGTGCAGGGTCGTCGGCTCTCGAGCGTGGGGCCCGAGGACCTGATCGTGATGAAGGCCGTGGCGACCACCGAGGACACGGCCCGGTACTGGTACGACGCTCTGGGTCTGCTCGGCCGTCACGACCTCGACTGGTCGTACCTGGCGCGCCGCGCGAGGCAGCACGGCCCCGGGAGGGTCCTCTCGCTGCTCTTCTTCGCCAGATCGATGGACCTCCCCGTCCCCGACGCCATCGTCGACGACCTCCTGGAGTCGGTCCGTCCCGTGGCGGACGCCGCCCGTGGGTGACCCGCGCTACGGGCAGGAGCGCATCCGACAGGCGCTGGCGACCGACCCGAGGGTGGGCGAGCCGGAGCTCACGGTCGACCTCGTCGCCGGACGGGTCCTGGTGACCGGCACCGTCCCGAGCGAGGGGGTCCGCTCCTCGATCGACGAGGTGGTGACCGAGGCGGCGCCCGGCGTCCCGGTCGACAACCGCGTGACGGTCGCCTCCCGTGAGGAGCCCAGCGGGGAGGAGACGATCGCGTGATCCGGCTCGCCGCCGTGGGCGACGTTCACGCCGGGACCGAGGCGCGGTCGCAGCTCCGGACCCAGTTCGCATCGGTCCCCCACCACGCGGACGCGCTGCTCCTGGCCGGCGATCTGACGAGACTGGGCCTGCCGGAGGAGGCGCGGGTGCTGGCCGAGGCGCTCGCCGAGCTCGGGAACCTGCCGATCGCGGCCGTCCTCGGCAACCACGACCATCAGAGCGATCGGCAGGACGAGGTCCGGGCGATCGTGGAGGGCGCCGGGGTCGACGTGCTGGACGGATCGGCCGTCACCTGGGAGCTCGGTGGGGCGACGATCGTGGTCGCGGGCACGAAGGGGTTCGGCGGCGGCTTCGAGGGAACGCACGCCACCCCCTTCGGCGAACCCGAGATGAAGGCCTTCGCCGAGCACACCCGGGCGCTCGCCGGACGGCTCGACGCGTGCATGGCGACCGTGGCCGAGGCGGACGTCGCGATCCTCCTCCTCCACTACGCTCCGATCCGCGAGACCCTGACGGGAGAGCCCCGCGAGATCTTCCCGTTCCTCGGGAGCTATCTGTTCGCCGAGCTGGCGGACCGGCACGATGTGGACCTCGTGCTCCACGGGCACGCCCACCGCGGGAGCGAACGGGGCCGCACGCCGGGCGGGATCCCGGTGCGCAACGTGGCGCATCCGGTGATCCAGCAGGGCTACGCCGTCTACACCCTGGATCCCGCCGGGCGCGCCGGTGCCCGGCGGGATCGAACGATCACCTTCGCCGACTGAGGAGGGTGTTCAGGATGCGCGCTTCCGGGCGGTGGCCTTGCCGCCCTTGCGGCCCGCCGCCTTCTTCTGAGCGGTCGTGCCACCCTGCCGGGTGGTGCGGCGGCGCTTGCCGGAGCCGGAGGCCTTCCCGCCGCGCTCGGACGCGCCCGGCGAGTTCGCGATCCGCGCCGCCCGCTGCTTGGACATCCCCTTCTCCTTCAGGGCCTCGTACTGCTTCTCGTTCTTCACGCTCGGCCGTTCGTCCGGCACGGTCGGTCACCTCCTGGGTCGACGCTCCTCCGTCACCGTTCCCTCGATCGCTCCGTTCGACACTCGGCTCACCGGACCCGGACCTCTCGCTCGGCGCCTCGCTGGTCTTCGAGGCAGAAGCGAGCGGCCGGTCGGGCGTCGAGTCGTTCGGCGCCGATCGGGCGGCCACACGCCTCGCAGGTGCCGTACGTCCCGTTCTCGATCCGGGCGAACGCGTGCTCGACGTCGACGAGCTGGGCGTCGAGGTCCTGGACGATCGAGAGGTCGCGGGACCGCTCGAACACCTCGGAGCCCGCGTCCGCGACGTGCCCGCCCGCGGACGGGTCGCCCGTCGGTTCGTGCTCGACGTCCTCGGTCACCTCCGTGAGGCTGCCCTTCAGCTCCGTGAGCCGGGAACGCTCCTGGTCGAGGAGCGTCCGGTACCGCTCGGCGTCGGTCATCGTCGCCTCCGATCGTTCGGTCGTGGTGCCGGATGGGCGTTGCTCCGTGCCTCCATTCCCAGGGACGGACCCCTGCAATCCTTCATCTCGAAGCTCCTCGTCCCGGGTGACCGAGCGGCCCACCCGGCCGTCTCGGCCGTTCGACGTACGAGTTCGAGGTCGGCGCGGACGATCTCGATGTCCCGATCGCTGCCTCGATCGTCACGGCCGAGGGCTCGTTCGAGTGCACCGTCGACCTCCCCCCGTTCGGCTGTCTGCTCGGAGGCTGGCTACCCGACATCGACTTCGACGGGGACCCGAACTTCGGAGCCGGCGCTGCGTTCGAGATGGACCTCTCGACCGGACCGGTTGGCGGCGACGATCCGCCGCCGCCACCTCCACCCCCACCCTCGGCGCACGTCCGGGATCTCGACGACACGTCCGTATGGGTCTCGGCGAGCAAGTGGCGGACTCGGGTCGCGGTCCGGGCGCACAACGGGGATCACACCTCGATGTCGGTCGTCGTGGTTCGCGGGCGGTTCGGTCCGAACGGAAGCGTCCTTCGCTGCACGACCGGGGCGGGCGGCTCGTGCAGTCTCCAGCGGGGGCTTCCGCGAAGCCGGGCCAGCATCGTCTCCACCGTGCTGGGGTTGGCGAGCTCGGGCTACACGTACCAGGCGGCCGGCAACCACGACCCGGACGGAGACAGCAACGGCACCAGGATCACCGTGACCCGGCCGTAGGGAACGGCCGGGTCACGATCGGATCGTTCCGTCTCCCTCGGTCCTCCGCCTCAGCGGGGATCGCCGCTTCCTCGATCAGTCGTGGTCGTGGTCGTCGTCGTCGTGGTCGTGATCGTGGGTCGTGTGGTCGTCCGTCTCATCGACGGCCGAGGTGGCGGCGACGGTCCTGGTCGTCGGGAAGAACCCGCCGATCAACGCGAGGATGCCACCCGCCAGCACCAGCCAGAGCCCGGTCCCGACGTCCTGGAGGGTATCCAGGTTCCCGGCGCGGCCCTGCTGGATCACGACGAGCGTGAAGGTCACCAGGGCGACGGCGCCCGCGAAGCGGGTGAGCCACCCACCCTTGAACGCGAGTCCGAGGATGATGAGAGCCCCGCAGATCGCGGTCACGAGACCCGCGGACGCGAAGAAGCCGGCCGTGCCGGGATCCGTCTCCCACAGCCCCTGGATCGCGAGCTCGGAGCCATCGGTCCCGTCGGTCCACTCGAGGAAGCTCCCCAGCAGCAGGAGCACGGCCGCTCCCACCGACAAGATCACACGAACCGCGAGCCACGGAGAGGGAGCCTCGCTGACCGCCCTCGTTCCGGTCGTGGTGACGTCCGAATCGTGATGCTGGATCGAAGCCATGGATCGGCCTCCTTCCGGCCTCGTCTCGGGAGGGCCTATACCCAGGGCCGACGCGCTCCGAAACCCCTCGCCGGGAGTGCTCGTCAGGCCGCTCGGCCGAGAGGTCGGCGCGGCTCAGCCGTCCGTGGCGACCCGGATCCGGACGGTCTCGCCGACCTCGGATCCGGGGAAGAGAGCCCGGATCAGGTCGAACCGACCCTCCCACCCCTCCAGCCCGGCGGGTGTCGCCGTCGACACCTCGTCGGTCCGGAGCTCGACGCCGTCCTCCGTCGCCGACAGCTCGAAGGCGATCGGTTCGTCGCGCCCGGCCTCGACAGCCCCGGCGAACAGCTCGGAGGCGGCGAGTCGGAGGTCATCCCGGGCCGTCGGAGGCACGTTCCACCGCTCGGCCGTGGCGCCCACGAAGATCCGGACGATCAGCGCCAGCGCGGGATCGCCGGCGACCTGGAGACGGGCGGTCGACATCCGGACGGGCGATCAGTCCTGCGGGATCTCGTCTGCCGACGCGTAGAGCGTGAGCACGCGATCCAACCCGGTCAGATCCAGGAGGCGGCGGAGACCCGAATCGTCCGGCGCGGCCAGCGCCAGATCGCCGCCCCGCTCCCGCAGGTGCTTCAGGCAGGCCACGATCGCGCCGAGGCCCGACGAGTCGATGAAGCCCAGCGAGCGGAAGTCGACGATCACCTTCGGCGGGTCCGTCTCGCCGGAAGCCTCCAGGACGGACTCCCGGAAGCTGGGCGCGGTGTAGAGGTCGAGCTCGCCTCCGACTTCCACGACGGCCCAGCTCCCATGGGTGCGTCGCTCGAGTGTCAGGTCCACGTCGGCAGCCTCCCGTCCGATCTGGGCGTCTCGGGGTCGCGGCTAGTATAGGTCGCGATCGTGTCGTCACTCACCGCCGCCGTCACCGTCGAGGTGCCCGCTACCCCTGAGTTCGTGCAGGTGCTGCGACACGTCGCGGCGGGCCTGGCGGCGCGCGTGGACATGCCGATCGACCTGATCGAGGAAGTTCGACTCGCGGTGACCGAGGCGTCGTCGATCCTCCTCGACCAGGCCGAGGCGTCCGCCCTCCGGATGCGGATCCGGCGGGACGACGATTCCATCGAGGTCACGCTGAGCTCAGACGCGACGGTCGAGCCGTGGCCGACGGAGCACGCGCTCGCGTCGTGGCCGTGGCTCGTCGTCAAGGGCCTGACCGATGAACTGCGGGCGGAGCCCGGGAACGACGGTCAGGCGACGATCGGGTTCCGCAAGCAGCGCGAGCGTGTCGCCCGGTGACCGGCGACACGCGGCCCACCAGGCCCGAAGAGGAGATAGCGGAGCTCTTCGCCCGCCGGCCCGATCCGGACGCCCGGGAGGAGCTGGCGAAGGAGTTCCTGCCCCTCGCCGAGTACTTCGCCCGCAGGTTCTCGGGACGGGGCGAGCCGGTGGACGATCTCACGCAGACGGCGTCGCTCGGACTGCTGAATGCCATCGACCGTTTCGATCCCGATCGGGGCGTCCCGTTCTCGACGTACGCGGCCGCGACGATCGTCGGGGAGCTGAAGCGACATTTCCGGGACCGGGGATGGGCGCTGCGTGTCCCGCGGAACGTGCAGGAGACGGCGATCCTCGTCAACCGCACCGTCTCGACGCTCTGGCAGGACCTGGGGCGGGCGCCGACCGTGTCGGAGATCGCGACGTCGGCCGACATTGCGGAGGACGACGTGCTGCAGGCGCTCGACGCGCTCCAGGCCTACACGACCGATTCGCTCGACGCGCCCGCTGGGGATTCGACGACCACGGCGGCCGAGTCGATCGGCGGCGAGGACCAGAGCTTCCAGCTGTCGGAGGACTGGCTGAGCCTCGCGCCCGCGCTCCGCGACCTCCCGGAGCGTGAGCGAACGATCCTCTACCTGAGGTTCTTCGAGGGGCGGACGCAGACCGAGATCGCCGAGGAGATGGGCATCTCCCAGATGCACGTCTCCCGTCTCGTCTCGCAGTCGCTCGAGAAGCTCCGGAACCGCACCCGGGTGGTGTGACGCGGGAGTCGGCCGGAGGGGGCCCGCGACCGACTCCCGCCCCACGTCTGGAAGCGCCCGGCCGCTAGGACACCCCCGCGGTCCGCCGCGACTTCACGCGATCCGGCGTCCCGACGTCGGGGCCGGGATTGATCTCCTCGGTGGCCGCGGATGCGGAGATCTCCGCGACGGTTTCGCCGACGCCTCGCATCGATGCCGATCCCAACGCCACGTCTCCGAGCGACAGCATCCCCACGAGGCGACCGTCCTTCACGACCGGCAGTCGCCGGATCCGGCGCTGCGCCATCAGGGCGCGGGCGTCACACAACTGGGTGTCGGGCGTGACGGTCTCCAGTCCGCGGGTCGTCGCGACGTCCGCCAGGCGGACCGAACGAGGGTCCTTCCGCTCGGCCATCACCCGCAGCACGAGATCGCGATCGGTCACGAGGCCGACGAGCCGGCCGTCCTCGGTGATGGGGATCGCACCGATGTCGTTCGCCAGCATCAGCCCCGCGGCGTCCCCGGCGTTCATCTCGGGCGATGCGGTGACGGGCTGCACCGCCATCGCGTGCCGGACGAGCATCATGGTCGGCGCACCTCCTCCATCCGCGGTCTCCGACATCGAGCCTGCGCAGGCCCGATCCAGGGGCCGGCCGAGACACCCCCTCCGTTCCCGGCGCGCTGGAGCTCCAAACGCGGTTCCCGAGCCTCCGCCGTGGGTAGGGAAGGGCGGCGTGGACGACGAACGAGAGCCCCGGCGGGACACGGCCGGGCCGCAACCGGACGAGACCCCGAAGGAGCGCGTCGATCGAGAGCTGATCGAGCTGCTGAACGGTCTCCGGGTGCTGCTCCCGGGGGTCCAGGTCCTCCTGGCGTTCCTGCTCACGGTCCCGTTCTCCAGTGGTTTCGCCGACACGACCGACACCGAGCGGGCCGTGTATTTCGTCACGGTCCTCCTGACGGTGGCGGCGACGGCGGCGTTCACGATGCCGGCGGCCTACCATCGGATCCGCTTCCGGGAGGGCGACAAGGAGCGGATGCTCCAGCTCTCGAACGCGTTCGCGATCGTCGGACTCGTGTTGCTCACCTTCGCGATGACGAGCGTGGTGTTCCTGATCACGAACCGTCTGTACGGAGGGACCGCGGCGATCTCGGTTTCGATCGTGGTGCTCGCCGTGCTGGGGTTCGCGTGGTTCGCCGTCCCGCTGTTCCGGAAGGTCGGGGACGACGGGTAGGGTTCGACCGGTCGCTACTCGGGCCCGGGCGAACGCGTCGGCGGCGTGGGGTCGTTGCGATCGTGTTCCTCGTCGATCGCGGGCTCCGAGAGTGGGTGCGGCGTCTCGGAGGGTTCCGTGCCGGGATCGGGGGACTCGAGACCGGCGAACGAACCGACCAGTGCCCCGTAGAGCAGACCTCCGATGACACCACCCAGCGCCGCCGCGAGGATCGCGGCCGTCCGACCCTCGAACACGAGCACGCCCACCAGGAGCCCGATCGCGCCACCCACGATGGCACCTACCACCAACCCGACGAACAATCGCCCCTTGAGCCGGGGCTCGAATCGCTCCTGGGATGGGCGCCGCTGGGTCATCGGTCAGGTGGGCCGGGACTGCCCGCACGGAGGAGCGGGCGGGCCCGGACGGTCAGAAGATGCTGACGCCTCCAGGGCCGACGAGCAGTCCGACGATGATCAAGACCACGCCGGCCAGGACGCCTCCGCGGACGATGCTGACGATGCCCATGATCACCAGGACGACCGCCAGGATCCAAAGGAGGGTCGCAGCGCCACCTGAGAGTGCGAGGATCCCTGCCATCGATTCGCTCCTTCCTTCGGTTGGTCGGTCCCGGTCGCGAGTGCGCTCGCGTCTCCACGGGCCCGCCACGCTTCCAGCGTTCCCTGCCGGTCCTCGCCGCAAACGCCGAGGCCCTTCCGCGACGAACGCGCCTCCCGTTCCCGAGACGCGAGAGGGGGCCGCCGGGATCCGCGGCCCCTCTCGCGACGACCGGCTCGGTCAGGGCGTGAGCGAGGTCCCCGGGAGCTGGCTGCCGGTCTGGCCGTCGGGACCTGCCGGCGCGCTCCCGTTCCCGTCGCCCGGCGCGATCGACCTCGCCCAGCTCCGGATCTGCTCGTAGCGGGCGCGGCCCGCCTTCGCACCCAGGACGTAGGCACCGCCGGCCAAGATCAGCCACTTCATGCGGCCGGGCCGGCGCGACCGGGCCAGGGTCTTGATCGTGTCGGCGGACCGATCGCGCGTCTCGTCGAGGTCGTGCCGGAGTTCGTCCAGCTCTCCACGGAGGTCGTCGTTCTCGCGGGCGAGCTTCTCGACCCGACGGTCGAGCCACCGCTCCTTCACCATCGACTTCGCCTCTCGCACCTTGGCCGGCTGCTTCATGTCCATCCCTCCTCGGGCTCGGTTCCGCTTCCGTCTGCCCTTACCCAGCCCTGGAGCCCCCCTACCATCGAGCGGTCGGACGGCTCGGCGGGGTACCGGCGTGCCTAGACTCGCTTGGCGACCACGAGCGCGGCGTCGTCGCGCAGTTCGCCCCTGGGCTCCACGACCGTGCGCTCCACCGTCTTCACGATCCCCGCCGCGTCCTCCGCGAGCGCCGAGACCAGTGTTGAGCGCAGAAGGATCTCGCCTTCCTCGGGCCGCTCGACCGAGAGCTCCGTGACGCCGTCGGTGAACAGCGCCACGGCGTCGCCCCGCGAGATCTCCGCACGCGCGTCGTGGAGCACGATGTCGTCGAACAGCCCGAGCAGCGAGCCGGGCACGCCGACGGTCGTGAGGGAACCGTCGGCTCGAGCGAGGAACGGCGGGGGATGCCCGCCGAGGCACGTGGTGAGGGACGCGCCGCTGTCGTGCAGCCGCAACCGGGCGATGCAGACCGTGCAGAACCGATCCCCCATCAGCTCGCTCTCGAGGAGGAAGCTGTTGAGGAGCTCGAGCACGCTCGACAGCGGCCTCGTGTCGTCCTCTCGCGCGAGGCTCCGGAGGGCGACCCGCGTCATGCCCATGATCGCGGCCGCCTCCGGGCCCTTGCCGCAGACGTCGCCGATCGCGAGGTACCACACGTCGTCGTCGCCGAACACGTCGTAGAAGTCGCCGCCGACCTCGTCCCCGAACCGCGACGGGCGATACATCGTTGCGACCTCGAAGCCGGGGACGTGGGGGATCGACATCGGCAGGAGCGCCTGCGCGAGCGCCGTCGCCATCCGGTCCCGCTCGTCGAACGATCGCGCGCGGTCGATCGCCACCGCGAGGGAGTCCGCGACGCTCTGCAAGAAGTCCGCGTCGTCGTCATGGAAGACGCCCTCCGCCCTGGAGGAGGCGTGGAGGACGCCCGCGACCCGGCCGCCGACCCGCACCGGGACGCCCACGTAGGAATGGCGCCCCAGGAGCGCGGGGCTGATGACGTCGTCCTCTGTGAGGCTCGCGATCACCAACGATCGGCCGGTGGCCGCGATCCTTCCCGTCGCACCGGCGCCGAGCGGGATCGCGGTCTCCTTGGCCGCTCCCTGCTCCTCGAAGCCGACGCTGCCTCGGACGTGCAGCTCCCCGCCATCGGGCGACAGGAGCAGGAACGAGGTGCCGTCCGCCATGACCGCGTCGCGCACCACCGGGAGCACGCGTTCGATCAGCTCGTCGAGTCCCGTGGACGCGTTCGCAACGTCGCTGATCGCCTGCAGCCTGCGGAGCCGGTCCTCGGCGTGCTCGGCCGTCGCCCGCGCCCGTCGCTCGTCGTCGTTCGATCGGATCCGGTTCAACGCGATCGCCGTCTGGTGTGCCATCGACAGCAGCAGGCCGCGTTCCTCCGGCGGCACCATGTGGTCCCGCCCGAAGGCCAGGCTGAGTGCGCCGAGCACCTCGTCGCCGAGCGCGACCGGGACGCCGGCGAACCCGCCGTACCGGCGACCCTCCTCGATCCGTTTCACGAGCGGGAAGCGAGCCAGGAGCTCCGTGCGGGTCTCGATGAAGATGGGCTTCCCGCTCCGGACGATCTCCGGCCCGGGCGCCGGACGATCGATGCTGTGCCGACGCCAGCCGGTCACGAACGTCTCGTCGTCGGCCGAGGTGGCCAGCACCTGGAGGCACGCCGGATCGTCGGGAACGCGCATCGTCAGGCCTCCGGCTTCCGCCCCCAGCGCGACCATCGTCGCCGTCACGGTCGACTGCGCGACCTCTTCAGGGGTCATCGCAGCGGCGAGCTCTTCGGTGATCGACTGCAGCCGGTGCAGCCGATTCCCCGCCTGCCGCTCGCGCGTCGTGGCGACCTCGCGCTCGGTGTCCGCTCGACGGAGCCGGCCGGCGATCACCCCGGCCCCCACCGCCGCGAGGATCCACAGGAACACGGAGAACTCCGTCCCCGCCGAGTAGTCCGTCACGAGCGGCACGAAGACCAGACCGCCCACCATGGCGACGAGCGCGCCCGCGAGCGGTCCGCAGACGATCGCCGCTGCGACCGAGACGAGGGCGCCGATCCCGCCGGGAACTCCCTCGTAGGAGCCCGGAGACTTGCCGGCGAACAGGAGGAGCGCCGCCACCTGCGCGAGCAGGAACCCCGGGATCCACCGGGGGTTCCAGATCCAGGCCGCGAGCGGACCGGGTCGCCGGAACCGCGTCCGCCGCTCGGCGTCGCGGGTGCGGTCCATCCTGTCCATCGCGCCTCCGCTCATCGCTGCGCGTCGAGCTCGAACCAGACCTCGTTCCGATCCTTCGTGATGATCCCCCAGCGGTCGGCGATCCGGTCCACGAGGTAGAGACCCCATCCCGAGCCCTCGGCGGCCGTCGGGAGCCTGGGTGCCGCGACGAACCCGGTCCCCGGGTCCGACACGATCACGCGGATCCGATCGTCGTCGACCTTCAGGCGCAGCTCCACCCCCGGCGATCCTGCCCGCGGCGCGTGCCGGACGGCGTTCGTGATCAGCTCGCTGACGAGCAGCGTCGCGTCCTCGAGGAGCTTGACCGGGACCGAGCGACCGAGCTCGTCGCTGACCACGGCCCGCGCCTGGGAGGGCGCCTCCGGGATCAGCTCGAACGTCGCGCGATGTTCCACGGCCCCGACATCGTGGCCGGGAGGATGGCTTCCGGCAACCCTTCCGGCCGGCTACTCGCGTCTCAGGTCGGGCCTTGCCGACGACCGATACCTGTCGGGTCGGTTCGTGCCCGAGGAGGTCGCCGATGCAGGTCGAACAGAAGCGCGGGTGTGCGTCCTGCGGGTCCGAGAACTCATCCGACGCGGATCCCTCGCCGGGGCGGAGCGCCTCAGCGATCGGGAGTCACAGCGGTTCGAGGACTACCTGGGCGAGCAGGGCGAGCGCTTCGGGGTGGACGTGGAAGGCGGCGTGTACGGTGGCGCGCTCGGCCCGGAGTTCTTCGTGATCCTGCTCGACGCGGCTGCCGTCGAGACGACCGACCAGCTCTTCGACGCGCTGCTCCTCGGGTTCTCGTAGGCCGGGGCGGTCGTCGACCGGTCATCGGCGACGAGCGGGACCAGGGACGGCAGGCAGTACCGATGCGCCGTGGCGAGTGCTGCGAGCGAGACCGCGGTCGCGTGCTTGTGGCGCGAGGACGACAACGTGGGGATCGTGCTCGAGATGCCTGGGGACCTGCAGGGGACGCGGCGGCTCCTGTGGACAGTAACACGACACCGTCGTGGGATGAGTTGGGCTACCGGCGGTGGTTCCGCAGCGGCGTGACCCGCTCCATCGGGCGATGCGCCCAGCACCGATCTCCGTCGTTGTAGACCGAGAGCACCGTCCGGCAGTCCGGCTCCCCGCAGGTGCGGCCCTCGTCGAATCGGGGAACCGGGGGCCCGTCCTGCACCGATTCCGTCCGAACGGACGTGGGATCGAGCTCGGCGGACAGTTGCATCGGAGATCCTCCTCGGTTTCCGGTCGTTCGCTGGCGGCGGGATACCCGAGAACCCGGTTCGCCAAACGCATCTGGGACGAGGTGTTCGGGCCGGAGGCCCCGGGTATCGCTCGAGAGACGGACCCGACGGACCCAGGAGGCGACGATGCCCCGTGGAACGTGGAGCGACAAGCGAGAACGGCAATACGAACACATCAAGGAGGGCCTCCTGGAGCAGGGTCGGCCCGAGGACAAGGCGGAGGAGATCGCCGCCCGGACGGTCAACAAGGAGCGCGCGAGGGCCGGGGAGGCGCGGACGGCGAGCCCGAGCTCGATCGACGACATCTCGTCGGCCCGCCGCGGCGGCCTCCGTTCGCACCGTGGTTCCGGCGGGCGAACGTTCCGTCAGCTCTACGAAGAGGCGAAGGATCGCGGAATCGACGGGCGCTCGAAGATGTCGAAGGCGCAACTCGAGCGAGCGATCGCTCGGCGCTCGGCGTGAGGACGCAGGTGGGCGAGGAGGAGGAAAGCGCATGGACCTGACCCTCGAGGTGCCGAGGAGCGTCCGCCGGGAGCCGGAGCCGGAGCCGGCACCCCCGAACCCTCCCGACCCCGCGCCGCCGGCGCCGCAGCCGACGCCGGATCCGCAGCCGCCGCCGATGCCTCCGCCGCAGCCGGACCCGTCGCCGCCACCGCCGACGGGGCGCGAACGGGTCGGTCCGCGCTCGCCGAGGATCGTCCGTCGTGGCGCTTGAGGTCGGCCTTCGGCTGGACCCGGGGCCGCGAGCGCCCGCCCGCGCACGGCGAACGTTGGAGCGGTTCCGCTCGACGGTCCCCGACCCGCTGGTGGAGCGCGCCGAGCTCCTCGTGAGCGAGGTCGTGACGAACTCGGTCCGGCACGCGGACCTCGATCCAGACGACCGGATCGAGGTTCGGATGCAAGGGTCCCCGTCGATGCTCCGCGTCGACGTGATCGATCCGGGTCCCGGGTTCGACCCGATCGACACGGAGCCCCACACGGGCGGTGGATGGGGCGTGTGGCTGCTCGACCACCTCGCGACCAGGTGGGGGATGGAGCGCGACGGGCAGACCCACGTGTGGTTCGAGCTCCGTCCGGCCGTTTCCGTGGACCCCCGCCAGGGTAGGGACGGAGGAACCGATCACCGAGACCGAGGAGGTGCCTCGATGGGCGAGAAGACCGACAAGGCGAAGGGCCACGTCAAGGAAACGGTCGGCGACATGACCGACAACGAGCGGCTCGAACGCGAAGGCAAGCGCGATCGGATGGGCGGCGAGCTGAAGGGCAAGGCCGAGGACGCGAAGGACAAGTTCGGTGAGGGCGTCGACGCGGCCAAGGACACGTTGAGCGACGACGACTGACGCTCGCGATCGGAGCGATCTGGGCGCCCCCGGGTGTTCCTCGCCCGGGGGCGCCTTGCGTCTGAGCCGGTCGACGGGGCAGAGTAAGCGCTCCGACCGTCGGGGGGGGTTGACACCATGCCGGACGACGAGACGAAGGGCGAGGGAGAACGGCCGTTCGATCGGAGCGGGACGCACGCGTTCCTCTTCATCGACCACGTGTCCGAGACCACGACGCCGGAGGAGGTCGTCGGGAGGCTCCGGGAGCGAGACGAGTCGCAGGTCCTGTACGCCTCCACGTTCGTCGGCGACTTCCAGGCGTTCGCCCATCTCCGGGTCGACGAGGTCGGACTCGAGGGGATCGGCAAGCTCCAGGATCTGATCGAGGAGATCGTCGGGATCGGAGCACGCTGCAGGTACGGCGTCGAGACGAAGATCCAGCCGTTGGGCGCGAAACGGAAGTCGCCGGGACTGATCGTCCTCACCCGGATCGAGATCTCGCCAGACGCCAACATCGCCGAGGCGCGCGATGCGCTGATCGAGCGCGCGGAGCTCCCACGCGGCTTCGTCGGCATCTCGTTGATGTCCGGCGAGTGGACCGTGCTCCTTCAGACGACCGGAGAGACGATCGACGAGGCGCACGACAACGTCCGAGCGATCGTGGCCGAGCTGCCCGGGGTCGTGCGCACCTCGACGGCGTTCGCCAGCGGGGACCGGACGAGCATGAGGCACCCCCGAGGCGCTACCGAGAGCTGAGGTCCCGGATCCGGTCCCGCGTCTCGGACGCCGGCTGGATCGCTCGCTTCGCGTCGTACCGCTCGACCGCGCGCTCGTAGGCGCGGATCGCGTCGTCGGACCGATCATCGGAGACGAGCGCTTCGGCGAGCGCGCGGAACGCGTCGGCCTGGAGCAGGACGAAATCCGTCGACTCGGCGATCGACACCGCTTCCTCCGCCAGCCGGACCGCCGTCTCCGGGTCGCCAGCCGCGGCCTGCGTGCGGGCCCGCGCCGTCCGCCACTCCACCTGCACCTCCAGGTCGTCGCTGGGGGCGTCTCGCGCGACCTCCCCGGCGAGCAGGTCGGCCTCCCCCTGGCGCCCCATGTCGCAGAGCAGATCCGCGAGCGAGGCCTCGATCGAGAGCGCGTTGTTCGCGTCTCCCTGGTCGCGGAAGAACGCATGGACCGAACGGAGGAGTCCCTCGGCCTGCTCGTGCCGATCCTCGCGCCTGACGATCTCCGCCTCGGTCGCGCGTGACATCTCCAACCAGCGTCGCTGGCCGAGGTCTGCGAAGATCGTGCGCGCCCGGTCCACGGCGGCGTGCGCGTCGGCGGAGCGGCCGGTCTCCGCGAGCATCCTCGCCTCGTCGAGCCGGATCAGCGCGCGCGCGAGGCGGTCGTCGCGCAGCCTCGAGCGTGTCCGTTCGAGTCGCGCGAGCCCCTCGTCCAGTGGGACGGCGCCTCGGTGCAGCGCGTAGGCGATCAGCGGCGCGGCCTCTGCGGTGGCCCGCCTGCTGCCGCACGCGAGGGCGTGGGTCAGCGCGCGCTCCGACGCGTCGAGCATCGCCGCGGCGTTCCCCTCGACCCAGTGGATCGTCGCGAGGTCGGCGAGGGCCTGAGCGAGGTTCCCTCGGTCACCGGCCTCCTCCAGGCGGCCGATCGACCGCTCCACCTCCTTCCGGAGCGCGTCGATGGGCGTCGCGCCGGGGGCCAGCAGGAACCGCAGCATCGCCTGCTGCAGCCGGGCGCGTTCGGCGAGCGGGCTCCGATCGTCCGGTGCGAGCGAGGAGGTCAGCTCTGCCACCGGCGCCTCGGAGCGCTCGATCTCGCCGGCGAACAGCAACGCATCGTGGAGATCCGCGAGGATCTCGGGGCGATCCGCGTGGTTCGCCGGCAGGAGGCCGGCCGCCCGCTCGAACAACGCCGCGGCGGCGCGCACGTCGCCGCGGCCGGCCGCCGCGCGGCCGGCCGCGGCGAGGTGCGCGCCTCCCCGCTCCCCGAGGCCCTCGACGTCGTGATCGACGTCGCCGAGTGCGCGGGCGGCCCGGTGCGCTTGCTCGAGGTGGTAGCCGATCCGTTCGTCCCTCGTCTCGCCGAGCGGCTCGTGGGCGAGCCGCTCGGCCGCGGCCGAATGAAGCCGGACCCGGATCGACCTCGGGATCGACTCGTAGGCGGCCTCACGCGTGAGGGTGTGTCGGAAGCGGAACCCCTCGCTCGGCACCTCGGGGTCCGCGACCACGAAGTCGCGTTGCGCGAGGTCGCGCAGGACGCCATCGACGTCGATCCCGTCGTCCTCTGACAGGAGTGCCGCGACGTGCTCGGCGGAGAACGCGAGCCCGAGGACCGCGGCGTGCTCGAGCACCCGCCGCGCGTCGGGGTCGAGACGATCGATCCGGGCGGCCAGGAGCGCCGAGATGGTCGGCGGGATCGCGATGTCGGCGATCAGCTCGGGATCCGCATCCGGCACGATCGCACCCTCCTCCTGGAGCATCGTCACGATCTCCTCGAGGAAGAACGGGTTGCCGTCGGCCACGTCCGCGATCGTGTCCTCCACGGTCGAGTTGACCGCGGTCAGCAGGAGGGATCGGGCCAGTTCCCGGCTCGGCTCGGCCGCGAGGGGCTCGAGCTGCAGCGTGACCGCCCCGGGCGTGCGTCCCCAGGTCGGGAGCTCGTTCAGCAGCTCCGGCCGGGCGAGGCAGAGGAGCAGGATCGGGGCGTCGCGGGCCCATTCCGCGACGTGCTCGAGCACGGCCAGGAGCGCGGACGATGCCCACTGCACGTCGTCGAAGACCAGCACGAGCGGCCGGCGTCGCGCGGTCGTCTCGAGGAAGACCCGGATCGACCAGACCGTTTCCTCCTGGGTCGTCGTGCCCGGATCGAGGCCGATCGCGCGAGCGATCGCGGTCGCCACGTCCGGACCCTGCGGATGCTCCGAGAGCAGCTCGCGGATCCTCCCGGCGGCCTCGTCCGACGGCGTGTCGGCGGCGAACCCCGCCGCCTGCCCGACCACGTCGCGCAGCGGCTGCAACGCGCTCGCCTCGCCGGAGGACGGACAGCGGCTTCCGAGGACCTCGGCGTCCGGATGTCGCCGGAGGAACTCCGCCACGAGGCGGGACTTCCCGAGGCCCGCGCTGCCGACCAGCGTGACGGTGCGGCATCGGGGCGACGTGCGGTGGCTCTCGAACGCTTCGTCGAGCAGTCGCAGCTCGACGAAGCGGTTCACGAACGGCGGCTCCGGTCGTGGGACGCCGCCCTCGGCGCCGGTCAGATCCACCAGCCGGTGCGCGATGACGGTCCCGGCGAACCCGCGGAGGTCGTCGAGCTGGACCGATTCGGTCACGACGGCGCCCCGCACGATGCCCTTCGTGATCCCATCGAGGAGGATCTGACCGTGACCGGCGGCCTGTTCGAGCCTCGCCGCGAGGTTCACAGGTTTGCCCATCACGAACGGCTCGCCGGTGGCGCGGTCGCTCGCCATGACGTTGCCGGTGGCAACCCCGATCCGTGCGGTCAGTTCGACGCCCCAGCGTCGGCGGAGCTCGTCGTTCCGGGCTTGGGTCGCCGCCCGGAGGTCCCAGGCGGTCCGGACCGCCCGGAGCGCGTCGTCCTCGTTGGCTCGCGGGAAACCGAAGACGGCCATCACCGCGTCGCCAATGAACTTCTCGAGATGCCCACCGTGGCGAGAGACCGCCGACCGGGCCGCGTCGTAGTAGTCGCCGAGTACGCGGTGGAGGCCCTCCGCATCCAGTCGGTGCGCCAACTCGGTCGAGCCGACGAGGTCCGCGAATACGATCGTGACCTGCCGCCGGGACTCGGTCGGTTCGGGCGTCTCGAGCGGCCGGCCGCATGCGAGACAGAACCGAGCGTGCTCGGGGTTGTCCGTCGCGCAGAACGTGCAGGTCGGCACGGTCGAAGCCTATTGCGAGCGGGCCGATGAGGGATATCGGAAGGGACCGATGGAAAACGATGACGGCCCGGCCCGCGCCGTCCACCCGAGCGCTCCGTAGAGTCCTGCCGTCCGACGGAGGGAGCGGCACCGAGGTGGAGCGATACGACACGATCGTGATCGGCGGCGGCCACAACGGGCTCGTCGCCGCCTTCTACCTCGCGGACGCGGGTCTGCGAACGGTCGTGCTCGAGCGACGCGAGCTCGTGGGCGGCGCCTGCGTCACCGAGGAGATCGCCCCCGGCGTGCGCGCCTCGACCACCTCCTACATCGCGTCGATGCTCCGACCGGAGGTGATCCGGGACCTCCGACTCGAACGCCACGGGCTGCGGATGATCCCGTGCGATCCCGGGCTGCAGGTCGCGTTCGAGGACGGGACGGTCGTGCCCTGGTGGACCGACCACGAACGCGCCGTCGCCGAGTTCGCGGCGAGCGTGTCGCCCGCGGACGCGGCCTCGTTCGACGAGGTCCATGGGCGGCTGCACGCGCTGGCGAGGTACCTCCAGCCGTTCTTCCTCGAGGAGCCGCCGAACCTCTACGCGCGCGGGTGGGCCAAGGTGCGGGAGGGGAGCCGCGCGTGGCGGCGGTTCCGGAAGATCACGGGCGACGAGCTCGCCGACCTCGCCCGGTTCACGACGGGGTCGCTGGGCGAGTTCGTGGAACGGCACTTCGAGACCGAGCGGATGCGCCGGATGTACCTCGCGAACAACGTCTACGGGATGCACGCGCCGCCGTACATGCCGGGGACGGCGATCGGACTGCTCTTCCATCTGTTGTCGGGGGGCGCTGAGGAGGTCCAGGGCTTCTACGGGCACGTGCTCGGCGGGATGGGCGCGATCACGCAGGCGATGGCGGCCGCGGTCCGCGAGGCGGGCGGGGAGATCCGGGTGGCCGCCCCGGTGGCGCGGGTGCTGACCCGCGCCGATCGCGCCACGGGGGTCGTGCTCGAGGATGGCGAGGAGATCGCCGCCGAGGCGGTCCTGTCGAACGCCGACCCGAAGCGCACGTTCCTGGGTCTCGTGGAGCCTTCGGCGCTGCCGGCGTCGTTCCGCGACGACGTCGCTGCGATCAAGATGGCGGGACCGTGCGCGAAGGTGAACTTCGTGCTGACGGCCGAGCCGTCGTGGACGGGGATGCCCGCCGACGCCGACGCGAACCGCCGATCGCTGGCCACCCTGGTGCCCACGTTGGAGGAGGCGCAGCGGATCTACGACCGGCACCGCGAGGGTGAGATCCCCGACACGCTCTGGGTCGACTGCGTGACCGCCTCGAACGTCGACGACACGCTCGCGCCGCCCAGCGTCCACGTGATGACGGCGTTCGTACAGTACGTCCCGTTCGAGCTTCGTCGCGGTGGGTGGGACGACC
Organism: Actinomycetota bacterium; assembly: GCA_036281075.1. Taxonomy (GTDB): domain Bacteria; phylum Actinomycetota; class UBA4738; order UBA4738; family HRBIN12; genus JAJNBA01. The sequence continues at coordinate 2,026 of DASUPO010000119.1, read as the reverse complement.
GGCGGGACGAGCTGCTGCGGAAGGTCGTGAGACGGATCGAGGAGTACGCGCCGGGGTTCGGAGGGACGGTCCAGGCCGCGCACGTGGTGACGCCGCTCGACCTCGAACGTACCTACGGGCTCACGGAGGGGAACATCTTCCACGGCGACCTGCACGTCGGCCAGCTGTTCTCGATGCGGCCGACGCCGGCGTGGTCCCGGTACCGGACGCCGGTGCGGGGCCTCTACCTCTGCGGAGCCGGCGCCCACCCCGGCGGCGGCGTGACGGGGGCGCCGGGCTACGGGGCCTCGCATGCGGCGATCCGGGATCTCCGATGGGGGCGACGGGCGTGGCGCTGACGGTCCCCTGTCCGAACTGCGGATGGCGGCCCTCGACGGAGTTCACCTGGGGCGGCGAGCTCCGCCCGATCGACGCGTCGGACGTGGACGCGGACTTCGCGCGCGTGTTCCTGCCCGAGAACGCCGCCGGTCCTCAGGAGGAGCGGTGGTTCCACCTCATGGGATGTCGTCGTTGGATCACGATCACACGCGACACGACCACGAACGAGGTCCGCTAGGTGGAGGGCCGCCTCCGCCTGGGCCGCCGGAGGATCCCGGTGCGCCCGGGGGACACGGTCGCCTCGGCCCTGTGGCGGGTGGGGGTCCGCACGTTCACGCGGTCGTTGAAGTACCACCGTCGACGCGGCCCCTTCTGCGGGACCGGTGACTGCCCGAGCTGCCTCGTCACGGTCGACGGCGTGCCGGGTGTGCGGTCCTGCGTCACGCCGGCGCGCGACGGGATGCGGGTGCGCCGGGAGCGGGGCTGGCCGTCCGCGGAGCGAGACGCCCTGTCGATCCTCGATCGGTTGCACGTGCTCCTGCCGGTCGGCTTCTACCACAAGGCGTTCGTCCGGCCGCGGTGGTTGTGGGGCGTCGCGGAGCGGTGGATCCGTCGCACGGTGGGGCTCGGCCGGCTGTCGTCGGGCGGCCCGCGGCGCGTCACCGCCCGTACGGTCCGATGCGACGTCCTCGTCGTGGGCGCGGGGGCGGCGGGGCGGGCGGCCGCCGTTTCGGCGGCCGCCCGCGGCGCCGACGTGGTCTGGTGCGACGAGGGCGAGGTGCGCGAGCAACCGGACGGGATCGAGGTGCTGTCGAACCACGCCGCGATCGGCGTGTACGAGGGTCCGACGGTGCCGATCGCGTCGGAGGAGGAGCTCGTGGAGGTCCATCCGGGACGGATCGTGGTCGCGACCGGCGCGACCGAGGCGCACCCCGTGTTCCCGGGGAACGATCTGCCCGGCGTGCTCCTCGGTCGCGCGGCCGCGGGGTTCGCGAGGCGGGGCGTCGCGCCCGCCGGCCGGGCGGTCGTCGTCGTGGAGCACGACGAAGGGTTCGAACATGTCGCCGTCCTCCGGGAAGCGGGCGTCGCGATCGCCGCGGTCGTCGTCTCGACGTCGCTCGCCGATCGGGTCCCGGACGGGCTGCGTGCGTTCGTGGGTGCGGACGTCGTGCGGGCCGACGGGAAGGAGCGCGTCCGCTTCGCCGTGCTCCGTGACGCTGAGGGGGTCACGCGCGGGATCGGCTGCGAGTGGTTCGTGTTCTCGGTCGGCCTGTGGCCACGGGACGACCTGCTGCGGATGGCCGGTCCGGGGGAGCCCGTCGAGGGCGTCGGCGACGCGGCGGCCGACGCCGCGCCGGCGGCGGCGTCGGGCGAGGGCGTCGTGTGCCTGTGCGAGGACGTCTCGTTCGCCGACCTCGATCGCGCGTGGCGCGAGGGGTACCGCTCCTCGGAGCTGCTGAAGCGCTACACGACCGCGACGATGGGTCCCTGCCGGGGAGCGATGTGCGGGCGCCACCTGGCGGACTTCGCGGCGGCTCGGACCATCGAGAAGGGCGCCACCATCGCCGCCGCCCGGACCACGTCTCGCCCGCCCGTCCGCCCGGTGCCGTTGGCCGCTCTCGCCGCCGCGGTCCATCCGGTGATCGAGAAGTGCACGTCCCTGCACGACGTGCACGTCGCCGCCGGCGCCCGGATGGGATGGTCCGGC
>DASUPO010000118.1:0-8947 GCA_036281075.1 Actinomycetota bacterium | reverse complement strand
TCGACTACGGCGTGTTCCAGCCGATCCAGATCGCAGCGATCATCGCGCTCAACGAGTGCGATGACCGGACAGAGGCCTACTGCGACGTGTACCGCTCGCGGCGCGACACCTTGATCGACGGGCTGACTCGCGCCGGGTGGACTGTCCCGGTACCCCGGGCGACGATGTTCGTCTGGGCGGAGATCCCCGAACCCCACAGGGACAGTGGGTCTCTGGAGTTTGCGAAGCTCCTACTGCGGGACGCGAACGTGGCGGTCTCGCCCGGCATCGGCTTTGGAGTGGCCGGCGATCGACACGTTCGCTTCGCGCTCGTCGAGAACGAGCAACGCATCCGTCAGGCCACCCGTGGGATCAAACGCGCTCTCCGCGCGTGACGCGGGCGTACCGTGTTGCCCCCGCGCGAGGCATCACGGAGCGACCTCCAACCGGTCGAGGTCGTCTTCGGACTGACCAGGCTAACGTCTGGGGGCCTGAGCCGCGGCGATGTGGACCGTGTGTCGAGGCGCTCGAGGAATACCGTGGGTTGAGCCGCCAGGAAATGGGATCACCCTTGAGCGGTCGGTCGCGCACCTACGGGAGCATGCGATCCGCCACGCCAGGTAGTCCACGAACGCCGGCTTCGTGGTGCCGAGTGTCGGCGATGCTTCCGATCATGCGCGCACCGCGTCGACCAGCTCGTGGGCCACGTCGGTCAACCGATTGAAGTCCCTGAACGAGTCCGCCAGGTTGGACTGTGCCACCACCACGATCCCTTCCTCTGGGAGCACGTAGAAGATCGACGAATACGCGGGCATAAGGATCCCGCTACCGCTGAGCACCGTCGTCCCCGCGTCCCACTCGCGGGTGTCGTTCCAGAGTCCCAAGCCGTAACCGTCCCCACCGGCCCGGCTCATCGCGATGAGTGACTGGTCGCTCAGTATCCGACCCCCGAACAGGTCGTACACCCACCGAGCGAGGGATGGTGAATCCGCGACGAGCGAGTCCCGTCCATCGAAGGCCGAAGGGAGGTATCCGCCCCCTGCTTCGTGGGCCGCCGTCACGTCTGCTAGCCAACGGCGACTGAGTGGAGCCGCGACCGGCGCCGAGGGATGCTCCTCGGTCTGCCAGATCATGCGTTCGAGGCCGGGTCGGGCGAGCACGTCTCCTCGCAGAACCTTCGCCATCGGTTCACCGGTTGCGTGCTCGATCGCCATGATGAGGAGATCGAAGTTCGTATTGGAGTACTCGAATGTCGTTCCCGGGGGCGTGTCCTTGGCGGTCGGGAGAGCCTCGAGGAGTTCAAGGTAGCGCTCCGTGCTCCACACGTGGTCGGGATGGATCGGAACAGCGTGGCGGTCGTACCCCAGCTCATCCACGAACGCCCAGAAGTCCACGCTCGCGATGCCACTTCGATTGCTGAGGAGCTCCTGGACCGTGGCCCCGTTCGTGTCGAACCGAAGATCGGGTGGCAGATGCTTTGCGACGCGGTCATCCATGGACATCGCGCCCACCTCGATCAGCCGCAACACTTGGGCCGCGATCACGGTCTTGGTGACGCTGCCGGTGTGGAACTGAGCCTCGGGCACAAGATCTGTTGATCCATCGGCGGTTCCGGCAGCACCCAGCCAGAGACCGACGTCGGCCACGATCACCGACGCGGTGATGCCCGGCAGCCTGCCACTCGCCACCGCTACGGCGAGGATCGACTGGAGCTGGTTAGCCAGCGGCGTCGGGAGAGGAGCGGAGGGGCGTTCGGGGAACGCCCCAAGCGCGTATGACCTCTGCGAACCCTCGGGTTCGGGACGATCGACCGTGGGGGCTCTTCCCCCGGAGCCCGTGCAGGCGGTGAGGAGGATCCAGACGAGAAGAAGAGTCTTGCCTCGGAGCCATCTGATGCTCCCCTCGGACGTCATAGCCCCTGCCCCACTTCAACGGGGCCGACGACGCCGATCGGCTCGAAACCACGCCCGTGCTCAGACGGGCGGTAACAGATCGCGGCCCAGATGCCTCGGGGGTCAGCCAGGTCATACGCCCTGGGGTGGTATGACCAGGTCAGGCTCGATCCCAGGCTCGATCCATCGACCCATAGGAGGCTCGGTCCCGGAGCTCCCCAATGTGCGAACCTGATGTCACCGACGATCGAACCCTTGAAGTACCCGGGCCGCTGGGCGGCGGGCCCGCCCGATCCAGGACTCGACATCGCGACCCCGACATCCTTTGCGAGCTCGCCGAACATGTGGCCGTCGGCGAGTTTCCCGATATCGAAGGCAACGAGTTCGTCGGTCCGGTTCTGGGCCACGAACGTGAGCTTCGAGGGACGGATCGCGCGATCAGCCGGGTCCAGGAGGCAATCGGACTCGGTCATCGTGAAGACTACGAGGTTCGGTGGTGGCGACCAGAGACCACGATGTGATCTCGACGGTGGCCCTTCCTCCTCCTGGTGATCCCCCGGCTCCGACGATCCGCGGGGAGGAGCTCCCGGGTTGCTCCCGCACGTGATCGAGAACAGGGCCATCATGACGAGGACCGGGACCTTGAACTGCCCGATCAGGACGGCACGGTTCAAGGCTCTCTCCTGCCGGTCGTTCATCGTTCTCTCCCTTCCGCTCGGACGCGATCGATGTGATGTACCGCGCGCTGGGAGGAGACTGAGATATGCCTCGCAAGGATCGTTGGAACCGGCTTTCCAGGATTTCTTGAGGAGCTGCCTTGATGCTGACCCGACAGGGCGTCCTGGGAGCCGACATCGAACGAACCGTGTGTCAGGCACGAGCACGTCGGAGGCCTCCCGCCGTGAAGGCGTGGCGACAGGTCGATCCTCTGGCTCCCCGGAGCGCGAGGTTCGATACTCGGTCGCATGAAGGAGGCCGGCGTGGCTCCCCCAGGAGCGGATCAGGCACCCGTACGTGAGCCGGGATCGGAGCGAGATCCGGACGATGGCGGCCAACTGATCCGCGCCTTCCTGATCGCCGACATCCGCGGATACACCCTCTTCACCCAAGAGCGAGGGGATGCCGCCGCCGCCGCGCTCGCGCAGCGGTTCGAGGAGATCGCTCGCGAGCACGTGGAAGCCCGCGGCGGATCCGTGGTCGAGGTTCGAGGCGACGAGGCCCTGGCGGTCTTCCGCTCCTCACGTCAGGCGATGCTCGCGGCCGTCGATCTGCAATTGCGCTTCCTGGAAGAGACGCGGAGACATCCCGATCGTCCATTGCCCGTGGGGATCGGCCTGGATGCCGGCGAGGCGATGCCCGTGAGGGACGGGTACAGGGGTGGCGCCCTGAACCTCGCGGCGCGATTGTGCGGCCAAGCGGCTGCCGGAGAGACCCTCTGCAGTCAGGGCATCGTGCATCTGACCCGGAAGGTGGACGGCGTGAAGTACATCGCCCGCGGCGAGTTGCATCTCAAGGGGCTTTCGGAGCGAGTCGTCGTCGTCGCGATCGCCTCGGAGGATGTCGACGTCGTGACTCAGATGAGGCCGTTCGCGCCGAAGTCGCAACCGCCTCACGGGCGGCGGCTACAGTTCCGCATCCTCGGATCTCTCGAAGTCGATGCTGGCGGAGGGCCGATCCCACTCGGAGGACCCAAGCAACGAGCGGTTCTCGCCCATCTACTGATCCGCGCGAACGAACTCGTTCCGGCCGACACGCTCATTGAGAGGATCTGGGGCGAGGATGCCCCGCCGAAGGCTCGGAACACGCTGCAGACGTATGTGTCGCAGCTGCGGAAGGCGATCGGACCCGACCGCATCCAGCGTCAGACGCCCGGCTACCGGTTGCGGCTCGAACCACTCGAGCTGGATGCCGACCGCTTCGGCAAGCTGCTCGCGGACGCGAGGAAGGCGCGGGGGATGGCTCCAGGCGTCGTCGCGAGCCTTCTCGACGAAGCTCTCGAACTATGGCGCGGAGCGGCACTTTCCGACATCGCAGCCGAGGGCACCCTGCTCCCCGAGGCCGCCCGCTTGAACGAGCTGAAGTTGGTTGCAAGCGAGGAGAGGATCGATGCACTTCTGGCGACCGGAGAGCAGGGTCGCGCGATCGCTCAGGCGGAAGCCCTCGTCAGCCACGAGCCGCTCAGGGAGCGGATCTGGGGACAGCTCATGCTCGCCCACTATCGCGAGGGCCGACAGGCGGACGCCCTTCAGGCCTATCAGCGGGCGAGGGAGATCCTCGCGGACGAGCTCGGGATCGATCCGTCGCCGGAGCTCACCCGACTTCATGAGCGGATCCTCAAGCAGGATCCGGCGCTGGAGCTCCGAGGGGAGCCGCTCCGCGGGTACCGACTCCTCGAGAAGATCGACGACGGTCCCATGGGGGCTGTATTCCGAGCGATCCAGCCGCACGTCGGCCGAGATGTCGTCGTGAAGATCATCCACGAGAGCATCGCGGCGGATCCGGGATTCATCCGTCGCTTCGAACAGGAAGCGCAGTCGGTCGCTGCCCTCGAGCACCCGCACCTGGTGCCGGTCTACGACTACTGGAGGGAGCCGACCGGGGCGTACGTCGCGTCCCGCTACCTGCGGGGTGGGAACCTCCGTGCTCTTCAGGAGCGGGGCGGTCTCGATGCCGATCGGCGGGCCAAGATCCTGGGGCAGGTCTGCTCAGGGCTTGCGTTCGCACACAAACAGGGGGTCGCTCACGGTGATGTCAAGTCTTCGGATGTCCTGCTCGACTCGGAGGGGAACGCCTATCTCGGTGACTTCCGGATCGGCGTCGGTTCGCCACCGAGCCCCGAGGAGGACGTTCGAGGACTCGCGCGACTCCTGCAGGGGTTGTTCGCGGCCGACATGCCGAGACATCTCGCCGAGCTCACCGAGCGGGCCGAGATCGGAGCGGACGTGCCGAGCGCCGATGAGTTCGCGGAGGCCGCGCGAATGGCCTTCGAGACCAAGGCGGATCGCTTACCGGTCATGGACGCGCGGAACCCGTACAAGGGGCTGCGCCCGTTCACCGAAGCGGACGCCGCTGATTTCTTCGGGCGGGGCGAGCTGGTCGTTCGCGTTCTCGACCGGATGAGGGAATCGAGCGTCGGAGCGAGGTTCCTCGCAATCGTGGGCCCGAGCGGGAGCGGAAAGTCCTCCGTTGCGCGCGCGGGAGTCGTTCCAGCCATCCGACGGGGAGCTCTCGAGACCGAGACGAGTCCCTTCGTCGCGGAGATGTTCCCAGGAGCCCACCCGATCGATGAGCTCGAAGCCGCGCTCCTTCGCATCGCCGTCGGCCCGGCTTCCCGACTCGCCGACCGGCTCGAGGGTGGGTCCCGTGGCCTGCTCGATGCGGTGGATGCCGCCGTACCGGGCGACGCCGAGGTCGTGCTCCTCATCGACCAGTTCGAAGAGGTCTTCACGATGACCCTCGAGGAGAGAGAACGGGAGCAGTTCCTCGAATCCCTCCGCATCGCTGCGGTCGATCCGGACAGCCGCCTGCGGATAATCGTCACGCTCCGAGCCGATTTCTTCGACCGCCCACTCGCGTATCCGCGTTTCGGAGAGCTGCTCGGATCACGGACCGAGGTGGTTCCCCCGCTCACGCCCGACGAGGTGGAACAGGCAGTCCGGTTGCCGTCGGAGGAGGTAGGCGTTCCCGCCGAACCCGGGCTCGTGGCGGAGATGATCGCCGACGCGGCGAGCAAGCCCGGCGCGCTCCCCCTCCTCCAGTACGCGCTCACGGAGCTCTTCGAGCGGCGAGACGAAGGCCGCCTGACGCTTGACGCCTACCGCGAGATCGACGGCGTCGCCGGTGCGCTGTCCGGGCGGGCCGAGCGCCTCTACGGCGCGAGCAGCGCCGATGGCAGGAGGGCGATCAAGCAGGTCTTCCTCAGACTGGTGACGCTTGGGGAGGGGCGAGAGGACACGAGACGGAGGGTGGCGCGGCACGAGTTCGACTCCCTCGGATTGGAGCCAGGACCGATCGCCGCTGCCGTCGATGCCTACGGACGGCATCGGCTGCTCACGTTCGATCGCGAGCCGGCGACGCGTGAGCCCACGGTCGAGATCGCGCACGAGGCCATGCTCGGGGCCTGGTCGCGGCTGCGCCGATGGATCGACGAGACCCGGGATGACCTCCGCCAGGATCGCCTGCTTGCGGCGTCCGCCGGCGAATGGCGGGCATCCGACAGGGATCCGAGCTTCGTCCTGCGTGGCACCAGGCTGGAGCAGTTCGAGTCGTGGTCGACACAGACGGATCTCTCGATCGCATCGACGGAACGTGAGTTCCTCAAGGCAAGCGTCGACCGACGGGAACACGAGCGGGCTGAGGAACTGGCACGACGCGCGAATGAGGAGCGTCTCGAGCGGCGCTCGCATTCCCGGCTGAGAACGCTGGTCGCCGTGTTCGCGGTTGCGCTCCTGGTCGTGAGCACGTTGACGGTGATCGCGGTACGACGAGGCAATGAGGTCTCGGCGCAGTCGCGGGTGGCGTTCGCGAGGGAGCTCGCGGCGTCCTCGGTCGCCAACTTGGAGGCCGACCCGGAGCGCAGCATCCTGCTGGCGATCGAGGCGATCGATCAGACGCGATCCGTCGACGGATCCGTCCTTCCCGTGGCGAGGGAGGCGCTCCACCGAGCGATCACGGCGTCGCGCGTCGATCTGACGGTCTCGGGCCTGGGAGGATCCGTCGCCTGGAGCCCGAGGGGGGTCTTCGTCACGGAAGGACCTGAAGGATCCGGCTTGATCGACATCAGGGACGACCGTACGGGAGAGCATGTGTTCCCTCCTTTCCGGGGTCACGGCGGCGACATCACCGACGTGGCGTTCAGTCCCGACGGCTCGACGCTCGCCACGACGGGCGACGACGGGACGCTAAGGCTTTGGAACCCTTCGACGGGAGACCTCCTCAAGACCGTTTCGGGGGAGGGGACGGTATGGGGTCCCTCGTTCAGCGCCGACGGTTCGCGTCTGGCCGCCGCTTGGTATGGAGAGGGTGAGGTCCGGATCCTCGATCCGGCGTCGGGGCGCGTCGTCCAGAGGGTCTCGCGTCTGGCGAGGCCCACGGACGTTGCGCTCGATCCCCGTGGGCGACGCATCGCTGTGTCGGTCTCCGGGGGCACCGGGGTGATCGATCTCGGGTCCGGGGAGCGGATCGACCTCGACGTGTACTCATCCCGCGTCTCGTGGAGCTCGGATGGTCGGCACATCGCGACGGTGGACCCAACCAGCGACACCGTCGACGTCTGGGACGCCGCCACCGGAGGGCTCCGGTCCCGTCTCGGCGGCCATACGGGACCGGTCGCGAGCGTGGCGTGGAGCCCCGTTTCCCGTTCCATCCTGGTTTCGGGTGGTTCTGACGGCACCGCGAGGGTATGGGACACCACTGTCGATGCGAACGCGGAGCGGTGGTCCTTCTCTGCTCAGGGGACGACGAGCGGCATCGTCGGCGTGACCTTCTCGCCGGACGGAACGCGACTCCTGACCGGAGATGCGGACATCACCACGGTCAAGGTATGGGACCTCGGCCGGGATGGCGACGCCGAATGGGCGAACCTCCCCACCACCTTCACATACCCCGATGCAGAGTTCATGCCTGATGGACAGCACGTAGTGGCTCATACCTTCATCGCGACGGTGATGGTTTGGGACTCGGAAACCGGCCGGGGACGTCGGATCGGACCTCCTCTTGTGCCGTGGACCGAGTTCTTCGCTCAATGGTCGTTCAACGTAAGTCCGGATGGCCGATCGATCGCCACCGCGGGCGACGACGGGAGCGCAAGGGTATGGAACGCTGCGACTGGCGAGGAGCTTTTCGCGATCTCCCGCCACCACGGAGTGACGGGGGTCGAGTGGAGTCCGGACGGGGAGCTTCTCCTCACATCTGGGCTGGACGGAACCGCGACGATCTTCGACAGCTCGGGGTCGGAGATCCGTGTGCTCCCGGAGGGTGATGGATACCGCATGTACCTTGCTCGATTCAGTCCCGACGGCCGATTCGTCGCCACCGTCGCCGAGCCCGCCCCCGGGGAGTTGCGCCAGTTCCACGTGAGCATCTGGGATTGGGAGCGAGGAGAGGTCGTCAGGACCATCGACGCAGAGGCATGGAACGACCTGGTCTTCGATCCAAGCGGTCGGCGGATCGCGACCGTCCCTAGGAACGGACCGCCGGAGGTCTGGGATATCGAGACAGGAGGGCGGGTTGCGGTCCTCGAGCTTGCGGGGACGGCCGTCAAAGTCGCGTTCAGTCCCGATGGATCGAGGATTGCCACGGGAGGCGTCGATGGCACCGTCCGACTGTTCGACACCGTTCCTTGGAAGCAACGGCTGATCCTCCGAGGTCACGGAGGCGCGATATCGGCTATCGACTTCAGCCGAGACGGTACGAAGCTGGCGTCGGCGAGCGTTGACGAGACGGTTCGGATCTGGGCGCTCGCGATCGATGACCTTCTCGAGCTCGCAGGACGAGAGGTCACGAGATCGCTGACAGACGAGGAATGCCGGCAATACCTTCACGTGCGAGATTGCGCCTCTTCCTGAGTCCCCGGACCTGTTCGGCCAGACCTAACCCGGGCCCGGGATTCCGGTATGGCTGATCGGTGGGCGGCCCAAGTCGGCGGATCCGACCCGTCGCCCGACCCCTCCGCGTCGTAACAGGACCTTCGACCGCGTGGATCGCGTGTCGCCTGGGTGGACCGTACCTCGAAGGACAGGAGCGCTCCCGAGTTGGTGAACTACGTCCCCTAGCGTGACTGACCTCACCTACCCGCACTCGGCTCGCATTCGGCAGGTGCCCAGCTCATAATCGTCCCCCCAGGTGGAGGGGGTCGAGCCGTGACTAAGGAAGCGGCCCAGCGTGCTGGACCGGCCCCGCACCAGTCCAACGAGCCAGCACTCGCGCAGACGAGATGGAACCTCATCGTCCTCTGCACAGCTGTGGTGGTGCTCTTGACGACCATGCTGGTGGCCCGGTCCGAGCTCGCCTCGCTCGAAGCGAGCATCTTCCGGGCGGTGAACGACCTTCCTCAAGGTCTCAACATGGCGGTGTGG
>DASUPO010000117.1:0-40378 GCA_036281075.1 Actinomycetota bacterium | reverse complement strand
GCTGGTCGCCGGCTCGCCCTGGACGGGCTCGAACCTCGGCGCCGCCATCACGCTCTCCGCCGCCGCAGGCCTCTGGTGGGGGATCAGGCGTCGACGGCCCGGGTGGGCCGTCGCGCTGATCGCCGTCGCCCTCCTGCATCGATACGCGGTCGACCGCGCCACACACGTCACGACGTTCCTCGAGGCCGGCGGCGGCGTGCACGGCGCGATCGAGCGTCAGCTCGAGCGCCTCGAGGTCGGGCTCGACCTGATCGTCGACAGCCCGTTCGCGCTGATCCCGGTCCTGGGGACGCTCGTCCTGCTCTTCGTGGTGCTCCGGCCGCCCGGCGCGGTCGCGCGGAGCTTCGAAGGACACGACGCCTTGCGCGACGCCGTCCTCGTGATCGTGCTGGGCTCGATCGTGGCCTACCTCGCCGAGGACACGGGCGCGGCCGCGCTCGGGTTCGGCTTCGGGTTCGCGCTCGCGGGCCTCCTGGACGTGTCTCTCGCCGTCGCTCGGGAGAAGATGAGCCGATGAACGACCCGTTCCCGGTCCCTCCGCGTCCGGACGCGCTCGCGGTCGAGCCCGCTCTCGGGCGGGTCACGTGGGCATGGTGGGAGGTGGTGATCGCCGTCCTCGTGGCGTGGGTCGTGGGCGGTGTCGTCGCGCTGCCGCTCGTGATCCTGCTCGGCCCGGACGCCGGCGGGCCGATCGACGGGGAGGCCCTGTTCATCGGGATCGTCTCCAACACCGTGACGCTCGGCGGGCTGATCCTGTGGCTGCGTTCGATGCATCCGGGGTGGGTCCGGGCGATCGGCTGGCCTGCCCGTGGCGACGCGGCCCGCGAGATCGCCGTCGGCGCAGGCCTCGGGATCCTCGTGCGCATCGCCAGCGCCATCGTGGCCGCGGTGGTCGTGGCGATCCTGCGCGGCGCCTCCGACCAAGCCGTCGATCTCCCCACGCAGGTCAGCTCGGATCTCACCACCTTGGGGCTCGTCAGCTTCGCGATCTTCGCGGTGATCGCGGCGCCGGTGCTCGAGGAGTTCGTGTTCCGCGGCCTGCTCTTCCGCTCGATCGCCGACCGGCACGGCTTCTGGCCGGGCGCGCTCGTCTCCGGGGTCGCGTTCGGCGCCTTCCATCTGCTCACGCCCGGCTCCGGTCTCGACGTGCTCGCGCTCGGGGTCACGCACGTGGGGACGGGGATCGGCCTCGCGTGGATCTATCGGCGGCGGCGGAACCTCCTCGCGTGCATCGCGGGCCATGCCGTGTTCAACCTGATCGCGGTCGTCGCGATCGTCGCCGGGCTGGAGGTCTGACGTGCCCGTCTTCCCGTCCGGCGAATGGATCCGAGCCTTCGTCGACGAGGTGAACGCGTCGGAGGAGTACGCCGCGTACTCGGCGACGTGGGAGGGCGACGTCGTCCTCGTGGTGGGGGCGGAGCCGGACCGGGGCGTGAAGCAGGACGTATTCATCCTGCTCGACCTGCATCGCGGCGCGTGCCGCGACGGAGGGCTCTGCGACCCCGAGCGCGGGGACGCCGCGGAGTTCCTGGTCTCGGCGCCGTACTCGCGGTGGAAGGAAGTGATCCTCGGCGAGCTGGAGCCCGTGAAGGGATTGATGCAGGGGAAGCTGAAGGTCCGGGGGGACCTGCAGAAGATCCTCCGCTACGTCAAAGCGACACAGGAGCTCGCTCGCCTGACGGGGAACGTCGAGACCACGTTCCTGGACGACCGGTGATGCGCGCCGTCGTCTTCGACGGGATCGGCTCGGTCGCGGTCAGCGAGCTCCCCGACCCGAAGCTCGAGCGCCCCGACGATGCGATCGTCCGGATCACCCGAGCCGGGATCTGCGGGAGCGACCTCCACCTGCTCCACGGCAAGGCGCCGATGGAGCCCGGGGAGCAGCTGGGCCACGAGGCCTGCGGCGTCGTCGAAGCCGTCGGGGAGAGCGTCGCCGGCGTCATGCCCGGCGATCGCGTCTCGATCGCGTTCAACGTCGCGTGCGGGCGGTGCTGGTTCTGTCGGCACGACCAGACCGCGCTGTGCGAGGACGGGTCGATCTTCGGCTACGGGATCTTCGGTGGGGGGCTCCCCGGCTCGCAGGCCGAGTACCTCCTCGTGCCCGGGGCGGACCGGAACCTCCTGCGGATCCCGGATGCGGTCGACGACGACGCCGCCCTCTTCGTCGGCGACGCCCTCGTCACCGGGTTCTACGGCGCCTCGCTCGCCGACCCCGCGCCTGATCGTGTCGTGGCGGTGCTCGGCTGCGGGCCGGTCGGACTGTGCACGATCATGGGCCTCCGCGCGCTCGGCGCGGGAACCGTGTACGCGTTCGATCGAGACCGGTCCAGGCTCGCGCTCGCCCAGGGCGCGGGAGCGACGCCGATCCACGTCGACGAGCGGAACCCGGTGACGGTGCTGGCCGACGCGACCGACGGCAGGGGCGCGGACGCCGTTATCGACGCGGTCGGGCACCCGGATGCGTTCCAGGGCGCCGTCGACGCGGTCCGCCGCGGAGGCGTCGTGGTCGTCGTCGGCGTGTACTCGTCCGAGATCGCCGACGTGCAGCTCGGCACCTACTGGGCCCGTGGCCTCACGATCCGTTTCGCGGGGCTCACGCCGGTGCCGCCGTGGTGGAAGCGGGCCCTGGCCTCGGTCGAACGGGGCGAGGTGGACCCGAGGCCCCTCATCAGCCACCGGCTCCCGCTCGACGAGGCCCCCGAGGGCTACCGCATCTTCGATCGCCGGGAGGCGACGAAGGTGCTCCTGCTGCCGTGAACGTCTCCGTCAGCGGCGAGGAGCCGAGCGGTCTCGCCTCGATGCTGGCCGAGCTGATCCGGGCGAACCTGCGGACGGATCCCGGCCGCGGCGCCCTCCTCCGCCCGTCGGTCGTGGTGCTCGACGCGCCGGACGCCGACGTCACGGTCTTCCTCCGCATCGCCCCCGAGGGGGTCCGCGTCGGCGACGGCGACGTCCCCGACGCGCACCTGCGGATCCGCGCCGACGCCGAGAGACTCCTCGACCTCACGAACGTGCCTCTGCGGCTCGGGTTCCCCGACGTCGGCCGGCCGGAGGGTCGCGCCGTCGTCCGCGACCTCCTCGCGCGCCGGCTCCGGATCCGAGGGCTGCTCCGGCACCCGCTCCGCCTGTCACGCGCCACCCGGCTCCTGTCCGTCGCCGACGTGGAGGTACGGTCCTGACGGTGTCTTCCGGCGTCCCCGCCAGGCCGGACGCGCCGCCCGCCCTCGCGGCACGGATCCGGCGCCGGTGGCTCCCCACCCTCCTGGTCGCCGCCACGATCGCGGTCACCGTGCTCGGCGGGTTCGTGGTGGCGGGGGCCCTGCCCCCGCCGGACGTGCGACCGCTCTCCCTCGCCGACGTCGTCACGCTCCGGCCGCTGCCCGGTTGGGAGGTCGTGCGTCGCGAGGAGGCGTCGATCCAGACGCCCGACGGCCGTGTCGTCCCCGGCGAGTTCGCGCAGCTCACCCGCGGAAGCGGCGCGCTCGACCTCCTGGCCCTCCCGGACGTCGGCGCCGACCCGGTCGCGGTCGCCGAGCTCTACGCGGACGAGGTCCTCACCGATCAGCTCGAGCGGCTGTCGATCTCCGAGGTCCGGCCGGCGATGCTCGCGAACGGCAGCCGCGGCGTGCGCTTCGGCTACATCGGGTCCGAGCCGAGCAGCGGCGCCGCGGTCGAGGGGGTGGTCACGGTCGTCGTGACCCCGGAGGGCGACGGCGTCGTGTTCGACGGCTGGGCGTTCCAGGGTCAGCTCGAGCTGCTCGCGGAGGAGCTCGCCGCGATGATCGATCGGGCGGAGGTCGGCTGACATGGACCCGGCGCTCCAGCCCGAGCCGTCGGCCCTCCACCACGGCCGATTCCTCCAGCCGCGGCAGCCGGCGTTCTGGCTCTACGCGATCGTGGTGGCGCTCACCGCGGTCGTGGCGATCGCCGAGCAGAACCTGTTCCGGGAGCTCTCGCCCGGTGGATGGGCGCTGTCCTGGGGTCTCGTCCTGCTCTACGCCGCGCCCGTCGCGCTCGTGATCTACTTCCTCGACCTGTACGAGCGGGAGCCGACCCCACTGCTCGCCGCGTCGTTCGTGTGGGGCGCCGTCGCCGCCACGACGCTGTCCGCGATCGCGAACGCGGGCTGGGGGATCGTGGTCGCGCGGCTCGGCGATCCGGAGTTCGCGTCCCGGTGGACAGCCGCGCTCACGGCGCCGTTCGTCGAGGAGATCCTCAAGGGCGTCGGGATCGTCCTGATCGTCCTGATCGCGCGCGACGAGGTCGACGACGTGATGGACGGGTTCGTCTACGGCGCCCTGTGCGGCCTGGGGTTCGCGATCGTCGAGGACGTCTTCTACTTCGTCGCGGTCTTCGGGGGCGACGTCGGCGGGGTGTTCCAGGGGTTCTTCATCCGGGTGATCGCGAGCGGGCTCTACTCGCACGTCCTGTACTCGGGACTCGTGGGGATGGCGATCGGCATCGTGGTGACCCGACGCGACGATCGGCCGCTCGAGGCTCGCCTCCTCGCGGCAACGCCACTGGCGGGCGCCGCCGTGCTCGGCCACTTCCTGTGGAACTCGCCGATCCTCGAGTTCTTCCCGGCGCACCCCTGGGAGGGCGAGGAGTGGTTCTTGATCCCGCTGGCGACCGCCGTGAAGGGGCTGCCATTGCTCCTGTTCGTCGTGATCGCGGTCCGCCTGGCGCATGAGCGGGAACGGCGGTGGCTCCGGGCCACGCTCGCGACCGAGCTCGGGAGGGAGGTGCTGACGGAGGCGGAGCTCGCGATCCTCCTGAGCCCGAACCGGCGCCGGCGGGCCCGACGGGCGATGCGGGAGCGCGCGGGGGAGCGCGCGGCGCGGCTGCTCCGCCGCCTCCAGCGCGAGCAGGTGAACCTCGCGATGGTGCGTTCGCGCGTCGCCACGGACACGGATCCGGCACTGGTGCGCCAGCGCGCGGTATGCCGCTCCCTCCACGACGCCCTCGACGCGATCCCCGGCGCCGCGTCGGCGATCGGCGCGGGCGGGATCGATCGGGTGGACGGGTAGGCTCCCTGCGCGATGGAGGTCGGGGCGCTCGTCGACGGGGTCCTGGCCGGCGACCGCCGCGCCGTCGCCCGCGCGATCTCCGCGGTCGAGGACGGGGCGCCGGAGCTCGAGGAGCTGTCGGCCGGCATCTACCCGCGGACGGGCGGGGCGGCCACGATCGGGCTCACCGGCGCGCCTGGCGTCGGCAAGTCGACGCTCGCGGCCGGGCTCGTCCGAATCGCGCGCCGTGAGGACCTCCGCGCCGCGGTGCTCGCGGTCGATCCCACCTCCCCGTACTCGGGGGGCGCGCTCCTGGGCGATCGCGTGCGGATGCAGGACCACGCGGTCGACCCTGGGGTGTTCATCCGATCGATGGCGACGCGGGGACACCTCGGCGGGATGGCGCTCGCGGCGCCCGAGGCCGTGCGGATCCTCGACGCCGCCGGGTACGACGTGATCTTCGTGGAGACCGTCGGGGTCGGCCAGGCCGAGGTGGACGTCGCGGCCGCGACGGACACGGCGGTCGTCGTGCTCGCGCCGGGGATGGGCGACGCCGTGCAGATGGCGAAGGCCGGCATCCTGGAGGCGGCGGACGTCTTCGTGGTGAACAAGGCCGATCGCGACGGCGCGCCGGACGTCGCGAAGGAGCTCCGGCAGATGCTCCATCTCGGCCGCGCGCGCGCCTGCTCCGTGAGGCCGAGAGCCTTGCGGCCGAACGGTTCCGCGTCAGCGCCTCGGAGGCGCTGACCTCGGATGCGGCGCTCGCAGACGACCTCGTCGAGCGCCGCCTCGACCCCTACGCCGCGGCGCAGGAGCTGCTGCGCCGCGCCTCCCCCTGACGGCGCCGTCCGTCGGTTTGACGTCGGCGGGCTCAGCTCGGAGCCTGAGGCGATGCGCGGACGGACGATCGCGGTCGGCGTCCTGCTCATCCTGCCGATGGCCGGGCTCGTCCTGGCCCTGGCCGTGCCGGACATCGACGTCGTGTGGGAGCACCATCCCTCGCACTTCTAGCTCGTGTCGGGCGTCGCGCTCGTGAACGTCGTGCTGGGCCTCCTGGCGAGCGAGGCGGCGCGGCAGCGCGATGACCCTCGGCTCTTCCTCGTGTCGATGGCCCTGTTGGTGAGCTCCGGGTTCCTCGCGCTGCACGCCCTCGCGACGCCGGGCGTCGTGCTCCACGAGCCGAACGCGGGGTTCGTGATCGCGACGCCGATCGGGCTCCTGCTCGCATCCGGGTTCGCGGCCGCGTCGGCCGTCACCCTGAGCGAGCGTGCGACCGCCCGCCTGCGCGCCTGGCAGGGACGGATCCGCCTCCTCGTCGCGGTGGTCCTCCTCCTTTGGGCCGCGGCGTCGCTGTCGGGGCTGTCCCCCCTCGACCGGGCGCCCGAGGAGGAGCGCGTGACCTGGGTCCTGATCCTGCTACCCCTCGGGGTGATCGCGTACGGGTTCGCCGCCGTTCGCTACGTGGCCCTCTACCGCCGCCGGGGACAGATCCTCCCGCTCGCCGTCGCGTTCATCCTCCTCGCCGAAGCGCTGATCGCCGTCGCCTTCGGGCGCGCGTGGCACGCGTCATGGTGGGAGTGGCACGTCCTGATGGCGATCGCGTTCGGGGCGATCCTCCTGGCGGTTCGCCACGAGTACCGTCGCGAACGATCCCTACCGGAGGCGTTCGGCGGCCTGTACGCGGAACGGACGCTCGAGCGCCTCGACGACCGGCGCCGGTCCGCGCTGCTCCGCCTGACCGAGGCGCTGCGAACGGACCACGATCCCGATGTCGCTATGCGGAGCCTTCGGGAGGAGGGGTTCAGCGGCGAGGAGATCGCGGTACTCGAGCGGGCGGCGGAGGAGCTTGCCCGGGTCGACGGGCTGCTGCATCGCTACCTGGGGCCGCAGCTGGCTCGGCAGCTCCACCTGGAGCCTTCGTTCGGCGACCTCGGCGGTCGAGAGCGCGAGGTGACGGCGCTCTTCGCCGACCTCGTGGTTCACGTCGTTCAGCGAGGGCCACGAGGCGGACGAGGTCGTGTCGATGCTGAATGCGTATCGGTCGGCAGTGGTGCCCGCGATCGCCGACGGCGAGGGCGGCGTGATCGAGCGGTTCGCGGGCGACGGACTGCTCGCGATCTTCGACGCGCTCGGGGACCAGCCCGACCACGCGCTCCGGGGCGCACGCGCCGCCCTCTCCGTTCAGGATCGCGCGGAAGGCCTCCGGCGCTCGCGTGACGACTGGCCTCGGTTCCGGATCGGCCTGAACACAGGGCTCGCGGTGATCGGGAGCGTCGGCTCCGAGGCGCAGCGCTCGTTCAGCGCGATCGGTGACACGACGAACGTGGCGGCGCGGCTCCAGGCGATCGCGATGCCGGGCGGCGTGGTGATCGGCCCTGCGACCAGGCGGGAGCTCGGCGACGCAGCCCGTGGTGGAGCCCATCGGCCCGATCGAGCTGAAGGGAAAGGCGCAGCCGGTCGAAACCTACCGGCTCCTCTCGATCGCGGGGTAGACGCGGCCGGGTGGACCGTCGACGGCGCCCGTATCCTCGGAGACGTGACCCCCGAGCGGAAGCCGTGGAGCGAGCGCTCGCATCGATCGCTGTCCGGCGAGCCCGTTCCCGCCGTGGTCGGGCCCGACGACCTGGTCAGCTGGGACCCGGACGAGAAGCTCGGCGACCCCGGCGCCTACCCGTTCACTCGCGGCGCCTACCCGTCGATGTACCGCGGCCGGCTCTGGACGATGCGCCAGTTCGCGGGCTACGGGTCGCCGGCGCAGACGAACGCTCGCTACCGGTTCTTGATCGACCGCGGCCAGACCGGCCTCTCGGTCGCGTTCGACATGCCCACGCTGCTCGGCCTCGACTCCGACGACGCGCGCAGCGAGGGCGAGGTCGGGCGCTGCGGCGTCGCCACGGACTCCCTCGACG
The DNA here is from genome assembly GCA_036281075.1 of Actinomycetota bacterium. Lineage (GTDB taxonomy): Bacteria > Actinomycetota > UBA4738 > UBA4738 > HRBIN12 > JAJNBA01. The sequence continues at coordinate 32,463 of DASUPO010000117.1, read as the reverse complement.
ACTTCGAGACGCTCTTCGCCGGCATCCCGCTCGGCGACATCACGACCTCGATGACGATCAGCGGTCCGGCGGTCGTCGCGTTCGCGTTCTTCGTCGCGACGGCCGAGCGTCAGGGCGTGGACCCCTCGATCCTCGACGGCACGCTTCAGACCGACATCTTCAAGGAGTACATCGCGCAGAAGGAGTGGGTCTTCCCGCCGCGACCCCACCTGCGGCTGATCGGCGACCTGATCGAGTACTGCGCCACGAACGTCCCCAAGTGGCACCCGATCAGCGTGTCCGGCTACCACATCCGGGAGGCCGGCGCGACGGCGGCGGAGGAGCTCGCGTTCACGCTCGCCGACGGGTTCGGGTACGTGGAGCTCGGCCTCGAGCGCGGCCTCGACGTCGACGCCTTCGCGCCGGGGCTGTCGTTCTTCTTCAACGCGCACATCGACTTCTTCGAGGAGATCGCGAAGCTCCGGGCCGCGCGCCGGATCTGGGCTCGCTGGCTCCGCGACCGCTACGGAGCGAAAGCGCCCGAGTCGATGCGCCTACGGTTCCACACGCAGACGGCCGGCGTTTCCCTCACGGCGCAGCAGCCGATGAACAACGTGGTCCGCACGGCGATCGAGGCGTTGTCCGCCGTCCTGGGCGGCACGCAGTCGCTGCACACGAACGCGCTGGACGAGGTCCTCGCGCTCCCGACCGAGGACGCGGCGAAGCTCGCGCTCCGGACGCAGCAGGTGATCGCGTACGAGTCGGGCGTCGCGGACGTCGTCGATCCGCTCGGTGGCTCCTGGTTCGTCGAGGAGGCGACCGACCGGATCGAGTCGCTGGCCGAGGAGATCTTCACCGAGATCGAACGGATGGGCGACGGCTCGATGCTCGAGGGCGTGCTCGAGGGGATCGAGCAGGGCTGGTTCCAGCGGCGGATCGCCGAGTCGGCGTTCCGCGAGCAGGAGCGGTACGAGGCCGGCGACCTCGTGAAAGTGGGCGTCACCGACTTCGTCGACGCGAACGAGAGCCCGATCGACACGCTCGTGATCGGGGAGGAAACCGAGCGGGAGCAGGTCGAGGCGGTTAGGCGCACCCGCGCCGAGCGCGACGGCGCCGCGGCGGAGGAGGCGTTGCTCGCTTTGAAGGAGGCCGCCACGACCGACGCCAATCTGATGGAGCCCCTGCTGAGCTGCGCCCGGGCGCGATGCACGGAAGGGGAGATCGTGGGCGCCCTCGCCTCCGTCTTCGGGACATACCGGGAGACACCGGCGTTCTGAACCGAGGGCTAGTTGCAACGAATTGCAAGAACTCGCTAGGCTGGTTGCATGTCGCTGCGTCGGGCCGCTCCCGTCCTCCTCCCGACGCTCCTGCTCCTCGGCGCCTGCTCGTCGACAGGGAGCCAGGGGAGCGGCATCCAGGTCGTCACGACCGTCTCGCCGATCACGAACATCGTCGAGAACGTCGGCGGTGACCGCGTCTCGGTCACCGGGATCGTCCCGGAGGGGACGAACAGCCACACGTTCGAGCCGGCCCCCACCGACGCCGCCGTGATGGAGAACGCCGACATCGTCTTTGTCAATGGGCTGCACCTGGAGGAGCCCACCCTCGACCTCGCGGAGGCGAACGTGGGCGACGACGTCCCGATCGTCCAGCTGGCGGACCGGACGATCTCCGAGGACGAGTACATCTACGACTTCTCGTTCCCGGAGTCGGAGGGTTTCCCGAACCCGCACCTGTGGACGAACCCGCTCTACGCGAAGGAGTACGCGGAGATCGTCAAGGACGAGCTGACGGCGATCGACCCGGAGGGCGCCGACGCGTACCAGGACAACCTCGACGCTTACGTCGAGCGGCTCGACGAGCTCGACGCCGCCGTCCGGGAGGCGACGGCGACCGTCCCCGAGGAGGATCGGAAGCTCCTGACGTATCACGACTCGTTCCCGTACTTCGCGCGGGAGTACGGCTGGGACGTCGTCGGCGCGGTGCAGCCGTCCGACTTCGCGGAACCCGCACCCCAGGACGTCGCCGCCCTGATCGATCAGATCGAGGAGGAGGAGATCCCGGCGATCTTCGGCTCCGAAGTGTTCCCGAGCCCGGTCCTCGAGCAGATCGCGGCGGAGACCGGGGCGACGTACGTGGACGACCTTCGCGACGACGACCTTCCCGGCGAGGCCGGCGACGACGACCACAGCTACCTCGGTCTGATGGTGTTCGACTTCACGACGATGGTTCGCGCGCTCGGCGGCGATCCTTCGCGGTTCGACTCGGTGGACGTCACGAACCTCGCGAGGGGCGAGGACGGAGGAGGCTACCGGTACTGATGGAGCCGCTGGTTCGCTTCGACCGAGTGACGTGCCGCTACGGGCGGGAGCCGGTGCTCGTGAACGTGGACCTCGAGATCGGGCCGGCGGACTTCATCGGGATCGTGGGGCCGTCGGGGAGCGGCAAGAGCACGCTGTTGAAGGCGATCGCCGGCTCGGTGGAGCCCATCGCGGGACGGATCGAACGCGCGAGCGACGTGTCGATCGGCTACGTGCCGCAGGTCGAGACCGTGAACTGGTTCTTCCCCGTCACGGTCCGAGAGGCGGTCCTGATGGCGCGGATCGACGGCCGGCATCTGCCCTGGCCCTCCGCCGAGGAGGTCGACGACGCGCAGGAGGTGCTCGAGCGGCTGGGCCTCGGCGGCCTCGCGGGCCGTCACATCCGCGAGCTGTCCGGCGGGCAGCAGCAGCGTGTGTTCATCGCGCGCGCGATGCTCGGGCGGCCGCGCCTCCTCCTGCTCGACGAGCCGACCAGCGGCGTCGATGTGCGGACCCGCCACGACGTGATGCACGTGATCCACGATCTCCATCACCAGGGGCTGGCGATCGTCCTGACGACGCACGACCTGAACGGGATCGCGTCGCACCTGCCACGCCTTGTCTGCCTGAACCGCGAGGTGATCGCGACCGGCTCGCCGCGTCAGGTGATCCGGAGCGACGTCCTCGAGAAGACGTACGGGGCGCCCCTCGAGGTGCTGTCCCACGGCGGGATGCCGGTCGTGCTGGAGCAGTACCCCGAGCTGCTCGAGGAGGAGGAGGGCGCGAAGGTGCTGCCGCTCCGGGAGGACCACCATGAGCACCCTGCTTGAGCCGTTCCAGTACGAGTTCTTCCAGCGGGCGTTGATCGTCGCGACGATCACGGGCGCCCTCTGCGGGCTGATCGGCGTCTACGTCGTGCTTCGAGGCATGAGCTACATCGGGCATGGCCTGTCGCACGCGATCTTCGGCGGGGCGGTCGCGAGCTACATCCTCGGCGTGAGCGTCTTCCTCGGTGCGGTCGTGTGGGGCCTGGTGGCGGCGCTGTTCATCAACAAGGTCGCTCGACGACGCTCGATCGGCGCCGATGCGGCGATCGGCGCGATCACGTCGGCGAGCTTCGCGATTGGGATCATCCTGATCTCCGTGCAACGGACGTTCGTCGTGAACTTCGAGGCGCTGCTCTGGGGGAACGTGCTGGCCGTGGCGCCCGGCGACGTCCTGGTCGTGCTCGGCGTCGCTCTCGCATCGAGCATGTTCGTGTTCCTCCGCTACCGACAGCTGCTCTTCTCCACGTTCGACCCGGAGGTGGCGGAGGTCTCGGGCGTGAACACGGCGCGCGTCGACATCGGGCTCGCGGTGATGCTCACGGCGACGATCGCGGCGACGATGAGCGTGATCGGCGTGACGATGATCGCGGCGATGCTCGTGATCCCCCCGGTGATCGGCCGGCTGCTCACCGACTCGTTCTCGAAGATGCTCTGGATCTCGGTCGGGACGGGGACGTTCTGCGGGTTCGTCGGCGTGTACGGCTCGTACTACCTGAACTGGTCCTCGGGCGGGACGGTGGTGCTCACCGCCGGCGTGCTGTTCGTGTTCGCGTTCCTGCTCAGCGGCTGGCGCCGGCGGATCCCGGCGCTCGGCGCCGAGGCGCACTGAGCCTCAGGCAGCGGCGCACTCCCGGCACAGGCCGGTGATCGCGAAATGCGTGAGATCGGCCACGAACCCGTGGTGGCGGCGGATCAACCCCTGGAGTCGATCGGCCTCGGCGATCGACAGCTCGTCGTCCTGTCCGCAGTTCCGGCACGTGAGGTGGACGTGATGCGCCTCCGCGGCACGGTGGTATTCGGCGCCCGTTTCGACGTGGGAGTGCTGGAGGACCCCGACGTCCTCGAGCAGTGCGAGGGTCCGGTAGACGGTCGAGGCGTTCACGCCCGGCATGTCCCCCTGGACCTTGCGCGCGATGGCGGTCGGGGAGATGTGTCCCTTCGCGCGCATCACCTCCGAGACGATCGCCCGGCGCTGCGGGGTCATCCTGAGCCCGCGGCGCCGGAGCTCGTCCATCAGGTCGGTGTAGGACGCGCCCATCGAGGCGATAATAGCAGCGTGTTGCAGGTGCAACGAACCTCCGCGGCGCCTCGGTACCATCGCCCGACATGACGGTGATGGTGACGGGCGCGTCGGGCGTCCTCGGGCGCGCGATCGTCCGCGCGCTCGTCGGTCACGACGAGGTCCGCGTGACGGTCCGTCGCCCCGACGCGGGCGAGGCGCTCCGCGCGCTGGGCGCGAAGGTCGCCGTTCGCCCGGTCGACGACCCCGATCATCTGGTCGAGATCCTGCCGCGCGTTCACACGCTGGTGCACCTGGTCGGCGGCGTGAACCAGACGAGCGACGAGGAGATCCTCGCCGCGAACCATGGGTCCGCGGTCGCGGCGGTGGCGGCCGCAAGGGAGGCCGGCACGCGCCGCGTCTTGCTCCTCTCGGTCTCCGGCGCATCGATCGAGAGCTCCCACCCGTTCCTCCGGGCGAAAGCGCTCGCCGAGGAGGTCGTACTGAGCAGCGGCCTCGAGCACGCCGTCCTCCGCACGTCGCACGTGTACGGGCTCGGCGGCCTGTGGTTCACCGCGACCGTGACCGGCGCCGATCACGGGTTCGTGATCGGCGACGGGACCCAGGTCGCGGCGCCGATCCTGGCGGCCGATGTCGCCGCGGTGGTCGCGGCGATCGACGATCGCCGCGACCCGATCGAGGGCGTTTGGAGGCTCCACGGTCCGGACGAGCTCACGGCGGACGACGTGGTCGCGATCGCAGGAGAGGGGGACGCGCCGGCGCACCTCGACCCCGTCGTCGCGGCGGAACGACTCACCGGGCTGCTCGGCATCCCCGTCTCGGTCCGCGCGACCGAGCACTGGGCGGCGACGTCGGTCGCGGACGCGCCCGACGCGGCGGCGGCCTTCGGCGTCCAGACGACGCCGTTCGGCGACGGCCTCCGGATCGTCGCCGCGGAGCTCGCGGGGACCGGCTGATAGGGTCGCCGCGATGCCCGATCCGCTCGTTCGGTTCGACGTGGACGACGGCATCGGTGTCGTTCGTCTCGACCGTCCTCCCGCGAACGCGATCTCCCTCCGGCTCGCGCTCGACCTCCTCGACGCACTCCGAGAGGCCGGGTCCCGCGACGACGTCGGCGCGATCGTCCTGTGGGGCGGTCCGAAGCTCCTCGCCGCCGGCGCGGACATCAAGGAGATGGTCGACCACGGTCCCGACGAGATCAGGAAGCAGGTGGGAGCGCTCGGCGACGCGTGCGACTTCCTCGAGGCCCTCCCCAAGATCTCGATCGCGGCGATCACCGGGTTCGCGCTCGGCGGCGGCTTCGAGCTGTCGCTCGCCTGCGACCTCAGGTACGCGGCCGACGACGCGAAGCTCGGCCAGCCCGAGGTCGCGATCGGGGTGATGCCGGGCGCGGGCGGAACCCAGCGGATGACGTGGCTCGCCGGTCTCGGCGTGGCCCGGGACCTCACCTACACCGGCCGGCAGGTCGACGCCGCGGAAGCGAGGGCGCTCGGGCTCGTGGAGCGCGTGTATCCACCCGGGGAGGTCTTCGACGCCGCCGTCCGGGACGCCCGAGCGCTCGCCCACGGCCCCCGGGGAGCGCTCGCCGCGGCGAAGGAGGCGCTCAGAGAGGCCGTCCGGGACCCCGGCCGGGCCGGGATCGCCCGCGAGAAGGAGCTCTTCATCGCCTTGTTCGGCACCCACGACCAGCGGGAAGGGATGCGGGCGTTCATCGAGAAGCGCCCACCCACCTTCCAGGGCAATTGATCTCACGTTGCCCTGCGAGAACCGGGCGGGAACGCCGGGGAATGAACCGACGCCCGCCACCGTTCGAATCACACGACGAGGACGGGCAACTCCCCCAGCCGTCCTCCGGTTCGAACGAGGAAGGACGTGAACGACGATGGCGGACGAGGGTTTCCGGGGCCAGTCGGTCCGGTCGCTCCCGAGGGCCAACAAGCAGTACACGGCGGACCGCACCTGCGGGGCCGCCGGCTGCAACACCAAGCTCTCGATCTACAACAAGTGGGAGTACTGCTGGCAGCACGAACCCGTTCACACCTACATCGCGCGCGGCAAGCGCCGCAGCCGCAAGGAGATGGAAGCCGCGTAAGGCGCCCCCCTTCGCGGATCCACGCGACCCTCCCCGCTTCGCGGGGAGGGTCGCTCTCGTTCCGCGGGACTTCTCGTTCGGCCCTCCGACTCCCTGATTCAAGGTACGTCCGCGCTCGACCGATGCAGGAGGGGACCGCTCCCCCCGGAGCGCCAGGCCGATGCCGAACGGAACACAGCAGCCTCCCGAGATGCGACAGGGGGAATGCCCGTACTGCGAGCGGACCGTGCTCGTGTGCGACGACCCTCCCCGCTGTCCGCTCTGCGATTGCCCCCTCGAGGAGCAGGCGATGCGACCGTTCTCGTTCCCGGTGGAGCGAGAGGTCGACTGACTAGGACGCCTCCAGGACGGCGCGGCGCCAGCCACGCGTGTCGCTGATCAACGCGAGTTCCTCGGCGGACCGAACGTCCTCGATCGAGAGTGGAGCGTCCGTGAGCCTGCCCTCGGCGAGCGCGACGGCTCGCCCCACCCCGGGCAGGAGACCGGCCTCGACCGGCGGCGTGACCCATCGACCGTCGATCCGCGCGGCGACGTTCGCGATCGTGGACTCCGTGACCTCGCCTCGGTCGTTCACGAGCAGGACGTCCTCGGCCTCCGGGTGCCGTCGCCTCGCCTCGTCGTAGCGCTGGCGCCGCGACGTCTTGTGGAACAGGAACACGTCGCGCGGGTCCTGGCCGACGATGTCGATCGCGACGCGCACGGCGTCTGGGTCGTCCGAGAGCGGCGTGGCGACGACGCGGACCGTCCCGTCCTTCCGAAGGGAGAGCCGCACCCGCATCGCGTGATCGGGCGGCGCGGAGGCGACCGCCTTCTCGACGGCCTCCTCCACGTCGGTTCGGTCGAACGTGAAGCCGAAGTAGTCCGCCGACGCGGCGAGCCGATCGAGGTGGAGGTCGACGTGGAGGACGCCGGTCCCGGGATCGAACCGCATCGTCTCCAGGAGCTCGAAGTCCGGACGGCGCGCGGTGAGGACGCGGGCCTTCGCCACGGCCTCGTCGTACTCCGCCGCCGCGTCCGAGTCCCATGTGATCCCGCCGCCGGCGCCGTACTCGGCCGTCCCCGTGGCGGTGTCCAGGGCGACGGTCCGGATCGCGACGTTGAACCGGGCGTCCGCTCGGTCGGACCCCTCGGGGGAGAGGTAGCCGACGGCGCCGCAGTACACGCCGCGGGGTGAGTCCTCGAGCTCGGCGATCAGCTCCATCGTGCGGACCTTCGGGGCGCCCGTCACCGATCCGCTCGGGAAGAGGGCGCGGAACACGTCGGGGAGCCCGGTGCCGGGTCGAAGACGAGCCGAGACCGTGGTCGTGAGCTGCCAGACCGTCTCGTAGCGCTCGGCGCGGAACGTGTCGTTCCACGTGACGGAGCCGGTCTCGCCGATCCTGCCGAGGTCGTTCCGCAGGAGGTCCACGATCATCGCGTTCTCCGCGCGATCCTTCCGCGACGCGACGATCTGCTCCGCGACCTCGCGATCCTCCGCCGGCCACCGACCGCGCGGCGCCGTGCCCTTCATCGGCCGGGTCGCGATCGCGCCGCCGCGGACCTCGAAGAACAGCTCGGGCGACGCCGACAGGATCCGGTACCGGCCGAGGTCGAGGTAGGCGGCGTAGGCCCCGCGCTGCGCGTAGCAGAGGTCTCGGTACAGGCCTCGCGGGTCGCCCTCGACGCGGGAGCGCAGTCGCATCGTGTGGTTCACCTGATACGTCTCGCCGGCCGCGATCAGCTCCCGGACCCGGCCAACCGCCGCCTCGTAGCGCTCGCGCGGGGTGGTCGGCCGCCACGTTCCTTCGGCGGCCGGTGGGAATCCGTCGTCGCGCGGGACCGGGAGCGTCGTCTCCTCCGCGCCCTCGAACATCGCGAACCACGCGAGCGGGAGCGATGCGAACGGATCGTCGGGGTCGCGATCGCGCACCGCGAGGCGAGGATCGAGGCCCGGCGCGGCCTCGTACGCGACGAAGCCCGCGACCCACAGGCCGCGCCCGGCCGCCGCCTGTGCGGCCTCCAGGGTGGGGACGACCTCATCAGCGCGCGTCGCCTCCAGGACGCCGACCGGCTCGACGAGCCGGAACGACGCCGAGACGCCGGTGAGGTCGTCGAACCGCGCCTCCAGCATGCCGGTCACGATACGGGCGCGATCGGGTCGGGGGGACGGACTTCCGCCTTCGGGCTCCCTCAGCTACGCTTCCGCTCCGCTTGGAGGGACAGGGCACACCCATGATCTGCGCGAGCTGCGGCACCGAGAACGAGTCCAGCCGGAAGTTCTGTGGCGAATGCGGCGCCGCCTTGGCGTTGACCTGCCCGAGTTGCGGATCGCCCAATCCTGCTGGAACCAAGTTCTGCGGGGAATGCGGAACCGCATTGGCCGATGGGGTCGTATCGCCGTCCATGGCGGACGAGCGTGAGGCTCCGGTCGCCGAGCGGCGACTCGTCTCGGTGCTCTTCGCCGACCTCGTCGGCTTCACCACGCTGTCCGAGTCGCGGGACCCGGAGGAGGTGCGCGAGCTGCTCAGCCGCTACTTCGACACCTCACGGCGGTTGATCGCCCGCTACGGCGGCACCGTCGAGAAGTTCATCGGCGACGCCGTCATGGCTGTGTGGGGCGCGCCCACGGCGATGGAGGATGATGCGGAACGGGCCGTCCGGGCGGCCTTGGAGCTGACGGCGGCGGTGTCGACGCTCGGGGAGGAGGCCGGCGCCCCCGAGCTCAGGGCGCGTGCCGGGGTGCTCACCGGTGAGGCGGCCGTCACCCTCGGCGCGGAGGGAGAGGGGATGGTCGCCGGCGACCTCGTGAACACGGCGTCGCGGATCCAGGGGGCGGCGCCTCCGGGTGGCGTCTTCGTCGGCGATGCCACCAAGCGGGCGAGCGACGCAGCGATCGCGTACGAGGACGCGGGCTCTCATCAGCTGAAAGGCAAGGCGGAGGCCGTCCAACTGTGGCGGGCCGTCCGGGTGGTCGGCCTTCGCGGCGGCGTGATGACCTCGTCGGCGCTCGAGCCGCCGTTCGTCGGGCGAGACCGAGAGCTCCGGATGGTCAAGGAGCGCTTCCACGCCACCGTGGACGAGGGTCGAGCGAGCCTCGTCTCCGTGATCGGGGTCGGTGGGATCGGAAAGTCGCGGCTCGCATGGGAGTTCGAGAAGTACTTCGACGGGTTGGCCGACGACGCGTGGTGGCATCGCGGCCGATGCCTCGCGTACGGAGACGGCGTCGCGTTCTGGGCGCTCGCCGAGATGGTGCGGAGCCGCGCCGGCATCCTCGAGGACGAGGACTCGGCGGTGGCCTCGGCCAAGTTGCGAGCGACCGTCGATGAGATCGTCCCGGATGCCACCGAGCGGCGGTTCGTCGAACCGAGGCTCGCGCAGCTCCTCGGCCTCGAGGATCGTGGCCCCGGCGATCAGGCGAACCTGTTCTCCGCGTGGCGGCTGTTCTTCGAGCGGATGGCGGACTCGGATCCCGTGATCCTGCTCTTCGAGGACATCCACTGGGCCGACAACGCGTTGTTGGACTTCATCGAGCACCTCCTGGACTGGTCGCGCGATCGGCCGATCTTCATCCTGACCCTCTCGCGGCCGGAGCTGCTCGATCGCCGACCGACCTGGGGAGCGGGGAAGCGAGCGTTCACGTCGATCTTCCTCGAACCTTTGCCCGCGGAGGCGATGCAGACGCTCCTGTCGGACCCCCTCCCGGGCTTGCCCGACGACGTGCTGCGGAAGATCCTCGAGCGAGCGGAGGGCGTGCCGTTCTACGCGGTCGAGACGGTCCGCATGCTCCTCGACCGGGGCGTGCTCGTCCGAGAGCGGAACACGTACCGCGCAACCGGTCCGATCGAGACCCTCGAGGTGCCCGAGACCCTCCAGGCGTTGATCGCGGCGCGGCTCGACGGTCTGGCCCCGGACGAGCGGCGGCTGCTCCAGCAGGCCTCGGTCCTCGGGAGGTCGTTCACCGTCCAAGGGCTTGCGGCCGTGACCCGCATGCCGGAACCCGAGCTGGAGCCGGTGCTCGCGTCGCTGGTGCACAAAGAGGTCCTCGCGGTCACGACGGATCCGATGTCCCCCGAGCGTGGCCAGTACGGGTTCCTCCAGGACCTCGTGAAGAAGGTCGCGTACGACACGATGTCGAAACGGGAGCGCAAGGCGGGTCACCTCGCGGCGGCCGAGTACCTGCTCCATGTGCTGGACGAGGACGAGATCGTCGAGGTGGTGGCCGCCCACCTGCTGGACGCGTATACCGCCGACCCTGGGGCCGACGACGCAGGCGAGATCCGGTCGAAGGCTCGCGAGATGCTGGTCAAGGCGGCCGTCCGAGCCGCGTCCCTGGGTGCCAACACGGAAGCGCAACGCTCGCTGGAGCACGCCACCGAGTTGACCGAGGAGCCGATGGAGAAGGCTTCCCTCCTGGAGCGCGCCGGACAGATGGCGCGGGCGGGAGGTCGGGCCGACGAGGCAACCACCCTCTATGAGCGAGCGATCGAGATCTTCGAAACCGAGGGTGCGACCCACCCCGCCGCTCGCGTGTCGGCCAGGTTGGCGGAGATCATGTGGGACCGGGGCCGTCTCGGCGACGGCGTCCGTCGGATGGAGGAGGCGTTCGCGGTTCTGTCGCAAGAGGAGCCCGACGGGGACCTGGCGACCGTCGCGGCGACGCTCGCGCGGCTGCTCTTCTTCTCCGGCCAGACCGAGGATGCGGCCGCGCGGGTCGAAGTTGCCCTCGGGATCGCGGAAGCGCAGGGACTTCCGGAGGTCCTGTCGCAAGCGTTGAACACGAAGAGCCTGACCCTGCTCGCGCGGGGTAGACAGCGAGAGGCGCTGGCGCTCCTCCGTTACGCACTGGACGTGGCGTTGGAGCACGAGATCCCAGCGGCGGCCCTGCGCGCGTACTTCAATCTGACCGACGCGGCGATCCAGGTCGATGCGTATCGCGAGGCGAGGGAGCGCGTCGCCGCGGGGCTCGCGCTGGCGCGACGGGTCGGTCACCGGGACTTCGAGTGGCAATTCGTCGGGCAGATGTATCCCCAGGTCGCCCTCGGCGAGTGGGACGACGTCCTCGCCACCGCGGCGGCCCTCCCGGCGGAGGCCCTGGAGGGCAACCGGATCGCGTTCAACGTGTTCCTGGCGACGATCCCCTCGATCCACGTGCATCGAGGCCGACTTGCCGACGCCGTGGAGGCGTACGCCGTGTTCAGTGACGCGGTCGACTCAGACGACCTTCAGGAGCGAGCGACCGCCGCGGCCGGCAGTGCGATCATCGCGCAGGCCGAGGGACGGTACGAAGACGCGCTCCGCCACGCTCGGGCGGCGCTCGACCTCCAGGTCGAGCTGGGCATCGGCCACGAGGCGATGAAGGACGCTTTCGTCGAGGGCGTGGAAGCGGCGATGGCCCTCGGCCGGCCCGACGAGGCCGACGAGCTGCTGGGGGTCGTCGCTGCGATCCCGCCGGGCCGTCAGAGTCCGTACCTCGACGCGCAGTCACGCCGTCTCGGTGCGAAGCTCGCGGATCTTCGAGGGGACGAGGCGGACGTAGAGGCCGGGTTCAAGCGCGCGGCCGGGATGTTGCGGGAGCTCGAGACGCCGTTCTGGATGGCGGTGACGCTCGTGGAGCACGGCGAGTGGCTCGTCCGGCAGCAGCGGGCCGACGACGCCAAGGCGCTCCTGGACGAGGCACGAGAGGTGTTCGAGCGGCTCGAGGCGGTCCCCTGGATCGAGCGCGTTGATGCCGTCCACGCGGGTCGGACGCCGGTCGGCTGACCTGGCGCTCCGCGACCGCACCGCACGGTAGCCTCACCCCATGCCCTCCGTGCTCGTCGCGATGTCGGGCGGCGTCGATTCCTCGGTCGCCGCGTGCCTGCTGAAGCAGCAGGGCTACGACGTGTTGGGCTCGCACATGCGGCTCGTGCATCTGGACGGCGTGGACCACGGGTGCTGCGGGCCGAGCGCGCGCCGCGACGCGGAGGAGACGGCCAGGATCGCCGGGTTCCCGTTCGAGATCTGCGATCTCACCGACGAATTCGAGCGGACCGTCCTGGCCGACTTCGCCGCCGAGCACGAGGCCGGCCGGACGCCGAACCCCTGCGCCCGGTGCAACGGCGAGATCAAGTTCGGCGCGTTCCTCCGCCGGGCCGACGAGCTCGGCATCGATGCCGTCGCGAGCGGCCACTACGTGCGGCGCGTCGGCGGCGCCGATGGGTGGCGGCTGCTCCGCGGCCTCGATCCCGCCAAGGACCAGTCCTACATGCTCCACATGCTCGGCCAGGAGTCGCTGGCCCGGTCGCTGTTCCCCGTCGGGGAGCTCCCGAAGACGGAGACGCGTACGCTCGCGGAGCGGTTCGGCCTGCCGGTCGCCACGAAGCCCGACTCGCAGGAGCTGTGCTTCGCGCCGTCGGGGGACGCCGGCGCCTACGCGCGCGAGCACCTGCCGCACCTCGTGCGCGACGGCGACGTCGTGGATCCGGACGGCGCGGTCATCGGCCGGCACCGGGGGTCGTTCGCGTTCACCGTTGGCCAGCGTCGCGGGACCGGGGTCGCGACCGGGCAGCGTCGCTACGTGACCGACGTCGACGCCACCGCGAACCGCGTGGTCGTGGGTCCCGGGCAGCTCCTCGAGCGCCGGGGGCTGCTCGCCGACCGCCTCTCGTGGATCGCGGGGCGTCCACCGGCCGAGGGGCCGTTCGAGGCGGAGGTCCGGATCCGCTACCGTGGGTCGGACGTGCCCTGCGTCGTGGAGCCGCTCGGCGGGAGCGGAGCGCGCATCGAGTTCCGGGTGCCGCAGCGCGCGGTGGCGCCCGGCCAGAGCGCGGTCCTGTTCCGCGGCGACGAGGTGCTCGGCGGAGGCCGGATCGTCGAGGCGATCCGGTGACGCGACGTCGATGACCGAGCACCCCAACGCGACGCTGCTCCGCGGGCTCCTCGAGGCCTTCGCGACCGGCGACGTCGCGGGGCAGGAACGAGCCTTCGCCGAGGGCGTCACCTGGCACGCGCCGGGCACCAACCGGTTCAGCGGTCGATTCGAGGGCCATGACCCGTGATGCGACGCCTCGACGCGATGCAAAGGGCCGGCATCGTCCCGCGCTCCGACGTCCACGACGTGGTGGCCAACGACGAGCACGCGATCGCGCTCGTCCACCAGCACCTGGAGGTCGCCGACGGGCGCCGCTACGACCAGCAGCAGGTCCTCGTCGCCCACGTCCGCGACGGCCGGATCGCCGAGCTCTGGACGATGAACCAGGACCAGGCCGTGGTGGACCTGCTGTTCGGCGCCTGAACGGGTCCCGGGCGCGTCCGGGCACTCGTCTATCATCGGCGCGCCGTCGGGGCCGACCCGCGATCGGAAGGGAGTCGAGGAGACCCGTGAGGCTCCTCCGCCGCAAACCCAAGAGCTTCGAGATCCAGGTGCAGGACCTCGTGCTGCGGATCACCGCCGACGACGACTTCGCGGAGGAGTCGCGGGCCGCCGCGCTCTCCTTCTGGGAGCAGCTGCAGTCCTACGCGCTCCAGCACCCCGAGTTCCGCTCGAGCAAGCGACCCATCGACGCGCCGGCGGTCGAGGCGCCCTCGATCGTCCAGGAGATGGTGGCGTCGGCCTCGGCCGCCGGCGTCGGCCCGATGTTCACGTTCCGTGGCGCCGTCGTCGATCAGGTCGGTCGGTTCCTGCTGCAGTCCCTGAACGAGGTGACGGTCGCCTGCGGCGGCGACTACTTCATCAAGGCGAAGAAGCGGGTCAAGCTCGCGGTGAAGCGCCACGGCGGCGATCCGATCACGGTCGCGCTCGACCCCGACCAGCAGGGCATCGGCGTCTCGACCACCCTGGGCCGCGGCCGCGGCGGCGGTGGCCCCGACGGGCTGGCCGTGATCGCCGAGTCGTGCATGGCGGCCGACGCCGCCGCGGCCGGCGTCCAGGCGCTCCTGCCGAAGGAGTTCGGCTTCGCGCAGGCGGTTCGCTACCTCCGTTCTGTGCCGAGCGTCCGTGGCGGCGTGTTCGTCCTGGGCGAGCGGATCGGGCTCGCCGGGGCCGTGGAGATCGCGGGATGAGCGCCGCCTCGACGCTCTCGAAGGAGGAGCGGGACCTCGCCGAGTCCGAGCTCCGGGTCGAGGAGCTCCGCGAGCAGGTGAACCACCACCTGTACCGGTACCACGTGCTCGACGACCCGGAGATCTCCGACGCCGAGTACGACGAGCTGATCGGCGAGCTGCGGTCGGTGGAGGACCGCTTCCCGCAGCTGATCACGCCGGACTCGCCGACGCAGCGCGTCGGCGCGGCCCCGGCCGAGCTGTTCCGGCCGGTCGCGCACCGCGCCCCGATGCTGTCCCTCGACAACGCGTTCTCCGAGGAGGAGCTGCGCGCCTGGGGGGCGCGCGTCGAGCGCGGCCTGAACGGAGCGGCCCACGCGTTCGTCTGCGAGCTGAAGATCGACGGCGTCGCATGCGCGCTCACGTACGAGGACGGCGTCCTCACATCCGCGGCGACGCGCGGCGACGGACGGACCGGCGAGGACATCACCGCGAACGTCCGAACGCTGCAGGGCGTCCCGAGGCGCCTGGCCGTGCAGGACCCGCCGACCGTGATCGAGGTCCGGGGAGAGGTGTACTTCCCCGTGAAGGCGTTCGAGGGGCTCAACGTCGAGCTGACCGAGGCGGGCGCGCGCCCGTTCGCGAACCCGCGGAACGCGGCCGCGGGCTCCCTCCGGCAGAAGGACGCCAAGGTGACGAAGTCCCGCCCGCTCCGGATGTGGGTGCACTCGTTCGGGGCGGCTGAGGACGTCACG
Source organism: Actinomycetota bacterium (assembly GCA_036281075.1). Classification (GTDB taxonomy): domain Bacteria; phylum Actinomycetota; class UBA4738; order UBA4738; family HRBIN12; genus JAJNBA01. Next base: position 17,272 of record DASUPO010000117.1, on the reverse strand, counting down.
TTCGACTCGCACTCGGACTTCCTCGAGTGGTCGGAGGCCGCCGGGCTCCCGGTGCCCCCCACGACCGAACGCGCGAAGGACCTCGACGCCGTCGTGAAGTTCCTCCGTCGGTGGAAGAAGCGCCGGCACTCCCTCGACTGGGAGATCGACGGCGCGGTGATCAAGGTCGACGACGCGAAGCTCCAACGCCGGCTCGGGTCGACGAGCCACGCGCCCCGGTGGGCGATCGCCTACAAGTTCCCGCCGGAGGAGCGGACCGCGCTCCTGAAGTCGATCGACGTGCACACCGGACGGACCGGCAAGATCACGCCGTTCGCGGTCCTCGAGCCCGTGGTCGTGAGCGGCGTCACGATCACGTACGCGACGCTGCACAACGAGGACGAGGTCCGCCGCAAGGACGTCCGGAAGGGCGACACCGTGATCGTGCGCCGGGCGGGCGACGTGATCCCGGAGATCGTCGGGCCCGTGCCGGCGAAGCGCCTCAAGAGCGCACGCCGGTGGAAGATGCCGAAGAAGTGCCCGTCCTGCGGGACCGAGCTCGTGCGCATCGAGGGCGAGGCCGACTGGCGTTGCCCGAACAAAGCGGGCTGCCCGGATCAGTCGGTCGAGTGGCTGTTCCACTTCGCCGGCCGGGGCGCGATGGACATCGAAGGTCTGGGCTACATGACGGTGATGGGCCTCCTGAAGAGGGGGCTGATCCAGGACCCGGCGGACATCTACGCGCTCACGGCGGACGACCTCGCGCAGCTCGAAGGGTTCGCGGCGAAGTCGATCGAGAACCTGCTCGGCGCCATCGAGGCCTCGAAGGATCGGCCGCTCTGGCGCCTGCTCGTCGGCCTCAACATCCGGCACGTGGGCTCGCACGTCGCCGAGGTCCTGTCGGCAGCGTTCCTGTCGATCGACGCGCTCGCCGCTGCCTCCGAGGACGACATCGACGCCGTGCCCGAGATCGGGCCCACGGTCGCGGCCACGGTCCGGGCCTGGTTCGACGAGGAGGAGAACCTGGGCCTCGTCGAGAAGCTGCGGAAGGCCGGCGTGCGGCTCGAGGACGAGCCGCCCGCCGACACCGGCCCCAAGCCGCTCGAAGGGCTCACGATCGTGCTCACGGGCGGCCTCGACACGCTGTCGCGTGACGAGGCCGCCCGCCTCGCGCAGCAGGCGGGCGCGCGCGTCTCGTCGAGCGTGTCGAAGAAGACGGACTTCGTCGTGGCCGGGGAGAATCCGGGCTCGAAGCACGACCAGGCCGTGAAGCTCGGCCTCGAGATCCTGGACGAAGCCGAGTTCCTGCGGCGGCTGGGTCGCTGACCGCCGGGGGTGGCATGGGCGCGAAGGTGATCGACGGCAACGCGCTGGCGGAGGAGCTGTCCGAGCACGTCCATCAGGAGCTCGAACAGCTGAAGATCTCCGGGTCGGCGCCCGGGCTCGCCACGATCCTCGTCGGCGACGACGACGCCGCCGCGGCGTACGAGCGGCACGTGAAGCGCCTGGCCGAGCGTCTCGGGTGCGAATACGCGAACGAGCACCTGGCCGGGGACGTCGAGCTCGCCGACGTGCTCGCGGTGATCGGGAAGCTCAACGCCGATCCTCGCGTGACCGGGATCCTGGTGCTCCGGCCCTTGCCGAAGGGCATCTCCGAGCCCCTGATCTACCGGGCGCTGGATCCGTACAAGGACGTCGAGGCGGTGCACCCCGAGAACGCCGGGCTGCTCGCCCAGGGGCGGCCCCGGTTCGTGCCCTCCACGCCGGCGTCCTGCTTCTACGTGTTGGACTCGTACCTGCGCTCGACCGGACGGGATCCGCAGACCGCGTACGCGGGCATGACGCTCGTCGTCGTCGGCCGGTCCGACTCGGTGGGCAAGCCGGCGGCGTCGCTCGGGCTCCAGCGGAACGCCACCGTCGTCACGTGCCACTCCCGGACGGCCGACCTTCCGTCGTTCACCCGGCAGGCGGACATCCTGATCGTGGCGGCCGGCGTGGCGGGCCTGGTGACCGGCGACATGGTGAAGGACGGCGTGATCGCGGTCGACGTCGGGATCGACCCGGTGAAAGATCCGGACACCGGCAAGGTGCGCTTCGTCGGGGACGTCGACTTCGAGGGCGTGGCCGAGCGGGCCGAGGCGATCACGCCGGTGCCCGGCGGCGTCGGTCCGATCACCGACGTCTGGCTGATCGGGAACGCCGTGAGCGCCGCCGCGGCCGCCCTCCGCGTCGAGCCCCGGTTCGGGGTCACGGTGTGAGCGCCGCACGGCCGTTCCGCTCCGCTCGATCGCTCGGGACGGCGGTGATCGTCCTCCTCGCGCTCAACGTCGCGGTGCTGGGCGTCCTCGCGGTGTTCCGGCTCCTCGAGCAGGCTCTGGTGAGCCGCGCGAGGCGCGGTGAGCTGGTGTCGCTCGACGAGGCGCTGCGATCCGACGACCGGATCGTGGCCGCGGCGGTCACCTGGATCGTGGTGCTGATCCTCACCGGGATCGTCTGGGTCGTGTGGCAGCATCGTTCGCAGTCGAACCTGCGGGCGATCGGGCGCCGGGACCTGACCTACACACCGGGCTGGGCGGTCGGGTGGTGGCTGATCCCGATCGCGAACCTGTGGATGCCGTTCAAGACGGTCCGTGAGCTGTGGAAAGCGAGCGGGCGCGAACGGGAATGGAGCCGGTCGGCGACGTGGCCGGTGCTCGGATGGTGGTGGGCGGCCTGGCTCGCCCAGGCGGTGGTCGGCAGGATCGCGGCCGCGATGCTCAACGAGGCGGAGAGCGTCGCCGCAGTCGCCACCGGGAGCCGATTCGCGCTGCTGACCGTCCTGCTCACGATCGCGGCGGCGGTCTTCGCGATCGTCGTCGTTCGGTCGATCGTCGCGCGGCAGGAGGGTCTGGAGGCGACCGGCGTGGATGCGGATCCGCCGCCGCCCCGGCCGGACACCGCCAACCGATCGGGCGCATCGGGCCCCTAGACTGCGGCCGTGGCCGTCGAGATCGACATCGAGCACGTGGCGCGGCTGGCGCGTCTCGCCCTGAGCGAGGAGGAGATCGGCCAGCTCCGTGAGCAGCTGCCGCTGATCCTGGAGCACGCGGCGAAGGTGGGCGAGGTCGCGGCCGACGACGTCCCGCCGACCGCGTACGCGATCCCGCGGGCGAACGTCTACCGGGAGGACGACCCCGAGCCGTCCCTCCCGCAGTCGGAGGCGCTGGCGAACGCGCCCGAGCAGGATGACGGCCGCTTCAAGGTGCCCCGGATCGTCGAGGGCGGATGACCGACGAGCTCTGCGACCTGACCGGCTCCGAGCTCGCGGCGAAGATCGCCGGGGGGGAGGTCTCGGCGACGGAGATCGTCGAGTCCTCGCTCCGTCGGATCGAGGCGGTCGACGACGAGGTACGCGCGTTCCTGACGCGGACCCCGGAGGTGGCCTTGGAGCGGGCCGCCGAGCTCGACGCGCACCGCGGCACCGGCGCGCCGCAGCACGCCGTCGCGGGCATCCCCGTGGCGCTGAAGGACGTGCTGGCGACCCAGGGCATCCGGACGACGTGCGGCTCGCTGATCCTCGAGGAGTACGTCCCGCCGTACGAGTGCACCGCCTGGGCCCGGTTGTCCGGCCATGGCAGCGTCCTGATGGGGAAGACGAACTGCGACGAGTTCGCGATGGGCTCGTCCAACGAGAATTCGGCGTTCGGCCCCGTCCGCAACCCCTGGGACCTCTCGCGGGTCCCCGGCGGCTCCAGCGGCGGCTCCGCCGCCGCGGTCGCGGCCGGGGAGGTCGTGTGGGCGCTCGGCACCGACACGGGCGGGTCCGTCCGCCAGCCGGCGTCGCTCTGCGGCGTCGTCGGGCTGAAGCCGACCTACGGGCTGATCTCGCGCTACGGGCTGATCGCGTTCGCCTCGTCGCTCGACACCGTGGGCGCGCTGACCCGGAGCGTGCGCGATGCCGCCCTGCTCCTGAGCGCGATCGCGGGCAAGGACCACCGCGACGCCACGAGCCTGGACGAGTCCGTCCCCGACTACGTCGGCGGGCTCGACGGCGGGGTCGAAGGGCTCCGCGTCGGGGTCGTCGCGGAGGCGTTCGGCGAGGGCGTCGAGCCCGGCGTGAGCGACGCGGTCCGCGCGTCGATCGATCGGCTCGCCGCCATGGGCGCCGTCGTCGGCGACGCGACGCTGCCGCACGCCGAGTACACGCTGTCCGCGTACTACCTGATCGCGCCCTCGGAGGCGTCCTCGAACCTCGCGCGCTACGACGGCGTCCGCTACGGCTTCCGCGCGGAGGGCGGCGCGGATTCGGTCGAGATGATGTCGCTGACGCGCGGCCAGGGCTTCGGGCCGGAGGTGAAGCGTCGGGTGATGCTGGGCACGTACGCGCTGTCCGCCGGCTACTACGAGGCCTACTACGGCCAGGCGCAGAAGGTCCGGACGCTGATCATCCGTGACTACGAGCGCATGTTCGAGGACTTCGACCTGCTCGTGTCGCCGACGTCGCCCACGACCGCGTTCCCGATCGGCGCGAAGGTCGACGACCCGCTCGCGATGTATCTGAACGACATCTTCACGATCCCCGCGAACCTCGCGGGGGTTCCGGCGATCAGCGTGCCCTGCGGGCTGGACGACGCGGGCCTGCCCGTCGGCCTCCAGCTCACCGCGCCGGTGCTCGGCGAACGGCTCCTGCTCCGTGCGGCGAACGCCCTAGAGGGGGACCTCGGCCTCGTCCTTCGCCCGCCGCTCCTGACCGGTGTCTGAGCCGGCGTCGTCCCGAGCGACGCCGCCAGCCGAGACCGTGAGCGCCACGGCCGCGAGGACCACGGCGCCCGCGACCAGGGAGCGACCTCGGATCTGCTCGTCCGCGATGAGGTATCCGAGGTAGACGGCGAGCATCGGCGTCACCCAGGCGTACGTCGCGACGAGCGACGTCCGCGCGTTCCGCAGGAGCCACAGGTACGCGGTGAACGCGATCCAGGAACCGAACACGATCAGGTACAGGAGCGCGAGCACTGACGCCGTCGAGAAGCGGTCCGGGTCGACGAGGGGGAGCTCGCCGCGCGCGATGCCCCAGAGGAGCGAGATCGCGCCGCCGGCCATCATCACCATCGCGTTGCCGACGAACGGACGATGGGGGAGCGCGGCGTTGCGCGCCGCGAGCGAGCCCGCGGCCCAGCTGACGGACGCGCCGACCGCGACGAGCAGACCCGACAGGGGGAGCCCGCCGACGCGCGCGTCGCCCACGAGCAGCGCCGCGCCGGCGAACCCGATCACCAACCCGAGGACGACACGGAGCGGAAGCGAGCGGTGGCCCACGACCCGGTCGTAGAGAGCGATCCAGAGCGGAACCAGGGCCAAGATCAGCGCGACCGTCCCGCTCGGGATCGTTCGCTCGGCGAGCACGACCGAGCCGTTTCCGCCGGCGATCAGCGAGGCGCCGACGACGAACGCCGCCCACCACTGGGTCCGTCCGACCGGGTCACCGCGTACGTCGCCGCGCCGGATCGTGATCGCGAGCAGCACGCCGCCCGCGATCACGAACCGTGTCCCCGCGGCGATCAGCGGCGGAAGCGTCTCGTTCGTGATCCGGATCCCGAGGTAGGTCGTGCTCCAGATCACGTAGACGATGCTCAGGGCGACCCAGATCAGCCAGGTGGGCGCCGCGGTCGGCACGCGAGGGGTCGTGGCGGCCGGCGAGGACATCCGCCCAGGATACGGACCGCCCCCTACCCCTCCGTTCGCGTGGGAGGCGTCCGCTAGGCTGGCCGCGATGACCGGGTGGGAGACCGTGATCGGGCTCGAGTGCCACGTCGAGCTCGACACGAAGACCAAGATGTTCTGCGGGTGCCGCAACGAGTTCGGCGCCGAGCCCAACACGCTCACGTGTCCGGTCTGTCTGGGGCATCCGGGGTCCCTGCCGGTCCCCAATCGCGAGGCGATCGCGCGGATCGTGAAGGTCGGGCTGGCCCTGGGCAGCGAGATCGCGCCCCGATCGCTGTTCCACCGGAAGAACTACTTCTATCCGGACATGCCGAAGAACTACCAGATCAGTCAGTACGACCTGCCCGTGTGCGTCGGTGGGCACCTCGACGTGGAGCTCGCGGACGGGTCGTCGCGACGCGTCGGCATCACGCGCGTCCACATGGAGGAGGACACGGGCAAGACCGCGCACGGGAGCGCGTCGGGGCGGATCCACGAGGCGGAGCACGCGCTCGTGGACTACAACCGCGCCGGCGTGCCCCTGGTCGAGTGCGTCTCCGAGCCCGACATGCGCTCGCCCGAGGAGGCCGCGGCCTACCTGCGCGAGCTGCGCGCGCTGCTGGAGGCCCTCGACGTCTCCGACGTCCGGATGGAGGAGGGCTCGCTCCGTTGCGACGCCAACGTCTCGATCCGGCCCGAGGGCGCGGACGCGCTCGGCGTGAAGGTCGAGATCAAGAACATGAACTCCGTGCGCTCGCTCGAGCGAGCGCTCTCGTTCGAGGTCGACCGGCAGATCGCCGCGCTCGAGGCCGGCGACCCGCTCGTCCAGGAGACACGGCACTGGGACGAGGACTCCGGCACGACGAAGACGATGCGATCCAAGGAGGAGGCGTTCGACTATCGCTACTTCCCGGAGCCGGACATCCCCGTGCTGGCGCCGGAGGTCGCGTGGATCGACGACATCCGCGCGACCCTCCCCGAATCCCCGCGCGCGCGGCGAGCCCGCTACGTGGAGGAGCACGGCCTGAAGCCCGATGTCGCCCGCGTCCTGGTCGCCGCCCGCGAGGCGAGGATGCTCTTCGAGGAGGCCGTGGCGCTCGGCGCGGAGCCGGCCGCGTCGGCCAACTGGATCACGCAGGACCTGGCGGGGTTGAAGCACGAGGTCGTCGTGGCCGACGTGGCGGGCGAGCCAACGGTCGGGGCGCGCCACATCGCCGACCTCGTCGCTCTCGTGGCCGACGGGACGATCTCGGGGGCTGGTGCGAAGCGCGCTCTCGAGGAGGCGTTCCGGACCGGGGACCCGATCGCGGACATCGTCGAGCGGCGCGATCTCCGGCAGGTCTCGGACGCGACGGAGCTGGGCGCCGTCGTCGACCGCGTGATCGCCGAGAACGAGGACGCCGCCGCGAAGTTCCGTGCGGGCAACGAGGGCGTGATCGGGTTCTTGGTCGGTCAGGTGATGAAGGCCTCCGGCGGCTCCGCGAATCCGAAGGTCGCGTACGAGCTCCTCCGCGAGCGGCTCTCGGGGTAGCGCCCGCCGTGCACGTCGATCCAGGGCGGAAGCGGGTCCCGCTCTGGCAACTCGCGCTCTACGCGCTGGCCTCGATCTTCGCCGGGATCACGCACCCGCTGAAACGGATGTGGCGGTCGGAGAACGCGATCGATCGCTACGCGCTCTGCCACCTGACGAGCGCCGCCGGGGACTCGCTGCTCGCGATCGCGCTGGCCGACTCCGTCTTCTTCTCGCTCCCGGTCGAGGAGGGGCAGGGGCGCGTCATCGCGTACCTCGGCCTCACGATGCTCCCGCTCGCGGTCGCCGGCCCGCTGCTCGTGGTGCCGCTCGACCGAGCGGGCCCGCGCCGCGTGATCTCGTTCCTCGCCGCGATCGTCCGCGCCGGCATCGCGTTCTACGTCGCCGGCCGGCTCGACACCGTCGCTCTGTACCCGGCGGCCCTCGCGATCCTCGTGGCCGCCCGGGTCCACGGCATCACGAAGAACGGCCTGACGATGGCCTACGCCGGACCCGGGGAGGGGCTGATGCGCGCGAACGCGCGCCTCGGTCGCGTCGCGGTGATCGGCGCGCTCGCCGCCGCCCCCGTCGGTCTCGCCGCCGTCGCCGTGTGGGGGGCGGCCGGAGCGATGGTGCTCGCCGGGCTCGTGTACACGACGTGCGCCCTCGTCACGCTCCACCTGCCGGACCCCCACGTCCGCACCGAGCCGAAGCCGCTCGGCCGACGGGGCCGGATCCCGGCCCTCACGGGACCCGCGATCGGGGCCGCCGGCATGCGTGCCGCGACGGGGTTCCTGCTGTTCCTCTCGGCGTTCGCGATCCGTCGCGAGGGGCTCCCGGCATCGTGGTTCGTGGCGATGGCGATCGCGGCGGCGGCGGGCGGGTTCCTCGCGGACCTGTTCGCGCCCCGGCTCCCCGAGACGATCCGGGAGGAGTTCATCGTGGTCGGGTGCACGATCGCGGCCGGTCTGGGCGCGATCCTGGCCTTCACCGCGTTCTCGCTCCCGGTCCTCACGATCTTCGCCCTGACCGCCGGGGCAGCGACCGAGCTCGGCCGGCTCGCGTTCCAGAGCCTGATGCAGGCGAACGCCCCCGAGGGAGCGCTCGGCCGCGTGTTCGTGCGGTACGAGGTGGTGTTCCAACTGTCGTGGGTGGCCGGTGCGCTCGGGCCCGCGGTGCTCGCGATCGACTTCAAGGCGGGCGTGTTGATGATGGCCGGCTTCTACCTCGCGCTCGCGGGCGCGTGGGCGGTCCGCTTCTTCCGGGGAGGACGCGCGACCGAGGGAGCTGCGGCGCAGGTCCCGTAGGCTGAACGGGTACCGCGACCGCGGGCGAGAGGGAGGTCTCGACATGGCGGAGTTCGTGACGGTCGGCGAGTCGAGCGAGGTGGCGGAGGGAGACGTCAAGGCGTTCGACGTGAACGGCGCCGAGATCGCCGTCGCGCGCGTCGAAGGCGCGCTCTTCGCGTTCAGCGACATCTGCACGCATCGCCACTGCAACCTGGCGATGGGCGGTGAGCTCGACGACCACACGATCGAGTGCGAGTGCCACGGCAGCATGTTCGACATCCGCACGGGACAGGTCATGAACCCGCCCGCCACCGATCCGCTCGAGACCTACGAGGCCCGCGAGGCCGACGGCCAGATCCAGATCGGTGCCTGACGAGGGCGCCACTCCCGGCTCGATCGTCGTCGTCGGGGCCAGCCTCGCGGGCGGGACCGCGGTCGGCGTGCTCCGCGACCGCGGCTACGACGGTCGCCTCACGCTGATCGGGTCGGAGGACGAGCCGCCGTACGAGCGACCGCCGCTCTCGAAGGAGCTCCTCCGCGGCGAACAGACCCTCGAGGACGGGCTCGTCCGCCCGCAAGGCTGGTACGAACAGCACGACGTCGACGAGCGGTTCGGGACCCGCGCCGCGCAGATCGACGTCCGCGCCCGGGAGGTCGTCTGCGCGGGCGGGGACCGCGTGCCGTTCGACCGGCTCCTGATCGCGACCGGCTGCCGGAACCGACGGCTCGACGTGCCGGGTGCGGAGCTTCCCGGGGTCTTCGACCTCCGGTACCACCGCGACGCGGTGCGGATCCGCCAGGCGGCCACGGCGGGCGCTCGGGTCGTGTGCGTGGGGATGGGCTTCATCGGCGCCGAGGTCGCGGCGTCTCTCCGAAGCGTCGGCTGCGACGTCACGGTCGTGGAGATCTTCGAGACGACCCTGTATCGGATCCTCGGGCCCGAGATCGGCCGGGTGCTCGAGGCGATCCATCGCGACCACGGGGTGACGATGCACTTCAACGACTCGGTCGAGCGATTCGAGGGCGACGGCCGGCTCGAGCGCGTGGTCACCGAGGGCGGGAAGCGGATCGACGCCGACGTCGCGGTCGTCGGCGTCGGGACCGAGCCCGCCGTCGAGATCATGGCTGGGACGGGTCTCGATCAGGGCGGCGGCATCCCGGTGGGCCCGACCCTCGAGACCGCCGTCGCCGGCGTCTTCGTCGCCGGCGACGTCGCCCGCCACGACCACCCGGTGTTCGGCCCGATCCGCGTCGAGCACTACGACAACGCGATCAAGATGGGCGAGCATGCCGCGGACGCGATGCTGGCCACGGCCGAGGTGTTCGACGACCCCCACTGGTTCTGGTCCGACCAGTACGACTCCAAGGTCGAGATGGCCGGGTTCGCGGCGACGTGGGACCGGATGGTCGTGCGCGGCTCGCTGAAGGACCGCTCCTTCTGCGCGTTCCTGTTGGATGATGGAGGCGTGGTCCGCTCGACCGTGTCCCTCGATTGGAAGCGCGACGTCCGGCGCTCGTTCGGCCTGATCTCAGCGCAAGCCGCGCCCGACCCGGATGCGCTCGCCGATCCGGCCGTCGATCTTCGCAAGCTCGTTCCCGGGGAGGCGGCGTAGGTGTTCGGCTCGCCCGTCGTCACGCATCCTGTCTGCGACCTGGACCTGCATCAGCGGATCCGCGAGGCGAAGAAGGACTCGGTGGCGCGTTCGGTCCGGAGGAACGGTCGTCGTCACCTGTTCCGGCGCCACCGCCAGGTCGAGGTCGACGGCGAGGTGTTCCGGCCGGCCGGCGAGGACGTCGGTCATTCGTTCCGGTTCTGAAGTGGATCAGGTCGGCGATCTCATCGAGGCCGACGAACCAGATAGCCCTCGGGAGCGGCCTCGATCGACGTGTTCGAGAGCCGTCTCGACGAGGCCATGTCCTCCCTCGCGATCCGCCCCCGTTCCATCCGCGTGCTCACCACTCCTCACGCGAGCGCTTCGTCGCTCATCCGTGGCCCACGGGAGATCGCAGCGCGTCGATCGTCGCTGTTTCGACGAGGCCGGAGACCGCTCGCGCGAGCTCACCGTCGGACGTAACGAACGCGTCCGCCTGCAACTGTGTCAGCGCTACGAACTCGGCGTCATCGGTCGTCTCCCACCCCAGCTGGTCCGCGACCTTCCACGCCGTCCGTTGCAGCACCTTGTCGCCCAGGAAGCGAACCTTCAGCGAGTTGATCCGTGTCACCCGCTCGATGCCCTCGGCAGCGAGGATGTCGCCTCGACGAGCCGCCTGGTACAGGGACGCGAGCGCTTGCGAGCGGACGAGCGTCGGCGCGACGAGCTGATGCTCGGTCGCGACCTCGACCTCGCCGGCCGCGATCCGGAGCAGCGTGTCGCAGTCGACGACGAATCGCGTCACGCAGGAACGCTAGTCCACGGTGAGGTGCGGCGCGACCTCCTGCGGTGTTCCCTCCTCCTCGACGACGCCGTCGCGGAACAACACCACTCGGTTCGCGTAGCGCAGTGCCTCGGGGTTGTGTGTCGCGGCGAGCACCGCGCCGTCGCGTCGGATCACGTCCCAGAGGGCCTCGAGGATGATGTCGGCGTTCTCGGTGTCGACCTCGGCGATCGGTTCGTCGGCCATCACGATCTCGGGCTCCGCGATCAGCGCGCGGGCGACCGCGACGCGCTGTTGCTGCCCCGCCGACAGCTCGTACGTGCGGTTGTGCATCCGTGTCTCGAGTCCGAGCCGGCGGAGCCAGGACTCGGCGCGCTCGTGCGCGTCGGCCAGGTCGACGCCGTTCACGCGCAGCGGGAGCTCGACGTTCTCGAGCGCCGTCAGCGCCGGCAACAGGCCGAAGCTCTGGAACACCACGCCGACCCCGCGCTGCCGGAGCGCGCGTCGTTCGTCGGCGGAGAGCGAGCGCATCGGCTGACCCTTCCACCGCACCTCGCCGTCGTCCGGCTCGTCGAGGCCGGCGAGCACGCCGAGGAACGTCGTCTTGCCGGAGCCGCTCGGGCCCATCAGCGCGACGAAGTCGCGGGATCGGATCGTCATCGAGGCGCCCCGGACCGCGACCACGCCCTGCGCGCCGGGGTAACGGCGGACGATGTCGGACCCCTCGACCAGGACGGGGAGCTGTTCAGGCATGGCCGGTCTCGCTCCGCCGTCGCAGCCGGACCTCGTCCTGCGTGACCTCGGCCTCGAGGTCGAGGCCGCCGAGCGCGGCGACGGCTTCCTCGGGCAGCCGGACGCGCCCGTCGTCGGCGAGGGGCTCGACCGGCACGCCCTCGTGGATCACGCGCCCGTCGCGCACACGGATCCGCCGATCGGCCCGCCGGGCGGCCACGAGGTCGTGCGTCACCATGATGATCGTCACGTTGAACTCGTGGTTCACCGCGCGGAACGCGTCCAGCACGCGACCAGCGGATTCCGAGTCCAGCTCCGCGGTCGGCTCGTCGGCCAGGAGGATCGTCGGCGTGTTGGACAGCGCCGCGGCGATCGCGACCCGCTGCTGCTCGCCCCCCGATAGCATCCCGGGCGTGTGCTTGGCGCGGTCGGCGAGTCCGACGAGGTCGAGCAGCCCGTCGACGTCGTGCTTCCTCGCCACCTGCGTCCGGCGCACGGTCGACGGGAGGCGGATGTTCTCCCGCACCGAGAGGTACGGGACGAGGTTGCGCGCCGTGCCCTGCCAGACGAAGCCCACGCGCTCGGCGCGGTACTCGGTGAGCTCGTCCTCCTCCAGGAGCCCGAGGTCGCGGCCCTCGACCTCGACGACGCCGGCGGAGGCGCGGTCGAGCCCACCGACGAGGTTCAGGATCGTGGACTTCCCGGCGCCGCTCGGGCCGACGACGGCGAGGAACTCGCCCGGCATCACGTCCAGGTCGACGCCAGCGAGGGCGACCACCCCCATCTCGCCCACGCGGTACACCTTGTAGGCGTGGCGCAGGCGCACGAGCGCGTCGGCGCCCTCGGGTCGGTAGCGATCGACGCTGACGACGTTCTCGATCACTCGGCCTCACCCCGCAGCACGCCCGTCACCGAGGCGCGGAGCAGCGTGCGCGCGGACAGCGCGAGCGCGACGGCGGTCGCGGCCGCGATCACGACGAGCGCGATCCCGAGCGACGTCCAGTCCATCAGGAACACCGGCGGGGGGTACGCCACCGAGATGCTCGGCCCCACGTAGGGCATCAACAGGCGGAGGAGCAGGTAGCCGAGGCCGAGGCCGGCGACGACGGCGAACCCCAGCAGCAGCAGCTGCTCGAGCGCGAGCGTCCGGACGATCTGCCCGGGCGCGGCCCCCATCGCCCGGAGCGCGGCGAACTCGTAGTCGCGCCGCCGCTGCGCGAAGTACAGCGCCGCCGCGACACCGACCACGACGAGCGTGGCGCCCGCCGCGGCGGACACGAAGTTCATCCCCAGCGCGAGGCTCTGCGGGAGCTGGGCGAGGAATCCCTCGATCGGCGCCGTCCGCGCCACCGCGCCGCGGATGAACCCCGCATCCTCGAGCGCGAGGATCGGGGTGTCGTCGCCTTCGGCCCAGACCTCGTTGAGCACGAGACCGGCCTCGGGCACAGCCGCGGCCCGCTCCAGCAACGCGGGCCCGGACACCACGATGAACGGGGTGTTCGGGACCGTCGACGGGAACTGGAGCGCCTGCGCGACGGGCTCCAGCTCGGTCTCCTGGCCGCCCAGCGTCGCCGGGAAGACCGGACCGTCCGCCGACGCGATCGCCGGAGAGACCAGCGCCGGGAGCGGCCCCGACGGCGGCACGATCCCGCCGATCACGTCGGACGCGCCGGAGTCCATCTCGTAGCGGACGCCGGATCCCTCGGGCTCGACGGTCCCGGCGCTGCCGCGCCACGTCAGTGGCTGCCACCCCTCGAGCGACAGAGGCTCGCCATCGGCCTCCACGGGTCCGATCGTGAACGTCACCTCGTCGGGAGCCTCCAGCGACGTCCGGTGGATCGTGATCGACAGCAGGCGGACCGCGCCCTCGAGCGGGAGCTCGTACGTGGCCAGGCCCGGCTCGATCCTCTGCAGCGGAGCGGTGCGCGCGCGACCGTCCGCGTCGATCCCGGTCGCCGTCACCTGCAGGTCGCGGACCTGCCGACCCGAGTCCATGTCCACGGTGAGCGCGTCGGTCGGCTCCGCGAGCTCCATCCCGAACGACGGGGTCTCCAGCCGACGGAGGATCTCCGGCAGCGGCGTCGTCGAGAAGTCCTCGCGCCACCACGCCGCCTGCTCGTAGCTCGCGGGATCGATCCCGAGCACGACCGGCGGGAGGTTGAACGAACCGGCTTCCAGACGCGGCTCGGCCCGCACGACGGGGGTGGTGCCCGGCGGCATCGTCCTGAGGACCGTCAGCGCGTCGTCTGGCGGGGTGACGCCGACACGCCAGTCCGCGCCGACCTGCGCGTGGGCGGCGTCCTGGTGGTTCCGCAGCACGATCGCCCGGTAGGACGTCGAGACGACGAGCAGTCCCATCGAGAGGAGGAGCAGGAGCGCCGCGGCGAATCCCGTCCCCGGCGACCGTCCCACCCGGCGACCCGCGAGGTAGCGCGAGAGGCGCCGCGATCGCCCGATCCGCGCGTCGAGCCCTCGGAACACGAGCAACAGCAGCCGCAGGGCGAGGAACGAGCCGCCGAACAGCAGCAGCGTCGGGGCGATGAGGATCAGCGGGTCGAGCTCGCCCGACCCTCCTTCGGGGCGGGTGCTGGTCCGCAACTGGAGGAACGCGAAGATGCCCAGCGGGATCACGAACAGCTCGACGGGGACGCGGGCGAGCAGCGGCCGATCCTCGCGCGACGCGGCCCGACGCTCCTCGAGGACCGTGCGTGACACGTACGGGATGGAGAGCCCCAGGAGGATCAGCGCCCCCGCGACGGCCGCGACCAGCCCGAGGAGCTGGCCCGCCCGGTTGAGGTCGATCGGGAAGCTCACGCCGGGGAGGTCGGGGCCGTTCGCGGTGCTCGCGAGCGCCGCGAGCCCCATCCCGACGAGCAGGCCGAGGGGGAACGCGACGATCGCCGCGAACACCGCCTGGACGGCTTGGGCCGTCAGGAGCACGGACCGTCGGAACCCGCGGCTGTGGAGGACCGCGAGCTCGAAGCCCTGTCGCGTCAACGCGAGCGCGCCGACGCCGGCGAGGACCGCGAGCGTCACCGCGCCGATCTGGAACACGACGAGCAGGATCGGCACGGCGAGGTCCGCGACGCGCTGCCGGACGATGTCCAGGAGCGTGTTGAGCCCGGAGATCAGGTCGAGCGAGCTGAGGCCGAGCGTCGACTCCGCTTGGAGGCTGCCGAAGACCTGTTCGATCCGGTCCGGCACCTGCTGCGCCTCGTCGAACGGGACGCCCGTGAGCGCGAGGTAAGCGTCCCACGAGTACTGACTCGTCAGCTCCAGCTTCTCGGTCGCTCGGACCAGCGTCTCGAGGTCGACCAACGCAGGCTGTGGCTGCGTCGAGTCGGGCGCGGGGAACGGGTTCTGCGATCCGAACCAGAATGGGTCGGCGGGATCGGGGCTGTCGTACGTGCCGACGACCCGCAGCCCGAGCCGCCGGTCGGTCGGACCGATCACGCCGAGGTCGTCGCCCGGCTCCACCCCGAGGAGCTCGGCGACGCCCGCGTGCAGGACGATCCCGTCACCGCTCGGCGGCTCGCCCTCGATCTCGAGGTGCTGCTCGATCCCCTCGCGGGCCAGGAGCGGCGAGGAGGGGCCCTGCTCCGATCCGAGCCGCACCGTGCCGAGGCCCTGACGGACGACGCGTTCGGTCGGCAAGGTGTCGAGCCGGTCCGTGATCGCGTCGTCCGCCGTCGTCCAGTCGAAGGTGTCGTCCCCGAAGACCTGGAACCGCGCGTTGCGCACCGTCGGCGCGGCGCCGGTCAGCTGGGACGCGAAGATCGCCTCGCGAGCGGCGTCCGCATAGATCGGCCCGGCCACCAGGACGCCGACGGAGAACGCCAGCGTGATCACCACGGCCAGCCCGAGGAGGCGTTGTGCCGCGAAGCGCTTGAGCAGGAACCGAAGGGTCGCCATACGCACCTCGGGGCCCGGTGAGGGCCCCGTCCGCACGATGATACGGACCTGCGCTTCCTTGCCGACGTTCTGGAGTGTCGGAACCTTGCCCCAAGGTCCGCGCTTGCTAGGCTGCGACGCGTTCCGCCGTCACGGATCGCAGGAGCCTCCGCATGCCCCGACCAGAGATCATCCTGGCCCCCGGGCCCACGCCGATCCCGCCCGAGGTCCTCCTCGCGCAGGGGAGCCCGCTCGTCTATCACCGTGGCCCCGGTTTCGGGCGATTGATGCGCGAGGTGACGGCGCACCTGAAGGAGCTGTACCGGACCGATCGGGCGGACGTGCTCCTGATGACGGCGTCGGGGACCGGCGGACTGGAGTCCGCGGTGCAGAACGTCTGCTCACCCGGCGATGAGGTCCTCGTCCCGCTGGCCGGGTTCTTCTCGGAGCGGTGGCGGGCGCTCGCGGAGGCGATGGGCCTCACGGTCCGGACGATCGAGCACGAGTGGGGGCAGCGGGTCGACACCGCGCGCATGACGGACGCGCTCGCCGAACATCCCGTGAAGGCCGTCCTGTTGACGCAATCGGAGACCTCGACCGGCGTGATCCAGCCCGTGGAGGAGCTCGCCCGGGTCGCGAACGACGCCGGAGCGATGGTGATCGTCGACGTGGTGAGCAGCCTCGGCGCGGTGCCGTTCGCGTTCGACGGGTGGGGGATCGACGTCGCGATCGGGGGATCGCAGAAGGCGCTGTCGGCGAGCCCGGGGATCGCGTTCGCGGCGATCTCCGAGCGCGCGTGGGAGGCGCACGAGGCGGCCTCGCTGCCGCGCTACTACTTCGACTGGTCGATCTACCGGCGGTTCGCCGAGCTTCCGGAGCCCGAGAACCCGTGGACCCCCGCGATCAGCGTGATGCAGGGGCTCCACGCGGCCCTCGAGCTGTACTTCGAGGACGGCGTCGAGGCGGCGTACCGGCAGCACGAGCGGCTCTCGCGGGCCGTGAAGGAGGGCGTGAAGGCGCTCGGGCTCGACCTGTTCGGCGAGGGCCTAGCCGACAACTGGACCGTGACCGCGATCCGGGCACCGGAAGGGATCGATGCCGACACGATCGGCGACCGGATCCGGTCGGACTTCAGGTGCGTGATCGCGCCCGGCCAGGGGCCGCTGAAGGGGAAGGTCTTCCGCATCGGGCACTTCGGGTACTTCAGCGAGCTGGACATCATCCGCGGGCTGGCCGCCCTGGAGATGACCCTGGAGCGGCTCGGCCACCCCGTGAAGCGGGGCGCGGCCGTGGCCGCCGCCGAGGGCGTCTTCCAGGAATCGGCGAGCTGACGTGCGGGTCCTCGTCACCGAGAAGCTGTCCGACGCCGGGCTCGCGCTGCTGCGCGAGCGCTTCCAGGTCGACGTGCGCGAGGACCTCGCGCGCGGCGACCTCGCCGGCGAGATCGCGCCGTACGACGCGCTCGTGATCCGCAGCGCCACCCGCGTGACCGCCGAGGTCCTCGAGGCGGCCCCCCGGCTCAAGGTGGTGGCGCGTGCCGGCATCGGCGTCGACAACGTCGACGTCGAGGCCGCCACGCGCCGCGGGGTGATGGTCGTGAACGCGCCGCAGTCCAACACGATCAGCGCGGCCGAGCACACGATGGCGCTGCTGCTCGCGCAGGCCCGGAACGTCCCGCAGGCCAACACCGAGCTGCACGCGGGTCGATGGGATCGCGATCGCTGGGAGGGTGTGGAGCTCGCCGGGAAGACGCTCGGCCTCGTGGGGCTCGGCCGGGTCGGCACGCTCGTCGCCGCGCGGGCCCAGGGGTTCGGGA
>DASUPO010000116.1:0-2207 GCA_036281075.1 Actinomycetota bacterium | reverse complement strand
CCGGGTGGCAGGGGACGAAGAGCTCGATCGGGCAGCGCGCGCGCGCGCGGCCCGCCGCGCGGCCGGCGCGCCGCGCGCCGACCGCGGCCGCGACGTCGCCGTAGGTCCAGAGCTCGCCGTAGGGGATCGTGCGGACCGTCTCGAGGACCCGGCGTGCGAACCCGTCACCGACCTCGGACAGGTCGGCCGGCGTCTCGAACCTGCGGAGCCTCCCGCCGAAGTACGCCTCGACCTCGCGGCGGATCGGCGCCGTGAAGCGCCGATCCGCCGCGGCGTCCCGCTCCAGGGCGTCCTCGCCGTCGGGGTCGTCGTCGTGGAACCGCGTCCGGATCACGCCCGCGTCGTCGCTCACCACGGTGAACGGGCCCAATGGCGTGTCGACCGTCAGGCGGCGGCGCATCTAGATCGCCGGCCAGGGGAACGAGCGGCGATCGGGCCCCGGCTCCGGGAACCGGTCGAGCGCCGAGACCGTCCGTGCGCGGGCCGCCAGGGAGGCCAACTCCTGCTCGGAGAGCAGGTTCGCGAGCTCCTCGCGCACCGGTCCGCGCTCGACGTCGTCGGCCAGCCGGTCGAGATCTTCGCGGATGCCGTGCTCGATCGGCTCCCCGACGAACTCCCAGATCACGGTCCGGAGCTTGGGCTCCTGGCTGAAGCACACGCCGTGGTCGACGACGTAGATCCGTCCGTCCTCCCCCAGCAGGCAGTGGCCGGCCTTCCGGTCCGCGTTGTTGATCGCGAGGTCGAACGCCGCCACCCTTCGGAACTCTGCCGGGAATCGCTCGTCGAGGGTGAAGTAGTGCTCCTCCGGCTCGAAGGGCACGTATCGCTGGACGGAGCCGACGCCGTACGGACCGTCGCGCAGCAGGGTGGCCGGGACGTTCGGCCAGCCGAGCGTTCGGGCGACGACGTAGGTGGCCACCTCCCGCGCGCAAAGCGTCCCCTCGGGGAAGTCCCACAACGGGGTCTCGCCTCGCCGCGGTTTGTACACGGCGAGCATCGGATCGCCGTCCCCCCGCGCGCGGACCAGGAACGTGTGGTTCGACGCGTTGGGGAGCAGGCCGAGGACCTCCAGCTCGCCCGTCGCCAGCGTTCGAGGGACTGCGGGGTCGCTCAGTCCCGCCTCGAGTGCCCGTTCATCGCGGGACACGTGTGGCCCTCCGGATCGATCGGATTCCCGCAGAACTGGCACGTGGGCCGACCACGGGCCGCGACCGCCGCGCCGTGGCGGGACAGGGCGAGCATCTGCGCGGGCGAGGCCCAGAGCCGGATCGATTCCCCTGCGGTCTCGGGCGCCCTGGGATCGTCGTCGTACAGGTCCTCGGCGTCCTCACGGAGCTCCTCGACCTCGAGCATGAAGAGCTCCTTCTCCTGGTTGAAGCCGATCGAGAGCCGGCGGGCGCGCCAGCGCGGGTCGAGCGGCTCCTCCAGTTCCATCCCCGGCACGTCGTCGACGGCGTCGTCCGGGATCTCGGTGAGCAGCTCCAGCACCGAAGCCGCGAGGAGCTGCACCTGTTCCTTCTCGACGATCACGGTCACCAGCTCGCCGCCGGCTCGCGCCTGGATGTAGAACGTACGCGATCCGGGTTCGCCCACGGCGTCCGCGGTGATGCGTTCGACCGGTCCGAGGTCCACTGGCCTATCCTCGCAGCTTCCTCCCGGACCCGGCCCTCCGACCGTTCCCGCTCGATCCCCGGCGCGTGCCTGGGGACGGAGGCCTCGCGCGGAAGCGCTCGAGGCTCCCCGTGTCGTTCACCAGCAGGATCCGAGGGACCGAGTCGCCCAGGTACACGACCGACACCGAGGCCGGGTCGGCCACCACGCGCTGGAACTCGTCCAGGTGGGCGCCCGTGTAGTGGGACACCAACATCCGCACGAGGTCGCCGTGGGTCCCGATCGCGACGCGACCGCGCGGATGACGCGTCCGGATCCGCTCGATCTCGTCGAGGACCCGCGCCTCGGCGTCCACGAAGCTCTCGCCGTTCGGGAACCGGAAGCGGGACGGGTTGCACTGCACCACCTTCCAGAGCTTCGTCCGACGGACGGAGGCGAGGGTGCGACCCGTCCAGTCCCCGGTGTCCATCTCGGCCAGCGCGTCGGAGAGACGGAGCTCCACGTTTTGGGCCGCCGCGAGCGGCTCGATCGTCGCGACGCAACGCTCGAGCGGGCTCGAGTAGAGGGCGGTGAGGCGGACGCCCTGGAAGCGCTCG
>DASUPO010000115.1:0-3075 GCA_036281075.1 Actinomycetota bacterium | reverse complement strand
GCCCTCGTCGAGGTACTTCTCGATCAACGCGTCGTCCGATTCCGCGACGGCCTCGATCAGCTTCTCCCGTGCCGGGTCGGCGATCGCATGGAGCTCCTCCGGCCACTCCGACTCCTCGGCCGTCGGGCCGGACGGGTAGCGATCGGCCTTCTCGTGGAGCAGGTCCGCGATCCCCTGGAAGTCGTGCTCGGCCCCGATCGGCAGCTCGAACGGCGCCACCTGGTTCCCGAACGACGACACGAGCTGGTCCAGCGTCGCCTGGAAGTCCGCACGCTCGCGGTCGAGCTTGTTCACGAAGATCGCGCGGGGCAGGCCCTCCTGCACGGCGAGCTCCCACGCGTACTCGGTCTGCACCTCGACGCCGTCGACCGCGGACACGACCACGATCACGGCGTCGGCCGCACGGATCGCGGACCGGACGTCTCCGACGAAGTCCGCCGTGCCGGGCGCGTCGAGGACGTTGATCTTCGTGTCCTTCCATTCGATCGGCGCCATCGCGAGCGACACGGAGATCTGTCGGCGCTGCTCGTCCGGGTCGTGGTCGGAGACCGTGTTGCCGTCCTCGACGGTCCCCATCCGCGTGAGGGCGCCCGATGCGAACAGCATCGCCTCCAGCAGCGTGGTCTTCCCCGATCCACCGTGCCCGACGAGCAAGACGTTGCGGATGTCCTTCGCGTCGTAGGTCTTCAACGGGGCTCCTCCGGGACGCAGGCGGCTAGAGACGAGGAATCCTACAGAGTTGCTACGCTCGCCCGACCTGCGATGCGGAGCTTGCTGAGGTTCGAACGCCAGCCGCCCGGCACCGCGATCACCCGGTCCGTCCTGGTCGGGGGCGGCGCGCTCGCGGCGGGCGCCGGGTGGCTCGTGGTCGCTCGCGAGCCCGAGGCGGCCGCCTTGGTCGCCGGGGCCTCCGGCACGCTGCTCCTGCTCGGCGGCCATCGCGCGAACCACGGCGCCGGCGGACCGACCGACCGGATGCTCGACGACCTGCTCGACCGGGTGTGGGACGCGGCGGTCCTGTCGGCCATCACGTGGGTGGCGCGGGAGGACAGCGCCGCGATCGCGATCGCCGCGATCGGTGCCCTCAGCCTGTCGTTCATCGCCGGCTACATCCGCGCCCGCGGCGCCGCGCTCGGCTACTCGGTGGAGGAGCGGCACGTGACGCGTGGCGCCCGCTACGTCTTGGTGATCGCGTTCCTGTGGTTCGGCTGGACGTGGGCGCTGTGGACGGTGGCGGTGATGTCGGGCCTCGCCGCCGCGGTGCGAGCCGGTCAGGTCGCGCAGGAGGAGCGGACGGCGTGAACGTGCTGACGTGGGTCGCCGAGTGGGGGACGTACCTCGTGTATCGCTTCATGAGCTGGCTCGGACCGCTCCTGCCCACGCGCTCCGGGCGGGCCGCGTACGAGGCGGCGGGCCGGCTGTTCTTCCACGTGGCGTCCGGGGCCCGCGCCACGGTCCTCGCGAACCAGGCACAGGTCCTGGGGCGGCCCGTCGACGATCCGCTCGTCCGCGCGTCCACTCGCGAGGCGTTCGCCACCTACGCCCGCTACTGGTTCGACACGTTCAACGTGCTCGGCTGGGATGACGAGCGGGTGTTGTCCTCGTTCCGGTTCGAAGGGGTCGAGCTGGTCGAGAAGGGCCTGGCCGACGGGAAGGGCGTCCTGATCGCCCTCCCGCACACGGGGAACTGGGACGTGGGGGGACGAGCGATGGGCCTCCGCGTGGGGCCGGTCGTGTCCGTCGCTGAACACCTGAAGCCCGAGCGGCTCTTCCGACTGTTCCTCGAGCACCGGGAGCTGCTCCGGATGGAGATCATCGACCTCGCGAGCGACCACGTGGGACGGCAGCTGACGAAGAAGCTCGAGGAGAACCGGGTCGTCGCGCTCGTCGCCGACCGGGACCTCTCGGGCGGCGGGGTCGAGGTGGAGATGTTCGGCCGGACGCGACGGATGCCCGCCGGGCCTGCCCTGCTCTCGCTCTCGTCCGGGGCGCCGCTCCTGTCCGGGCCGACGTTCACGACGAAGGAGGGATGGGTGGAGGTGTTGAGCGAGGTGTCGATCGAGCCGACGGGCCGGCGCAAGGACGACATCGTCGCGCTGACCCGGGCGCTGGCCTCGTCCTTCGAGCGCGCGATCGCCTCCGCGCCGTCGGACTGGCACCTGTTCCAGCCCGGCTGGGAGGACTAGCCGCCGGTGCGGATCGCGCTCGTGTGCCCGTACGCCTGGGAGGCGGCGGGCGGTGTCCAGGTGCACGTCCGCAGCCTCGCGACGCGGCTCCGTGATCGCGGGCACGACGCCACCGTCTTGACGCCGGCCGGGATCCCCCCCGCCGAACCGTGGGTCCGCGCCGTGGGACGTCCGCTGCGCGTCCCATACCGCGGGACGGTCGCGTCGATCGCGCCGCAGTCGTTCCTGCGGACCCGCGACGTCCTCGCCGCGCTGCGCCCGGATGTCGTGCACATCCATGAGCCGCTGACGCCGAGCGCGTCGATGTTCGCGGCGCTGGCATCGTCCGCGCCGGTGGTCGCCACGGTCCACGCCTACCTCGACCGCTCCCGGGCGATGGAGCTGTCGGCGCCCCTGCTCCGGCGGGTCTGGGCGAAGGTGGCGACCGGTATCGCGGTCTCGGAGGCGGCCGCCTCGTTCCTCCGCCGGACCCTGCCGGAGGTCGCGCTGGAGATCGTGCCGAACGGGGTCGACGTGGACGCGTTCGCGAGTGCCGACCCGCGGGGCGACCTGCCCGACGGGCGCCGCATCCTGTGGGTGCACCGGCTGGACGCGCAGAAAGGGTTCCCGATCGCGCTAGCGGCGTTCTCGAAGGTGCTGGCGGCCGTGCCCGACGCCGTCCTCGTGGTCATCGGGGAGGGGGGGGACCGTGAGTCGCTCGGTCTCCTCACCGCCGCCGAACGCGAACGGGTCGAGATGCGAGGGACGGTCGCGAACGCCGACGTGCCCGGGTACCTCGCGGGGAGCGACGTCTCCGTGAACCCCGCCGTCGGACAGGAGAGCTTCGGGATCGTGCTGGTCGAGGCGATGGCTGCGGGCGTGCCGGTGGTCGCGTCCGACATCCCCGGCT
>DASUPO010000114.1:0-28761 GCA_036281075.1 Actinomycetota bacterium | reverse complement strand
CCGGCCCCCGCGACGAGGTGCCGTGAGGATCGCGGTCCTCCATCCGCAGATCCCCTTCATGCGCGGCGGGGCCGAGGCCCACACGGACGCGCTCGTCCGTGCGCTGCGCGAGTCCGGGCACGAGGCGGAGCGTGTCACGATTGCGGGGAAGTGGTACCCGGCGACGGAGCTCGCGCACCAGATGGCCGTCTGGCGGAGCTTCGACATCGCGGAGTCGAACGGCCAGCTAGTCGACGCCGCGATCGCGCTGAAGTTCCCCGCGTACCTGGCGACGCACGAACGGAAGATCGTGTGGCTGATCCATCAGCACCGACCCGCCTACGAGCTCTGGGATCACCCGGAGTATGCGGACCTCTCGAGGCGCGAGGGGGGAGCCGCGATCCGCAAGCTCGTCTGGCAGGGCGACCGACTCGGCCTGGGAGAGGCGAAGCGGTTGTTCACGAACTCGCGCAACGTCGCCGACCGATTGCAGCGGTCGCTGGGGTTGGCAGGCGAGGCTCTCTACCACCGGTCGCCCGCGACGGATGCGCTCCTCGAGCGCGAGCCAGAGGCACTCGGCGACTACGTCGTCGCGCCGAGCCGGTTCGATCCGCTGAAGCGCCAGGCGCTGGCGATCGAGGCGATGCGCCACGTCGAGACCCCCGTGACGCTCGTGCTTATCGGACGCGGGGCCGACGAGTCGTCGCTCCGACGGCGGATTGATCGCCTCGGGCTGCGCGACCGGGTCCGCCTCGAGGCAGGGGTCTCGGACGAGCGGTTGCTGGAGCTGTACGGCAAGGCGCTCGGGGTCTTCTTCGGGCCGTACGACGAGGACTACGGGTACATCACGATCGAGGGGTTCGCCGCCGCCCGGCCCGTCGTCACCCTCACCGACAGCGGCGGACCGCTCGAGTTCGTGCGCGACGGCGAGACCGGGCTGATCGTCGAGCCGAAGGCGAGGGAGATCGCGCGCGCCTTCGATCGGCTCTGGTCGGATCGCGGCGGAGCCTCGTCGTGGGGGCTCGCGGGCCAACGACTCCTGCGTGACACGGTGCCGGAGTGGCCCGAGGTCGTGGCGAGGCTGCTCGCATGACCGTTCGGCTCGATCCGCGTCTCCGGCGGATCGCCGGCCGGGTGGCGCGCCGACTCGGGCTGCGGCCGCCGTTGCCGCAACGGGTCCGCCACAACGGCCGGCTGGCGTTCGTCGGCCCGATGCCGCCGGCGGCGACCGGGATCGCGTCGTACGACAGATCGGTGCTGGACGGGCTGCGGAGGATCGGGTTCCTCGAGGGCCACGCGACGGACGTCCTGTGGCCGACGCGCGAATCGCATCTGCGCGGGATCGGCGCCTACGAACTCGGGATCTACCAGCTCGGGAACAACGCCGAGTTCCACCGGTGGATCTACGGGATGGCGATCGCGAGTCCCGGGCTCACGGTGATCCACGATCTGGCGATGGACGGACTCGTCTGGGGACTCCAGGCGGCGAACGACCCGCTGGGCGCCGAAGCGGCCCGCGAGGCCCTGGGGCAGCGACGTCCGGTCACGGACCCGGACGCGGCGATGCACGAACCGCTCCGCGTCGTGTGGTGCGCGGCGGTGGCCCGGGCATCGCGAGGCATCGTCGTCCATTCGGCGTTCTGCAAGCGCTACCTCGAGGACGCCGGCGTGCGTACGCCGATCTTCACCGTGCCCCATCCGGTGGTCGAGGACGAGGGATCGATGCGGCGCGCGGAGACGCGAGCGCGCGAGCTCCGCGCACCTCTCGAGGCCCGTGGCGCTCGCACGATCGTGGTCGCGCCGGGCGACGTGAACGACGCCAAGTGCCTGCCGTCCGTGCTCGACGCCGTCGCGACGCTGCCGCGGGAGGTGCACCTCGGGGTCGTGGGTCGACGGATGCCGAGCCTCGACCTGGACGCCGCGATCGCCGACCGAGGGGTCGGCGATCGCGTCACGGTGCGCTACGACGTCCCCGACGACGACTTCCGCGCGTGGCTCGTCGCGGCCGACGTGGGCGTCGACCTCCGCTTCCCCCACCGAGGCGAGGTCAGCGGGTCGCTCGCGATGGCGATGGTCGCCGGCATCCCGACGATCGTCTCTGCAACTGGCACGTACCTGGACCTGCCGGACGACGCGGTCGTCGGGATCGCCCCGGGTCCCGCGGACCCGCCCGAGCTCGCTGCCCGGATCCGGGAGCTCCATGACGATCCGGCGCGGCGGGCCCGGATCGGCGATGCCGCGCGCGCACACATGGCCGCGCTCCGCGACTCGGACGCGACCGCGCACGGGTACGAGGAGGCGATCCTCGCCACGCGCGAGCTGGTGATGGACCCGACGCGCGCCGTCCGTGCGTTGTGGGCCGCGTGCCTCGTCGACATCGGGATCGACGAGGCGCTCGCCGAGCAGGGGTACGGCGTCTCGTACGTCCGGGCGCTGGAAAGCTTCGTCCGGACGCCATGACCTTCAGCGGTGTGGCGCAAGGCCCTTGCTAGACTCGCGACGGTACCCCTGACCTGTGCGTTCGCCGCGGCGAAGGCCGTGGCCGATCGCGAGCGTCCGTCCTGAAAGGAAGCGACATCACCGCGGTCCCCGCCGTCGAGCGAACGTCCGAGCCACCGCACCTCCGCGTCCGGGCGCGGCTCCGCGACCTGTTCGCGTACCGAGAGGTGCTCCTCAACCTGGTCCGCAAGGAGCTGAAGGTGAAGTACACGGCCTCCGTCCTCGGCGCCGTGTGGTCGCTGCTGAACCCGATCGTGTTCCTCGCGGTGTTCTCGTTCGTGATCGACGTCCTCGGCAACCTCGTGCACCACTACCCCGTCTTCCTGCTCTCCGGCCTGCTCGCCTGGAACCTCTTCGCCGGCTCCCTGCAGGCGGGATCGCGCAGCGTGATCGACAACGCGAACCTCGTGAAGAAGATGGCGTTCCCTCGCGAGATCCTCCCGTTCTCGACGATCGGGGTCGCGGGGTTCGACTTCGTCCTGCAGTCCGCCGTGCTGCTCCTGGTGATCGGGGTCTCGGGCCACGGGTTCGACCCCGTCGCCCTCTGGCTGTACCCGCTCGCGATCGTCGTCCTCTTCGTGTTCTCGACGGCGCTCACGTTGTGGGCCTCGGCCCTGAACGTCCGCTATCGCGACGTCGGGCACCTGCTGAACCTGGCCCTGCTCGTCTGGTTCTGGGCGACGCCGATCGTCTACCAGGCGTGGCTCGTGCAGGACAAGCTCGAGGGGTTCTCGGTCCTGGGCGTCGACGCCTGGACGCTCTACCTCCTGAACCCGATGGCCGTGGTCGCGCTGGCGTTCCAACGCGCCCTGTACGGCGTTCCGTCCGGCGGCGAACCGGTCCTCCCCGAGATGAGCCTGGGCGCGCTCACCGCGCTCGTGCTGGGCGTGCTCGCCGTGTCGATCGGCCTGCTGCTGTTGGCATGGCGGTCCTTCTTCGGTCGCGCCGGGGATTTCGCGGAGGAGCTGTGACGACCGCGATCCGGATCGACGGCATCTCGAAGATGTTCCGGCTCTATCGCGAGCGTCCGACCACGCTGAAGCAGCGTCTGCTCGCGTCACGATCCCGCTCCGAGGAGTTCTGGGCGCTTCGTGACGTCACGTTCGACGTCGCGGACGGCTCGTCGCTCGGGCTGATCGGCCACAACGGCTCCGGGAAGACGACGTTGCTGAAGTGCGTCGCGGGGATCCTGCGGCCGACGTCCGGGACGATCCGATACCGCGGCAGGCTCGCCCCGCTCCTCGAGCTCGGCGCGGGCTTCCACCCTGAGCTCACCGGCCGCGAGAACGTCTACCTGAACGCGTCGTTCTTCGGGCTCTCCCGCCACCGGACCGATCGGCTCATCGACGACATCGTGGCGTTCGCCGAGCTCGAGGAGTTCATGGACAACCAGGTGAAGTTCTACTCCTCCGGGATGCTGGTGCGGCTCGGCTTCGCCGTCGCCGTCCACGTGGACCCCGAGGTGCTGCTGATCGACGAGGTGCTCGCGGTGGGCGACGAGGCGTTCCAGCGACGATGCCTCGACCGGGTGCGGCGGTTCCAGTCGGAGGGGCGCACGATCGTGCTCGTCACCCACGCGCTCGACACCGTGCGGGAGGTCTGCGACGCGGCGGTGATGCTCGACCACGGCCGCGTCCACGCGACGGGCGCGCCCGACGACGTCGTCCGCGAGATGCGCCATCGCCTGCTCGAGTCGGATCCGAACTTCACCCCGGAGGAGGGGACGCGCGAGCTCGAGATCGTCGCCGTCGCGATCGAGTCGGAGGGCGGCTCGCAGGGCTCGGTGCAACCTGGCGAGGGACTCACGATCACGATCGACGTGCGATCGGACGCGCCGGTCCCGGATCCGCGCGTCTCGTTCGCGGTCGTCTCGGACCTGCACGGACCGGTGCTCGAGGCGCGCACGTCGGACCTCGGCGTCCGGGTCGGACCCGTGGACGGGAAGAAGCGGATCCGCTTCAGGATCCCGCCCGCCCCCTGGAAGGGCGGCACCTACTACGTCACCGTCGGTCTCGACTCGCCGGACGGCCGGCTGTACCACGTGCAGACGCAGCACTATCCCCTCACGGTCCCGGAGCGGGGACCGGCGTCCCGCTCGCTCGAGGTTCGCCCGGCCGTGGAGGTCGAGGACCTATGACCGCCGATCGAACCGGAGGGGGCGACGTCGCCTCCTCCCCGGCTCCCAGGGAGACGACGCACGTCATGCTGATCGCCCTCATCTTGCTCTCCGTCGCGCTGGCCGCCTCCGCGCAGCTCACGCTGAAATACGGGATGGACCAGGTCACCAGCAGCACCGGGGTGCTCCGGCTCGAAGGGTCGTCGCTTCGAGCCGTCGCCACCACTCCTGCGGTATGGGCGGGGTTGTTCCTGTTCGCGCTGTCGGCGTTCGTCTGGCTGGCCGTGCTGTCGCGGACCTCGCTCTCCTTCGCCTACCCGTTCGCATCGCTGACGTACGTCCTGATCCTCCTCGCCGACCGGTTCATCCTCGACCAGGAGGTGCCGGCGTTGCGCTGGGCGGGGGTGGCGTTCATCGTCGTCGGCATCGTCCTCGTGGCGCAGACGCGCCAGCCATGAGCGCCGCGCGCCCGAGCATCCGCGGAGCCGTCCCGCGGCGTGGGGACGGCCGGTGAAGGCGGTCGTGCTCGTCGGCGGGGAGGGAACGCGGCTTCGGCCGCTCACGGAGACGACGCCCAAGCCGCTCCTGCCGCTCGTCGATCGTCCGATCTTGGACCATGTCCTGGATCATCTCGTCGCTCACGGCGTCCGCGAGGTGATCATGTCCTCCCCGTACCTCGAGGCGACGTTCCATCCGTTCATCCGATCCCGGGACGGCGTGCCGTCGATCACCTGGGTGACGGAGCGGAAGCCGCTCGGCACCGGCGGCGCGATCGTCAGCGTGCTGGACCTGCTCGGCGACGAGCCCTTCTTCGCGCTGAACGGGGACATCCTCACCGACCTCGACCTTCGCGGCCTGCGGACGAGCCACGACACGCGATCGGCCGCCGTGACGATCGCGCTGCACGAGGTCGACGATGCGCGCGCGTTCGGGTTGGTCGAGAGGGAGCGCGACGGTCGCGTCACCGCGTTCCGGGAGAAGCCTCGCGACTCGGTGCCCGGTGCGATCAACGCCGGAACGTACCTCCTCGACCCGGCGGCGCTTCGCTCGTGGAACCCGCACACGACGATCTCCATCGAGACCGAGATCTTCCCGGCGTTGATCGGTCGGGATCTCCCCGTCTTCGGGTTCGGCGGGGACGCGTACTGGTTGGACCTCGGGACGCCCGAACAGTACCTGCGCGCGCACATCGACCTTCTCGCCGGGAAGGTCTCAGGTCGCGTCTACGACGCGCCGTGGATCGGGCCGGGGGCGTCGATCCACCCGGAAGCCCGACTCGGCACGTGGGTGGTGG
Organism: Actinomycetota bacterium; assembly: GCA_036281075.1. Lineage (GTDB taxonomy): Bacteria > Actinomycetota > UBA4738 > UBA4738 > HRBIN12 > JAJNBA01. The sequence continues at coordinate 22,873 of DASUPO010000114.1, read as the reverse complement.
TGGGGGAGGGCGGTGAGATCGGCGGGGGCGCCGGTCTGGACGAGGCGGTGCTTCTGCCCGATGCCGTGGTCGGGGAGGACGTCGTGATCGAGCGCTCGATCGTGGGCCCCGGCGCCGTGATCGGCGGCGGCGCACGGCTCCTCGACGCGGTGGTCGGGGGAGGGGTGCGCATCGCCGCCGGGGAGCGGCTCGAGGGCGAGCGGCGGCCGGCGGGCTGAGCGGGCGCCGGTCCGGCTCAACCGTGCGGGGGGCCTGGCCGATGCGTGTAGGGTGTCCGACTCGACCGTGGGGCCCCTGTCGATCCGCCGCGCGCGTGTCCTTGTCTCCGTCGCGATCGCCCTGGCGATCGCCCTGGCGACCGGATCGGTCGCGCTCGGCGCCGACACCTTCCGGTTCCACGGTTCCGGCTACGGCCACGGCATCGGGATGTCGCAGTGGGGCGCGTACGGGCTCGCGCAGGATGGGTGGTCGTACCCCCGGATCCTTACCCACTTCTACTCGGGGACCCGGGTGGAACGGGCGTCCATCCCGCCGAGGCGGGTCCGGGTCGGGCTGACGAGCGGTCGATCCACGATCCGCCTCGGGGCGAAGGCCGGATCGGTTCGGTTGTGGCTCGATGGGCCGGGGCGGACGTTCGTCGCGAGGATCCCCAGAGGGAAGACGTGGACCGTGTCGGCCGCCCCCACCCGGCGCAGATACGCGATCCGGGACCACACCGGCGCGCTCGTCGGCGGCGTTCGGTGGGGAGGCCCCTCACGTCCGCTGTTCGTCACGTACCAGGATGCGGGCGCGCGCGTGTTCGTCCCGGAGGCCGACGAGATCTGGCACGCCGGCTACACGTACGCGTACGGGTTCCTGGAGTTCGACCTGCTCCGGTGCGCCGACCGATGCGTCCAGCGGCTCACGATCGAGCTGCCGTTCGAGCGGTACTTCCGTGGCCTCGGCGAGATGCCGAGCAGCTGGCCGGCCGCCGCGCTCCGCGCCCAGGTGGTCGCCGCTAGGACGTTTGCGATCTACAAGATCCGCCGTCACGGCCTCCGCAGCGACTGCGACTGCCATCTCGAGGACGGCGCGGGCGACCAGGTGTACGTCGGATGGGGCAAAGAGGTGGGGCCCGACGGCGACCGTTGGGTCGCGGCCGTGGTCGCCACCGCCGGCGAGGTGGTGACCTACCGGGACTCCGTGATCCAGGCGTTCTACGCGGCCTCGGACGGTGGGTTCTCCGAGGACGTCGAGGACGTCTGGCACGGAGGCAACCCGGCGTACGCGATCCCGTACCTCCGGGGGGTCTGCGATCCGGGCGAGTACACGTCCGCGAACCCGTGGACCGACTGGACGAGGAGCTTCTCGGCATCCACCCTCAGCGCGCGGCTCGGGCCGTACACGGGCGGCATCGGCACGATCAAGGGGTTCAGCGACACCCGTCGCGGCGTCTCGGGCCGGATCGTCAGCGCGCTCGCGCGAGGGACGGGCGGCACCGCCCGGGTGTCCGGGGCGGAGCTGCGCTCGGCACTCGGCCTCCCGGACCGCCGGGTGTGGGTGAACCGCGACCACAACATCGTCGGCGCCCTGCGCGCGAAGTACGACGCGCTGATGTGCCGGCCGGGGACCGCAGCATCCCGGGTCCTCGTGGTGGACCACGGGTCGCGCCAGCTGTTCGAGCGGGGCGGCCTCTACCGGAACGGCCGCGTCGACCTCACCGTGTGGCTCCGGGGCTCGATCCATCGGGAGTACCTCGCGGTGGGCGGCGCGCCCGGTCGCCTCGGTCTCCCCGTCGGGCCGGCGGCACGCACGACGCGGACGTTCGCGACGACGACGTGCAGCGGCTGCCGACGGCTCGTGCTGGAGGGTGGTCGGATCTATTCGAAGCCGGGTCTGGGGGCGCACGCGCTCTGGGGGCCCGTGCTCTCGACGTACCTCGGCCGCGGAGGGGCGCAGGGAGCTCTCGGCTATCCGACGACCCGCGTCCGCCGCGAAGACGTCGGCGTGCGCGCGTCGTTCGAGCACGGCACGATCGCCTGTGCCGGCGGCTCCTGCTCGGTGCAGCTCGGCTGAATCGTCAGCAGGGCGAGGCACCGTTCTCCGGCGCGTTGCCCGTGCATCCGAACGCGGTCACGAACCCGCTCGCGATCGTCGTGGCCGCGTCCGGCGTCAGGTCCTGCCCCGCGGGGCAGGACTGCCGACGGTTCCACGCGGCGAGCGTGAGGGCCCGATCGGCCGTGAGCGTCGGATACGGCGAGAGGTAGGTCGCGTCGCTCCCCTCGGCGACGTCCGCGAGCCGGTCGACGACGTCCTGCGCCAGGCCCCCATTCGCCTCGGGGAGGTAGTAGACGAACACCGCGCCGTGCTCGAGGGAGTGGACGGCCCTCGTCTCCGGTGGCTGTTGATCGTAGACCTTGGGATCGTCCGGGAGCGGGCTTGGATCGTGGAATCCCGACGCCGCGGGCGTGTCCGGGTAGGTGTGCTGCTGCCCCGGTTGGAGGTGCTGGCCCGACGGGGCGCTCGCGGCGGGCTGGTCCACCGCGGTGCAACCCGCGGCCTCGGCCGCCCGAACGGCCTCCTCCGGGATGTCGTTCGGTCCGCCGAAGGCTCGGAAGAGCGAGATCGCGGCGACGGCCGCCGCCGCGATGCCGATCGAGACGAAGGTTCGACGGAAGGCTGACGAGCGCCGGACGCGTCGGCGCTCCGCCTCCCGCAGCCGACGCGCCTCCTCCTTCCGGTCGCGACGCTCGAGGTTCGCGCCGCCTCGCGCGGGAGCCGAGGGTGCCGAGGGGGCCGACGGAGGACGGGTCCGCGGTCGCTTCCGCTTCTTCTTGGCCATCAGAGCGACCCCCCCGGCTCCGGGGCCTCGCCGACGTAGTCGCGGCCCGCGGTCGTCGGGAAGCTGTATTGGGACGTGAAGTCGAACGCCACGGCGAGATCGACGCTCGCGCACGTCTGGAGCTTGTGCCAGCTCACGAGCGCCATCTGCATGCCGTCCGGGAGGATCCCGGCCGGATCGCCCGGGAAGTCGTACGGCGCCACGAGCACGCGGTCCTGTCCGACCTGGGCGTCCTGGAGGCGCCGATCGTAGAAGTCGAGCAGCCTGGCCACCCGGTCCGGCGGCGCCGCCGGGTCGTACCAGACGATCGTCGCCCCGTGCTCGAGCGAGTGGATCGCCCGATAGAGGTCCGGCATCGTCATCGCATCGTAGACGCCCGCCGGCAGCGGCCCGGGCGGGATGTCGGCGTGCGGTCCCGACGCGGGGGGCGTGGTCGGATAAGCCGAGAGCGGTGGACCGGCGTTCACGTCGATGTGGCGCTGATCCTGGTCCGGGGGGTCGAACGACGGCGTCGTGGTCACGTCGCCGCACCCGGACGCGTCGGCGGCCGTCGCCGCGCGCCCGAGGAGGTCGTCGGAGCCGGGGAGGTCGTCCCCGGAGGGGAGCAGCGTCACCCCGAAGATCGCGACGGCGACCACGACGGCGCCGACGACGATGCCCACGCGCCGGGCGCGGCGTTTCGACGCGAGTCGCTGCTCCAGCGCCTCGCGCTCGCGCCGCGCCTCCTCCTTCCGTTCCGCCTTCGTCAGCCGCCGGCCCTGATCGGGTCGGCCGGGGACGTCGTCCGTCAACCGTCGCTCCTCGTCGTGGGTCGCGGAAGCTTACCGGCGATCCGCGGCGCGATGAGCATCTTGCGTGCCTCGCGGACGGCGGCCTATCCTGCTCGGCGCCTTCCCCGGACCCGGATCGGCCGACCCGGCCGAGGAGGGAGGGCGCATGTCGGACACGAAGCAGGGCCGGGTGGTGGAGGTACCGCCCGCCGAGGCGACGGGTGGCGTCGATCGCTTCTTCCGGATCTCGGAACGGGGATCGTCGGCCCGGACGGAGATCATCGCCGGCGTCACCACGTGGCTCACGATGGCGTACATCCTGTTCGTGAACCCGGCGATCCTGGGGTTCGCGGCGATCCCGGACCTCCAGCCGCTCGGCCTGCCTTTCGGCGCCGTCCTCACCGTCACGGCGCTCGTCGCGGGCGTCATGACGATCGCGATGGGCGTGTGGGCGAACTACCCCTTCGCGATCGCGGCTGGCCTCGGCCTGAACGCGTTCGTCGCGTTCAACCTCGTGGCCGACCTCGGCTTGTCCTTCCCGGAGGCGATGGGCGTGATCGTCGTCGAGGGCCTGATCATCACCGCGCTCGTCCTCACCGGGTTCCGCAACGCCGTCGTGGACGCGATCCCGACCGATCTGAAGCGGGCGATCGCGATCGGGATCGGCCTGTTCCTGACGATCATCGGGCTCGTGAACGCGGGCGTCGTCGTCCAGGGCCCGGGGAGCCCGCCGCTCGCGATGACGAGTGATCTCACGACGCTCCGGAGCCTCACGTTCGCGATCGGGTTGGTCCTCTGTTCGATCCTGGTCGTTCGGAAGGTCCGCGGCGGCCTGCTGATCGGGATCGTCGCGACCACGGTGATCGCCGCAGTCATCAACGCGATCTGGGGCGACAACGCGATCTGGGCCTCGGTCGGACCCGGCGTCGCGCAGATGCCCGACGACGTCGTGGCGACGCCGGATTTCAGCCTCCTCGGCGATTTCTCCTTCGGGTTCTTCTCGACGCTGGGCCTCGCGGCGGCGATCGCGGCCGTGCTCACGATCATGCTCTCGGACTTCTTCGACACGATGGGGACCGCGGTGGCGCTGGGCGGCGAGGCCGCCCAGCTCGACGAGGACGGCAAGCTCCCCAACATGCAGCGGGTGCTGCTCGTGGACTCGGTGGCGGCCGCCGCCGGGGGAGCAGCGAGCGCCTCGTCGAACACCACGTTCATCGAGTCGGCGTCGGGCATCAGCGAGGGCGGGCGGACCGGGCTCGCCTCCGTCGTCACGGGAGGCCTGTTCCTGCTGTGCATCTTCCTCTCGCCGCTCGCCGGGGTGATCCCGCCGGAGGCGACGGCGCCGGTCCTCGTGATCGTCGGGTACTTCATGATGCGGGGGATCGGCGAGATCGACTGGCGCGATCCGGCGGTCGGGATCCCGGCGCTGCTGACGATCGCGCTGATGCCGTTCACGTATTCGATCACGAACGGCGTGGGCGCCGGGTTCGTGACCTACACGGTGATCCGGCTGCTGCAGGGCAAGGCCCGGGACGTGCATCCGCTGATGTACCTCGTGACGGCGGTGTTCGTCTGGTACTTCCTTCGAGGGACGTTCGCGTAAGGAAGGCGCGGCGAGGGCGGGGCCGTCACGCCCCGCCCTCCGCCGTCCCGACGGCCACGATCGCGACGATCTCCGCCGGCGCCAGCCGGAGCGCGGCGCCCACGCGGGCCCGATCGAACGACGCTTCGGGCGTCCACCACCAGGCGAGTTCGTGCGCACGGAGCGCGACCCCGAGCGCCCCGAGCGCCACGAGGCCTCGGTCCGTCGCACCGGAACGGGCGGTCGGGAGCGTGCACACGACCACGAACGCGTCGGCGGTCGACCGCACGGTCGGGACCGCCGCCCGGAGCTCGCGAGCGGCGTCCGCCGACGTCAACGTCACGAACAGGAACTCGCCCCCGGCGGCCGTGGACGCCGCAGTCACCGACTCCTCGACCGCACGGGCGTCGACGGCGCCGGGCGTGAGCTGATCGGCGGATCGGGACGAGGCGACCGCTTCGAGCGCCGAGATCCGGAAGAGGTCGTCTTCCGGTCGCCGCACGAGGGCTCGGGCGGGCGCGGCGGGGGCATCGTCGGGAGTGAGCTCGACACCGCGGACCAGGGCCGCCGGGACGCGCGCCCGCTTCGTCATCACGAGGCCGGCCGCGGCCGCAACGGCGTCCGCGAGCGCCACGATCGTCGTCTCGAGCCCTCGGCCCCGATCGTCCGGCGTGCCGCGCAGGTCCAGGACGGCTGCCAGGCCGGAACACCCGATCGCGACGTCGACGACTCCCTCGCGCCACGGTCGTCCGAACGTGTCGGTCACGACGATGCCGAGCCGCTTCAGCCCGAGTTGCGCCTCGAGACCTTCGCGAAGTCGATCGGCGCTCGCGTCGGGATCGTCGGGCAACAGCGAGAGGACGCCCGGGGGAACGTTCGAAGCGTCGATGCCGGCGTTGGCGCACACGAACCCGTGACGCGTCCGCACGATCACGAGGTCGCCGCGACGGGCCACGACGGCGGCCGACTCGCGCTCGAGCCAGATCGAACGCTCGTCGGCTGGGACGAGGCGGCCTTCGGCCTTCGACACGATCTTCTGCGTCACGGCGACGACGTCCTCGTCCCGCGCCCCGACGCCGCGGAGCAGGGGCGCCAGCATCGAGCTCAGGTCGTCGCCGGGCTCGACTTCCGCGAGCCCTCCGACCGGGAAGATCTCGACGGTCACGCGATGAGGTCGAGGGCGGTCCGGCTGAGCCGCTCCGCGACCTCGTCGTCGGCCATCACGGTGTCCGTCACGCCGACCCGGATCCCGAGCTCCGTGTGCGCGCGCTCCGCGAGTTGCGCGTCGGCCTCGTCGATCACCCAGGCGTCCAGGAGATCCGCGTACGCCAGTCCCGCCCCGACGGCCGAGACCTCGAGCCCCACGACGGGCATCAGCCGGTCCGCCATGCCCGCCAGCGGCCGTCCGCCGACGATCGGGGAGATGCCCACGACTGGCCGAGTGGCCACCGCGGCGCGGATCTCGGGCACGGCGAGGATCGGCCCGATCGAGACGACGGGGTTCGACGGACACACGATCACCACGTCGGCGTCCTGGATCGCTGCGAGGACCCCAGGGGCCGGCGCGGCGGACTCGACGCCGACGAACCGGATCGTCTTCACGTCGTCCCGCGCTCCTCTCCGGACCCAGTACTCCTGGAAATGGAGGTCGCGAGCCTCGCCGGCGACGACCACGTCCACCCGGGTCTCGACCCGATCGTCGGACATCGGCAGGATCGTGGCCTCGATCGAGAACCGCGCGGCGACGAGACGCGTCACCTCCGAGAGGGTCCGGCCCGACGCCAGCTCCCGCGTCCGGAACAGGTGGGTGGCGAGGTCGAGATCGCCGAGGCCGAACCACGCCGCCTCCGGGTCGAAGGCGCGGAGCTCATCGTTCGCCCGGAAGGTCTCCCCCCGGCGACCCCAGCCCCGGTCGCGATCGAAGGCGTCGCCGAGCCAGTACGTCACCGAGTCGAGGTCGGGGCAGATCCGGAGCCCGTGGAGATCGAGGTCGTCGCCCGTGTTCACGACGACGGTCAGGTCCTGGTGCGCGACGACGCGGACGAGGCCGCGCAGGAACTTCCCCGCGCCGACCCCGCCCGCGAGCGCGACGATCTTCACGAACGGGAAGCGTAGTAGCCTCCCGCCGTGTCGGCCGCGACGACGCACGCCGTGCGACGCGCGCTCGCGCGCGCCGAGGCCGGTCGCTCGTTGTCCGTCGAGGAAGCCGCCGCGCTGATGGATTCGCGCGGGGCAGATCTCGAACGACTGATGGGCCTCGCGGCGGCGCTCCGGGACCTGGGGACCGGCTCGGTCGTGACGTACTCGCGCAAGGTCTTCATCCCGCTCACGATGCTCTGCCGCGATCACTGTCACTACTGCACGTTCGCGAAGCCGCCGGCGAAGCTCCAGGATCCGTACCTGTCGCCGGAGGACGTGGTCGCGATCGCTCGGGCGGGGCGAGCGCAGGCCTGCAAGGAGGCGTTGTTCACGCTGGGCGATCGACCGGAGGATCGCTACGAGGTCGCGCGTGCGTGGCTCACCGCACGCGGCTTCGCGTCGACCCTCGAGTACGTGCACGCGTCGGCGATCGCGGTGATCGAGGCGACGGGCCTGCTCCCGCACCTGAACCCCGGGGTGATGACCTACGAGGAGCTCGCGCGGTTGAAGCAGGTCTCGGCGTCGATGGGGCTGATGCTCGAGACCTCCTCGGACCGACTGACCCGAAGGGGCGGCCCGCACTTCGGCTCGCCGGACAAGGCGCCCGTCGTGCGCCTGAGAACGATCGAGGACGCCGGCCGGCTCGCGATCCCGTTCACGACGGGCATCCTGGTCGGGATCGGCGAGGACGGACACGAACGCGCGGCATCGGTCTTCGCGATCCGGGAGCTGCATCGACGCTACGGCCACATCCAGGAGGTGATCGTCCAGAACTTCCGCGCGAAGCCGGGGACCGCCATGGCGCGCGCCGCGGAGCCGGACGACGAGACGTTCCTGGCGGCGGTCGCGGCGACGAGGGTGGTGATGGGGCCACACGTGAGCGTGCAGGCGCCTCCGAACCTCTCCGACCCCGCGCAGCGGCTCCGTCTGCTGGACGCGGGGATCGCCGATTGGGGCGGCGTGTCGCCGGTCACCCCCGATCACGTGAACCCCGAGCGTCCGTGGCCTGCGATCCGTGCCCTCGCGGGAACGAGCGCGGCGCGGGGGATGACGCTCCGCGAACGGCTGACGATCTACCCGCGGTTCGCCGCGCGACCCGATCCGTTCCTCGCCGGCAAGATGCGGGCCCCCGTCGTCGCGCTGCTCGGGGACGACGGTCTCGCGCGCGAGGCCGTCGTCCCCGAGCCGATCGGCTGGCAGGACCCCGACGTCACGTGGAAGCCGAGGACCGTCGCCCTCACCTTCGCGAAGGAGCCCGGCGCCGGGACGCGGGCCGACGCCGACGTCGTCTACGGCGCGATCCCCCCGGCGGACGCCACCACCCGAGCGTGGGTCGCGCGAGACGTCGAGCCGGCGCGCCTGAGCGTCGACGTGCGGCATGCGCTCCGGCGGGCGGAGCGGCATCTCCCCATCTCCGACGAGCAGGCGCTCGCGCTGTTCCAGGCGGAGGGCGCGGACCTCGAGGCCCTGCGGCGCGTCGCCGACGGCCTCCGCCGGGAGGCCGTCGGTGACGTGGTCACCTACGTCATGAACCGGAACATCAACTTCACGAACGTGTGCTACGTGGGCTGCCGCTTCTGCGCCTTCGCCCAGCGCGAGGTCGATCCCGAGGCGTACACGCTCACGCTCGACGAGGTCGCCGATCGCGCCGCCGAGGCCTGGGCCGAGGGCGCGAGCGAGGTGTGCATGCAGGGCGGGATCCATCCGGATCTTCCCGGGACGTTCTACCTCGACCTCCTCGACGCGGTGAAGCGACGCGTCCCCGGGATCCACGTCCACGCGTTCAGCCCGATGGAGGTGCTGAACGGCGCGACGAAGATGGGCGTGTCCTTCCGCGAGTTCCTCGGTGCCTGCAAAGCGCACGGGCTCGGGACGATCCCGGGGACGGCCGCGGAGATCCTCGACGACGAGGTGCGGTGGCTCCTCACGAAGGGCAAGCTCCCAGCGGACACGTGGGAGGACGTCGTTCGGACGGCCCACGACCTCGGGATCCGGAGCTCCTCGACGATCATGTTCGGGCACGTGGACGCTCCGCCGCATTGGGTCGCGCACCTGCGCCGATTGGCGCGCATCCAGCTCGACACGGGGGGGTTCACGGAGTTCGTGCCGTTGCCGTTCGTGCACCGGAACGCGCCGATCTACCTCGCCGGCCACGCCCGGCCGGGCCCCACGCTCCAGGACAGCCTTCGCATGCACGCGGTCGCGCGGATCCTGCTCGACGGCGTGATCGACAACGTGCAGGTCTCCTGGGTGAAGCTGGGCGTCGAGGCGTCGACGACCGTCCTCCGATCGGGAGCGAACGATTTCGGCGGCACGCTGATGGAGGAGACGATCAGCCGGATGGCGGGCGCGGACCACGGGATCCGGATGTCGCCGTCCGCATTCGACCACGCGATCCGATCGATCGGTCGAACCCCCGCCGTCCGAACGACGACCTACGATCGGATCGAGACGAGAGCCGCGTCTTGAGGGCGATCCGTCAGGTGGATTGACGGTTATGGTCAGCTCGGCTGACGAGCGAGTTTCTTCGCCCAAAGGGTTGCACTCCCGCGCTCGCTTGGGGACGATTGCAGCGGATGAGGGTCGAGGCAGGGAACCTCCGGAAATTCCCTCTTGCCAGGGAGGCGGTTCTTCCCTCAGAATCACACGTATGTGATTTGGGGGGGAGAGCGGCGTGCATCACTACATCCCATGGCAGGAACGGGCGAGGTGCCGGGACTACGACCCTGAGGTCTTCTTCCCCGAGAAGGGGGGATCGTCACGGGAGGCCAAACGCATCTGCTCGGAATGTCCCGTTCGCATCGAGTGCCTCAACTACGCCCTCCGTCGTGACGAGCGGTACGGCGTCTGGGGCGGGATGAGCGAACGGGAACGGCGGCGCCTCAAACGGATGGCGTCGTAACCAAGGGCCCTTCGTTATCCACGGAGGAAAGGGGGACGGGAATGGCAGCACGGAAGACAGCCGCGCGGAAGCGTCCCGCGGCGAGGCGTAAGACCGCAGCGAAGAAGGCGGCAACGACCCGGAAGCGGACGGCAGCGAAGCGCTCCGCGGCCGGGAAGAAGGCCGCGGCGACGAGGAAGCGAACCACCGCGCGGAGGAAGACCGCCGCCAAGAAGACGGCGGCACGGAAGCCGGCGCGGAGGAAGAGCACGGCGAAGAAGTCGACCGCTCGGAAGCCGGCTCGCAGGAAGACGACCCGGAAGTCGACCAAGCGCGTCGCGGCGGGCAAGAAGGCCGCGGCGACCCGGAAGAGGCGGACCGCGAAGGCGACCGCCACCCGGCGGAAGACGGCGAAGAAGTCGTCGGCCCGCAGGCCGGCCCGGAGGAAGAGCTCGGCCAAGAAGCGCTGATCGCGGATCCTCGCGGTCTCGAAGGGGGGCGGGAACGCCCCCCTTCCTCATCTCTCGAGGGGGCCCGCTGCTAGGCTCCGGCCCCGTCGAAGCGCCCCATCGCATGACCTCTCCAGCAACCACCGCCGTCGCCTCCACCGGCACGTCCTCACCCAGCGTGCTCGCGATCGTCGTCGTCGGCCCCCAGGCCGGCCCGTGGGTGCGAGAGTGCCTGCTCTCCCTGGCGCAGCAGGCGTATCCCCGTGTCGGCGTCCTCGCGGTCGACGACGGCGCCGATCGGGCGTCGCGAGATCTGCTGGTGGGGTCGCTCGGTCCGCGACGCGTCCTGCGGAACGAGCGGCCGGTCGGCTTCGCACGGTCCGTCCGCGCGGCGCTCGACCGCCCGGTCGCGCAGCACGCCGACTTCATCCTCCTCGTGGACCCGCGAGCCGCGCTCGACCGCGACGCGGTCGCCCGTCTCGTGGAGGCCGCCGTGGGGATCGGCGTGGAGGACGTCGGCATCGTCGGCGCGAAGGTCGTCGATCGTGATCGGCCGCGCTCGCTCCGCGACATCGGCCGCTCCTCGGACCGCTTCGGTCATCCGTCGTCGCCGCTCCAGCCCGGCGAGATCGATCAGGGTCAGTTCGATCGCGTGTTGGAGGTGCTGTGCGTATCGCCGGCAGCGATGCTGATCGCCCGGGACGCGTGGGAACGGACCGGTCTGTTCGACGAGCGACTCGATACGGCGCACGCCGATCTCGATCTCTGCTGGCGGATCCGGGTCGCCGGCTACCGGATCCTGATGACGCCGCTCGCCCGCGTGCGGATCGGCGACACGGGCGCCGAGGGGCGCGCCGCCCCCGCTCCCCATCGCGGCGCCCGGTACGAGGAGGACCGCGCGGCGATCGCCGCGATGCTGAAGAACTACAGCCTGCTGTCGCTGCTCTGGGTCGTGCCCGCCGCGATCCTGCTCGGCGCGATCCGGCTGGTCTACCTGATCCTCGGTCGGCGCTTCGAGGAGTCCTACGACGTCGTCGCGGCGTGGGGCTGGAACGTCGTCAATCTCCCGGGGACGCTGGCGCGACGTCGACGCGTCCAGAAGGCCCGTCGGGTCCGCGATCGCGCGCTCCGACGGTTCATGGAGTCGGCCGGCGTGCGTTCGCCCCGCTGGTTCGCGACCGCCGAGCGGATCCTGGAGGAGCAGCGGGCGATCGACGAGGCCGACGAGGGAGAGCCGATCCAACGTCGCCTCCGGGACCGGACCGCGTCGTTGGTCGGGTCCCATCCCGTGATCGTGGGGTCGTTCCTCGCGATCGTCGTCGGCTTGGTCGCGGTCCGGGAGCTGATCGGGCCCGACGTCCTGGCCGGCGGGGCCTTGCCGCTCTTCCCCGATCGCGCCGGGGACCTCTTCGCGGAGCTCGCGTCCGGGGTGCGATCGACGCCGCTCGGCGGACAGCTCTCGCCGAGTCCGGCGCTGGGCGCCCTCGGGATCGTGTCGGAAGCGACGTTGGGCGACCCGTTCCTCGCGCAGAAGGCGGTGCTGCTCGCGGGACCGCCGCTCGCGGCGATCCTGATGTACCGCGCCGCCGTGCGGCTGTCCGTCCGTCCGGGGCCGGCCGTGGTCGCGGCGGCGGCGTACGGCCTCGGGGCGCTCACGCTGTGGGCGTTCTCGGACGGTCGGCTCGGGCTGCTGATCGCGCTGGCGATCCTTCCGGCGGCGGGCGAGCGCATCGAGGCCGCGTTCGCCCGGGACGAACCCGGCGGCGGTCGCTGGCGGTTCGTGGCCGGGCTCGCGGTCACGATCGCGGTCGGCGTCGCCGCCTATCCGGGGATCGTGCTCGCGATCGGCGTCCTGATCGCGATCTGGGTGCTCGGCGGGCCCGTGCGCCTGCGAGGCCTCGTCCTCTGCGCCGGGGCCGCGGTGGGGGCCGCCGTCCTCCTGTTCCCCTTCGTCTCGACGATCCTGGCCGACGGTGGGCGCGCGCTCACGTCGCTCGTCGGGACGACGGAGCCCGAACGGCTCGCGAGGCTCGCGCTCGGCTCGGCGCCCGGGACGTGGCCGGTCGCGCTCTACCTCCCGATCGCCGCCGCGATCGGCCTGGCCCTCGTTCGCCCCCCCCTCCGCGGACCCGCCGCCCGCGTCACCGTCGCCGGGGGTGCTGGCCTGCTGCTGTCGTGGCTGGCTGCGGCCAACCGACTGCCGCCGGCGCTGACGAATCCCGGCGCCTACGCCGGGCTGGCCGCCGTCTCGATGGCCACGCTCGTCGGGTTCGGGCTCGGGTCCTTCACCGGGTCCCTCCGCCTCGAGGCGTTCGGCCTGCGCCAGGTGGCGGGAGCCGTGCTCGGGATCGTGCTCGCAGCCGGGATCCTCTTGCAGTCGCTGGCCGCGATGGTGGGGACGTGGGCGGTCGGCCGACCGCAGGAGACGATCCCACCCGCCTGGGCGGTCGTGAGCGGGACCACGCCGGGAGCGTTCCGGGTCCTGTGGCTCACCGGGGACCACGGGGACGGCTTGCCGCCGCCGGCGGGTGACCCGACGCGTCGGCTGCAGGCGGGCGACGCCACGATCCGGTACGCGCTCACCGACAGGGAGGGAGCGAGCGTCCTCGACACCGGGCGGCCGCTCGCCGGTCCCGGTCCCGATCGGCTCGAGCAGGCGCTCGTGGAGATCCTCGGCTCCACGACGCGGCACGGCGGCGCCCTGCTTGCGCCGTTCGGCGTCCGGTTCGTCGTGGCGCAGCAGGCGCTCCTGCCGGAAGCGGTCGCACGCGCGTTCCGGCGACAGGTGGACGTGAACCTCGTGCCGGCATCCGGCTTCACGATCTTCCGGAACGCGACGACGGTCCCGCCGGCCGCGGTCCTCGAGACCGGGCCCGAGGCGAGCGCGGTGATCGCGAGCGGCGAGATGGCGACGACCGCCACGTGGCTCCCCGTCCCGTCTACGCCGCTCGAAGAGGTCCCGGGCGGGTGGGACGGCCCCGCGGCGGAGGGAACCGCGTTCCTGTCCACCGAGTTCGATCGCGGCTGGGAGCTCGGGAGCCGGGACGCCGATCCCGAGGTGGCGTTCGGCTGGGCCACGAGCTTCCCGGCCGACGGCGAGCCCGTCCGGGTCAGGCACGACGGGGGCGTCGCGGGGGCGATCCGGGTCGCGCTGCTCGCGATCCTGTGGCTGGCGGCGCTCTGGGTCACCAGGAAGCCGGTCGCCCGATGAAACGGTCGCCCGAGCGGAGCCCCCGCGCCCAGGCCCTGTTCGCACTCTCGTCGGTCGCGTTCCTCGTGGCGGGGCTCGTCTGGCTCGACGACGTGGGACCACGACCACCGGACCCGGTCGCGGGCCCGGGATCCGCACCCTCGGGGGCCTGGCTGTGCCCGCACGGTGGTGGCTCCGGTCTCACGGTGGCGTTGTCCCTCGCCAACCCGGGCGAGGACCCCGTGACCGCCAGGGTCACCCATCTCGGATCGGGACCGCCGTCGGCTCCCGAAGAGGTCGAGGTCCCCGCGGGTGGCACCGTGCGCTCGGACGTCGCGCCCGAGGACCGGGGTGCCGCGACCTACGTCGAGTTCTTCGGCGGCTGGCTCGCCGCCGGATGGATGCTCACCACCGAGGAGGGTGTGGCCGCGGAACCGTGCGCGGCGGACGCCTCGCGGGAGTGGCTCCTCGCCGACGGCACGACCCAGCTGGCGGAGGAGGCGTACACGATCGTCACCAACCCGTTCTCGGGCCCGGCGGTGCTCGACGTCGTCCTCTACACCGCGGATCGGCCGCCCGTCCGACACTCCGACTGGACGGGCGTCCTCCTCCCGGCCCGTCGGAGCCTCGCCCTGCACCTCAACGATCGGCTGAAGGGGGAGCCGGTGGTGGCCGTCGCGATCGAGGCCACCGCGGGGCGCGTCGCCGCAGCGTCGCTAGGAGTGAGCGACGGCACGCATGTAAGGAGCACGCTCGGGTGGCTGGGTCCCTCGGCCGGCGCGATCCTCCCGACGATGCAGGGATCGGGGCAGACCGAGCTGCTGGTCCTGTCGACCGCGGACGCGTCGATCCGGTTCGGGGTCACGGCGCTCACCGAGGGTCAGCCGCGGCCGGCCGGCGGTCTCACGGAGCAGGAGCACGGGCCGGACGCGGCGCGCGTCTACGCGGTCCCCGTGGACCCCGGCCCCACCGCGCTCGACGTGTTCAGCGACGACGCGCAGCTCGCCGCGGCGCTCCGGGCGCTCGGGCCCGGGGAGGATCTGGGCGCGACGGCCGGCGCGGTCTCGTCGGCGAACGCCTGGATCCTTCTCCCGGCGTCGGTCGGCGCCGACGCCTCCCCGGGGGGCGTGCTCGTGAACGGCGGCGAGGGCGAGATCGTCGCGACGATCGAGCTCCTCCCACCGCAGGGCGGTCCGGCGGCCGCGCCGGCGACCGTGACGGTGCCGCCGCACGGCACGGCCGCGGTGCCGTCCGAGCTGTGGGAGGCCTCGCCCGATGCCGCCCTCCTCGTCCGGGCCGAGGGGGGACCGCTGGTCGCGCTCACCGCCGCCACGTCCCCGCAGGCGGCGGACGCGTTCGCCCTGTCGCTCGGGGTGCCGCTCCCGCACGAGCCGTAGGGCGCCGGCCCGCGGGCCGGGGTTGCTCTGTCGCGTATGATTCCCCGACCGGGGCGACGGTCCCGGACTCCTCAGAGCGACCCCATGGCCAAAGGACGTCACGAACTCCGCGCGGCCCGTACGCGGTGGCCGCTGATCGTCGGCATCATCGCCGGCGTGCTCGTCCTCGCGCTCGGTGGCGTGGCGTTCGCCGCCTACCGCTACGAGCAGGCGAACGCGAACGAGATCCTGATGGGAACCTCCGTCGCCAGCGTCGACATCTCCGGGATGACGCGCGGGGAGGCGATCGCGGCCGTCCGGGAGGGCGCCCGCGAGGATCTCCGGCGCGAGATCGTGGTCTTCGTCCAGGGACGCCGCTTCACCGTCACGCCCTGGCAGCTCGGGCGTCGTGCCCTCGTCCCACGAGCCGTGGATGAAGCGATCCGCGCGTCCGACGGCGTGGGCTGGGTCGAACGAGCCTGGCGTCGGCTCCGCGACGAACCACTCGACGTCGAGGTGGACCTCACCTACGGGGCGGCTCGTCGGGTGGACCGATTCGTCCGCCGGACCGCCCAGGCGGTCCTCGTCCCACCGGTGGATGCCTCGATCGGCATCGGCGACGACGGCGGTCTCGCGTTCAACCGGTCGAAGGACGGGACCGCGCTCAACGCCGCCCGCGCCGAGCGCCTCCTCGCTCGGGCCCTGGACCGAGGGAAGTCGATCGTCCGCTTGCCGGTCCGGGCGATCCGGCCGAAGCAGACGGTCGGGAGCATGCTCCCGACGATCGTGGTGCACGTGGACACGAATCGTCTCGACCTCTACGAGGGGTTCGACGTGGTGCGCAGCTGGCGTGTCGCGACCGCCAAGCCCGGCTGGGTGACGCCCGCGGGGGAGTGGACGCTCTACCAGAAGCGGGAGAACCCGACCTGGTACAACCCGGCGCTCGACACCTGGGGCGCGTCGTTGCCCGCCGTGGTGCCGGGCGGCCCGGGCAACCCGATGGGCACGCGCGCGCTGTACATCACGGCGCCGGGGCTCATCAGGATCCACGGGAACGGCGCCTCGGACACGATCGGTCGCTACGCTTCCCACGGGTGCATCCGGATGTTCAACGAGGAGATCGAGGTCCTCTACGAGCTCGCCCCGGTCGGTTCGAAGGTGATCATCATCGGAGAGCGACCGGCCGGGGCATCGGAGGGCGACCTCCCGGACACGCCGGACGGCTCCGACACGGTCGCCTGACGGCTCGCCGAGGCTCGGCTCGGATGCTTGCATCCGGTCGACCCTCCCGTAGCCTTCGCCCATGCGTCGATGTGCACGGATGAGCTGCCCGGAACCAGCGATCGCGTCGGTCGCGCTGCGCTACCGCGGCCGCCGGATCGTGATCGAAGAGCTCCGAGCCGAGCGTGATCCGCGCCTGCTCGACCTCTGCGCACGCCACGTGGGCGCGATGACGCCTCCCGTCGGATGGTTGGTGGAGGACGACCGGGTCCCGACGGTCCTCGCCTCCCGCCTCTGACTAGCCATTTCGAACCAGGGTCTCCGGCGTTCGGCGTCCCGCACGCCGAGGCCCCGGGTGAGCGCAAGATGATTCCCGGGTGTCTGAAGCGGGGTGCCGTTCCCGGGGTACGGTCCTGCCTGACCCGAACCCCTGACCTCGGAGGCCAAGAGATGCCGAAGACGACCACCTGCCCGGAGTGCCAGCAGGGCGACGTGATCTCGATCTCGATGTCCGTCAGCGACCGCGATCTCTCGTTCTCGACCTGCCACGCCTGCGAGGCGAAGTGGTGGCATCGGGACGGCGAGCAGGTCGTGCTCTCCGACGTGATCGACACCGTCGTCCAGAACTGATCCGGATCCGCCCGTCCTGACGGCGTCCGCGGCCCGTCCGTAGGATGGCCGCGGTGGACCTCTCCCGCGTCTTCAAGGCCTACGACGTCCG
Organism: Actinomycetota bacterium; assembly: GCA_036281075.1. Taxonomy (GTDB): domain Bacteria; phylum Actinomycetota; class UBA4738; order UBA4738; family HRBIN12; genus JAJNBA01. Next base: position 5,723 of record DASUPO010000114.1, on the reverse strand, counting down.
CGGCGTGGTGCCCGGCGAACTCGACGGGGAGCTCGTCCGTCGGATCGGGGCCGCCTTCGTCACGTGGAGCGGAGCCTCCGAGATCCTCGTGGGCCGCGACGCTCGGCTTTCGTCCCCGGACCTGGCGGAGGCCCTCACGGACGGCGTCACGTCGCGGGGGGCGGACGTCGTCGACCTTGGGCTGGCGTCGACGGATCTGCTGTACTTCGCCTCCGGATCCCTCGACCGACCCGGCGTGATGATCACGGCGAGCCACAACCCGAAGGAGTACAACGGACTCAAGCTGTGCCTGGCCGGCGCCAGACCGGTGGGGGAAGACTCCGGGTTGAAGGAGCTCCGGGGCCTCGTCGAACGCGGGGACGGGGACGGACGGGGCGGCCGAGGGTCGGTCCGCCGTCGCGACGTCCTCGACGCGTACGTGCACCACGTCCTGTCGTTCACCGACGTCGATGGGATGCGACCGCTCCGGGTCGTGGTCGACACCGCGAACGGGATGGGCGGTCTCGTCGTGCCCGCGGTCGCGGCGCGGCTGCCGATCACCCTGCACCATCTCTATGCGGAGCTCGACGGGACGTTCCCCAACCATCCCGCGGATCCGATCGATCCCGAGAACCAGCGTGACCTGAAGCGCGAGGTCCTCGCGCGCGGTGCCGACCTCGGGATGGCCTTCGACGGGGACGCGGACCGCGTGTTCCTCGTGGATGAACGAGCGGAGGACGTGAGCGGCTCGCTCCTCACCGCTCTCGTCGCCGCCGCGATGCTCGGGCGGGAGCCCGGGGCGAAGGTCGTCCACAACCTGATCTGCTCGTGGACCGTGCCGGAGGTGATCCGGGAGCACGGCGGGATCCCCGTCCGGACGCGGGTCGGACACTCGTTCATCAAGCAGGTGATGGCGGAGACGGGAGCCGTCTTCGGCGGCGAGCACTCCGGCCACTACTATTTCCGCGACAACTTCAACGCCGACTCCGGTCTGATCGCGGCCGTGATCGCCCTCGGGGTGCTGTCCGCGTCGGGCGGATCGCTCTCGGATCTCCTCGCGCCGTATCGGCGGTACCACGCGTCGGGGGAGATCAACTCTCGCGTCGACGATCCGCTCGCGAGGATCGAGGAGGTCGCCGACGCGATGCCGGACGGGCGACAGGACCGGCTCGACGGGCTGACGGTAGAGTTCGACGACTGGTGGTGCAACGTCCGTCCGTCCAACACCGAGCCGCTGCTCCGCCTGAACGTGGAGGCCCGGACGCCGGAGCTCCTGCGAGGCGAGACCGAGGAGCTCCTCGCGCTGATCAGGGGAACGAGAGAGTCGGGGGAGGGAAGATCGTGACGCTCGACGCGGAGCTGTTGGAGATCCTCGTGTGTCCGAACGATCACGGGGAGGTGGAGTACCACGAGGACGAACAGGTGATCGTGTGCCGGACGTGCGGGTACCGATACCCGGTGCGCGACGGCATCCCGGTGATGTTGATCGACGAGGCCGAGAAGCCAGGCAGGACCGGGTGACGCGGTGATCGTCGATCTCGACGACGCCGCGGCGATCCGCGCCCAGGATCGCGGCGGGATGCTCGACGCGATCGCGGCGCTCGGATCGAACTGCCGCGATGGCTACGAGCGGGGGACGCGCGCGACGGACCTGCCCGACCTGTCGGACGTGCGGAACGTCGTCTTCTGCGGGATGGGCGGATCGGCCGTCGCCGGCGACATCATGCGCTCGGTGTTCCGGGGACGGCTCGGGCTCCCCGTCGAGGTGAACCGATCGCCGGAGCTGCCCGAGTACGCCGGGCCGCACTCGCTCGTGGTCGCGTCGTCCTACTCCGGGAACACCTCGGAGACGCTCGCCGCGTTCCGTGAGGCGACGAAGCGTGGGTGCCGCGCGATCGTTGTGAGCTCAGGCGGCACGATCGTGGACGAGGCGAGCGATGCGGCGATCGCGGTCGCGAGCGTGCCCGGCGGCTTCCAGCCGCGCGCGGCGCTGGGCTGGCTCGCCTTCACGGCGCTCGGCGCGCTCGAGGCCGCCGGGCTCCTCCCGCCGCTCGCGGCCGACGTCGACGAGGCCGCGAGCGAGGTCGACGCGCGGGCCGCGGCCTGCGGCCCCGACGTGCCGCGCCGTGAGAATCCGGCGAAACGGCTGGCCGACGCCCTCGCCGATCGGATCCCGGTGATCTGGGGCGCCGACGGCATCGGTGCCACCGCTGCGGCCCGCTGGAAGACGCAGATGAACGAGAACGGCAAGGTTCCCGCGTGGTGGTCCTCGATGTCGGAGCTCGATCACAACGAGGTCGTCGGCTGGACGGAGCCGTTCGGCGCGGGGCACGCCGTCATCGCGCTCCGGTACGACGGCGAGGATCCGGAGATCGTGGCCCGGTTCGAGCTCTCCCTCGAGATCGCCGCCGGCGTCGGGGTGGGGACGCACGAGGTGCGGGCATCGGGCCGGAGCGCGCTCGCCCGGCTGCTCTCGCTGATCGCGCTGGGCGACGGCGCGAGCGCCTACGTGGCGATCCGACGGGGCGTCGATCCGACGCCCGTGGACGTGATCCAGCGGCTGAAGGCCGCGCTGGCCCCGTGACCGAGGGACAGATCCCGTCGCCAGGGGACGGTGTCGACGAGCGGATCGTCGACGCCGTTCGGGAGCGCACCGACGTGGCGCCGGTCGCGGGCGTGGTGCTCGGATCCGGACTCGGCGACGCGATCTCGGTCGCGTGGGACCGGTCGGGGTCGGGCAAGCCGGTGGAGATCCCGTACGCGGACCTCCCGGGGTTCCCCGCGACCACGGTTCCGGGTCACGCCGGAAGGCTCTGGCTCGGCACGATCGGAGGACGCCCGATCGTCTTCTTCCAGGGACGGATCCACTTCTACGAGGGGAACCCGATGCCGCTCGCGTCGATCACCTCGCGCGTGGCGTTCGGCCTCGGTGCGAGGACGATGATGCTGTCGGCCGCGACCGGCGGGGTGCACCCGTCGCTGTCGGGCGGCTCCATGCTCGTCGTCCGCGACCACCTGAACCTGATGGGGGCGAACCCGCTCGCGGGCTGGCGCTACGGGGACGGCTCGCCGGCGTTCGTCGATCTCTCGAACGTCTACGACGCCGAGCTGACGCGGACGGCGCTCGCGATCCTCGAGGAGCACGGCACCCCCGTCGCCGAGGGGGTCTACGCCGCCCTCCCCGGGCCTTCCTACGAGACGCCCGCGGAGACCGAGATGCTCCGCCGATTGGGTGCGTCGGTCGTCGGCATGTCGATGGTCCCCGAGGCCGTCGTGGCCCGGGCCCTGGGCATGCGCGTCCTCGGGCTAAGCTGCGTCACGAACGCCGCGGGTAGCGCCGTCTCGCACGAGGAGGTCCTGCTCGCGTCGAAGACGGCGGCGGAGGCGATCGGGCGCGTGGTGGCCGGCATCGTCCACGTGCTCTGACGAGAGGATCGACGTGGGATACGACATCAGGGACGAAGGGCTCGCCGAACCCGGACGCGCGAGGATCGACTGGGCGGCCGGCGAGATGCCGGTGATCGGCCAGATCCGGGAGCGCTTCGACAAGGAGAAGCCGCTCTCGGGCGTGCGGGTCGCCGCATGTCTGCACGTGACGACCGAGACCGCGAACCTCGTGGAGACGCTGGCGGCGGGCGGCGCCGAGGTGGCGCTCTGCGCGTCGAACCCGCTCTCGACGCAGGACGACGTGGCCGCCGCCCTCGTGGCGCAGAGCGGGATCGACGTCTACGCGATCAAGGGCGAGGACACCGACATGTTCTTCAAGCACATCGACGCGGTCCTCGACATCCGGCCCCACGTCACGATGGACGACGGTGCCGACATGGTGAGCGTCCTGCACAAACGGCGGACGGATCAGATCGCCGAACTGATGGGCGGGACCGAGGAGACCACCACCGGCGTGATCCGGCTCCGCGCGATGGCGTCCGACGGCGCGCTCCGCTACCCGATCGTCAGCGTGAACGACGCGAACACGAAGCACCTCTTCGACAACCGGTTCGGCACGGGGCAGTCGACGATCGACGCGATCATGCGGGCGACGAACCGGCTCCTGGCGGGCCGCACGGTCGTGGTCTGCGGGTACGGGATGTGCGGACGCGGCGTCGCGTCGCGCGCCCGCGGCATGGGCGCCCACGTGGTCGTCGTCGAGGTCGACCCGACGGCGGCCCTCGAGGCCGTGATGGAGGGCTACCGCGTGGCGCCGCTCCTCGACGCGGCGCGGATCGGCGACGTGTTCGTGACCGTGACGGGGGACAAGGGCGTGATCCGCGCTGAGCACCTGGAGCGGATGAAGGACGGCGCGCTGCTCGCGAACGCTGGTCACTTCGACGTGGAGATCGACAAGGGCGCCCTCGCGGCCCTCGCGGAGGGTCGCGTCCGGCGGATCCGCGAGTTCGTCGACGAGCACACGCTCGCGGACGGTCGCCGGCTGAACCTGCTGGGCGAGGGGCGCCTCGTGAACCTCGCGGCCGCGGAAGGCCACCCCGCCGCGGTGATGGACATGTCGTTCTCGGACCAGGCGCTGTGCGTGGAGTGGCTCGTGGCCAACCACGGCGATCTCGAGCCGAGGGTGTACCCGGTGCCCGTCGAGATCGACGAGGAGGTCGCGCGACTCAAGCTGCTCGGGATGGGCTTCGAGATCGACACGCTCACGCCGGAGCAGGAGGCGTACCTGAAGAGCTGGGAGGAGGGCACCTAGCCTGGAGCAACCCGTTCGGATCCGGGCGCACTTCGAACGCTTCCCTGCCTCCCTGAAGGGGGCGTTCGTGATGCGAGGGGGCGACGGGAACCCGCATCAGGTGCGCATGGAGGACGCGAGGGCGGTCGAGCTCGCCGGGCACGGGACCGTCTCGATGGGGGTGGCGCCGGCCACGCTCGACGTGGCGCCCGACCGTGACCTGTTCGTCCCGTTCGAGTTCCCGGTCGTCGAGCTCGCCGCCGGGTGGTTCGCGATCGAGTGCGACGTGGCGGTCGACGGATCGCCGGAGACGATCCGCCCCGGCGCGCGCTTCGCGGTGCCGTGGCCGAGGGGATCGACTCGGCGAGACCAGATCCGCCTGGGGAAGTCCGTGACGGTCGGCGACGGGAAGGTCCGCCTGGATCAGCTCGAGTGTCGCGCCGACCAGGTGGAGCTCCGGTACGAGGGCAGCGAGGCCGCGATCACGATGACGGCCGACGGCGCCCGGCTCCCGATCCTCGAGACCGCCTTCGACCCCGAGTCCGGCGCCGGCACGGTCCTGGCGTACCCGGTGTTGAAGACGCATCGGACGGTCACGGTCGCGGTCAAGGGCGCCGGCGATCCCCTCGAGGTGCGGCTGCCGTGACGTGTCGGCGGCGGCCCGTAGCGTGCTCCGATGATCGACCAGGCGTTCGAGCGAGCGATCGACGTCCTGTTCCCGCGAGCCTGCGCCGGGTGCGGCGAGGGCCCGTGGCCGTTCTGCCGGACGTGCGTCCGTGACCTGTCGCCACTGAGCCCGCCCTGGTGTCGCGGGTGCGGCAGGCCGTGGCCGGCCGACGTGGAACGGTGCCCCGATTGTCCGCCGCCGCCGATCTCGTCGGCTCGCGCGGCGTTCGCCTACCGGGGGCCGGCCCGCTCGGCCGTGCACCGACTGAAGTTCTCCGGCTGGCGAGGGGTGGGCGACGCGCTCGCGGGGGCGCTCGCCGCGCTCGGCCCGCCGCCCGCCGACGCCGTGACGTGGATCCCGCTCGCGTCCCGGCGGCGGGCCGAGCGCGGCTTCGACCAG
>DASUPO010000113.1:0-83922 GCA_036281075.1 Actinomycetota bacterium | reverse complement strand
GAAGATCCGCGTGACCCGGCTCGACGGTCTCGTGCTCACCGTCGAACCGCTGGACACCGAGCACGCGCCGACCGGCGACGCCTCGCCGGCCGAAGAGATGAGCTAGAGGAGGAACCTCCTGATGGACTTCACCGATCCCGTCTTCATCGCGGCGGCCGTCGTGCTGGTGCTGGTGCTCCTCTTCGTGGCCAACGCGATCCGCATCGTCCCCGAGTTCCAACGGCTCGTCGTGTTCCGGTTGGGTCGCCTGTTGAAGGTGAAGGGTCCCGGGTTGGTGCTCTTGATCCCGATCGTCGACAAGGGCGTCAAGGTGGACCTCCGCGAGTTCTACCTGGAGATCCCTCGACAGGACTCGATCACGAAGGACAACGCCCCGATCGCGATCGACTTCATCATGTTCTACCGGGTGTCCGACGCCGCCACGAGCGTGATCGGGGTCGGGAACTTCGCCGGCGCCGCGCAGGGGATCGCGTCCACGACGCTCCGCGCCGTGATCGGCGACATCCCGCTCGACGACGTCCTCGCGAAGCGCGACGAGATCAACACGATCCTGCGGACAAAGCTCGACGAGGTCACCGAGCGCTGGGGCGTGAAGGTGACGAACGTGGAGATCCGCGAGATCCAGCCGCCACCGTCGGTCCAGGAGGCGATGACCCGTCAGATGTCGGCCGAGCGATCGCGCCGCGCCGTCGTGACGGAGGCGGACGGTCAGAAGGCGGCGGCGATCACCGTCGCGGAGGGCAACAAGGCCTCGGCGATCCTGAACGCGGAGGGCAACAAGGCCTCGGCGATCCTGAACGCGGAGGGCGAACGCCAGTCCGCGATCCTCAGGGCCGAGGGCTTCGCGCTCGCGCTCGAGACGATCAACGCACAGGCCTCGACCGCGGACATCAAGACGATGAGCCTGCAGTACCTCGAGACCCTGAAGCAGGTGGGCGCGTCGCCCGCGTCGAAGATCGTCATCCCGATGGAGCTCTCTGGGCTCGTCGCCGGCGTCGTCGCGCTCGCGGACGTCACGAAGGACGGCGGGCAGACGAGCTGAGAGACACATCGATCGTGAACCCTGGGCCGGCCTGCTCGGAGGCCCGGTGCTCGTGGCGTTGGGACTCTGGCTGCTCCTCGCCCCCGATGGGTGGAGGGCGTTCTACGACGCCTCTATCGACGCGCGTCCTCGCGATCGGAGTGGGGAACGCCGGGTTCGTCTACGGCATCGTCCTCATGGTCGCCGAGTGACCGGAACCGACCCTCGGCCATCGGTGTAGGCACGGGTGAAGGAACAGGCTCCCGTGGAGGACCGACCACTGGAGGACGCCGAGCTCGCCCGGCGAGCCCGCGAGGGCGACGACGTCGCGTACGAGGAACTGGTGAAGCGACACGGACCGATCGCGTTCCGCGTGGCCTGGCTGGTGACCCGTGACCGGGGCGAAGCGGAGGACGCGGCACAGGAGGCGTTCGTGAAGGCGTACTACGCGCTCGACCGGTTCCGGCCCGGATCGCCGTTCCGGCCGTGGCTCCTTCGCATCGTCGGGAATGAGGCACGCAACCGAGCCCGGTCCGGCCGCCGCCGGCAGGGCCTCGCCCTGCGAGCGGCCGCGGTCTCCGACGGGGACGCGGCCCCGTCCCCGGAGACCGCGGCCCTGGCGATCGAGGAACGGGAGGCCCTCGTGGCCGCCCTGAACGGCCTCCCGCCCGCCGATCGCGACGTGATCGGCTACCGCTTCCTGCTCGGCCTCTCGGAGCAGGAGACGGCGGAGGTCCTCGACGTGCAGCTCGGCACGGTGAAGTCGCGGCTGTCGCGGGCGATGGCGCGGCTGCGCGGGGCGCTGGAGGACCCTCGATGACCGAACGACTCCACGCGATGGACGACGGCGAGCTCTCCCGCGCATTGGCGGGGCTCGAGGTGGCCTGGCCGGACGCGCCCGACCTGACGGCGGGCGTGATGGCGCGCGCTCGTGCCCGGGGTCCCGGGGTCGTGCGTCTCCCCCTGTCTCGAACGAGGCGGACGCTGCTGATCGCGGCCGCGATCGTGCTCCTGCTCGCGGGGGCGGCGGTCGCGGCCAGGATCGCGATCGACCTCGGGGCGGTCGTGGTCGAGGTCGAACCTCGTCCGTCCGCGCTGCCCTCGACGACGACCGCGCCGGACGGGACACCGCTCAGCGTGGCGGAGGCGGAACGCCTGCTCGGCGAGGAGCTGCCGCTGCCGGCCGAGCTCGGCGCGCCCGACCGGGTCTGGGCGGATGAGGTGTTCACGGACGCCGGTCGCGTGGTGCGCGTCACGACGGCGTGGGAGCCCGGCCCGGAGCTCCCCGCGATCGAGGGCAGCCGGTTCGGCGCGGTCCTGATGCGGTTCGAGGGCGACACCGACCAGGCGTTCAAGGACGTGTACGAGGACACCGGCGCCGTCGAGCCGGCGTTCGTCGACGGACGCGAGGCCGTCTGGACCGCCGGCCCGCACGTCCTCCGGCTCCTGACGAGCGAGGGCCTGGTCGACGTGCGGGTGAACGGCAACGTGCTCCTGTGGACCGACGGCCAACACACGATGCGACTGGAAACGGCGGTGTCGAAGTCGGACGCCGTCCGGATCGCGACATCCGTGGGAACCGACTGACGACCCGCGGTGTAGCAGGGGCATCGGATCGCGAGGAGGGATCGAGATGAAGCGATGGATGCTCCTCTGCGCCGTCGCCGCGACGGCGCTCGTCCTGGGCTTGCCGACGGTGTCGCTGGCCGGGGGCGGCTGCCACGGCGGCGCGACGCACCAGGACTCGACCGGCGAGGACGGGGCCACCGTCGAGATGGTCGACGCCTGCTTCTCGGCCGCGATCACGGAGGTGGATCCGGGCACGCCGGTGACGTTCGTGAACCTCGATGACGGGATCACGCACAATGTGGGCGGCACGCTCTGGGGCAACTTCGAGGACATGTTCACGGGGGACACGTACACCGCGACCTTCGACGACCCCGGGATCTACCCCTTCGCGTGCAACTACCACCCGGGCATGACCGGCGCGATCGTCGTCGGTGGCGGGGAGGGCGCCGGGAACGGCGCGATGGTGAGCACCACGCCTCCCGAGCTCGACACCGCGTCGAGCGCCACCACCGGTTCGACGACCTCTCCCTCGAACCGCCGGGCACCGTGGATCGTCGTGGCCGGCATCGGCGGGCTGGCGCTGGGCGCGGCCGCGGCCTTCGGCGTCACGACCGCACGCGGGAAGGCGTCTCACCGGACGAGCTGACATCCCCTTGACCGGGTGGTGCCGCGCATCGTTCGATACCCGGCGACGCGACGGGAGACCGGCATGACCCGGCCACGGACCCTGATGATCCTCTTCATGGCGGCGCTGCTCGCCGTGCCGGCGAGCAGCGCCGCCGCCCACCCGGAGGGTGAGTTCGGCGCGCCACCGAGGAAGGGCCAGCCCCGGATCCCCGAGCGGCTCCGCGCGCCGTTCCCGGAGGTCCTGAACGACTTCGTCGTCCTCGGCCACGAGAGCTTCGGCAAGGTCGACTCGAACGGCGACGTGTGGTTCCACGACGCCACGGCCTACGTGGGTACGTGGCGCGACCCGTGCACGGGGCAGGGAGCCAAGGTCGTCGACGTCTCGGACCCGGCCGATCCCGTCGTGCTCGGGCGCGTCGGCGCTCGGGCCGGGACGAGTGCCGAGGACGTCGTCGTTCGGAGCGTCGACACCCCAACGTTCACTGGCGACCTGCTCGCGGTCGGCATCCAGCGGTGCGGCGGGTCGGCGTCGCTCGACGACCAGCCGTTCGGCGTTCAGTTCTGGGACGTGACGGACCCGACCGCCCGGGAGAAGCTCTCCGTCCTCAACGTTCGGAGAGCGTTCGGCGGCGTGCACGAGCTGGATCTCTTCCAGCGTGGCGCGAAGGCCTACGCCCTGCTCGCGTCGCCGTACCGGGAATGGGACGGACCGAACCGCGGCGACGTCGTGATCGTCGACGTAACCGATCCCGCCCACCCCGACATCGTCGGTCAGTGGGGCGCTCGAAGCGAACGCCTCACGCGCGGGCCCTTCGACGGCCGCGGCAGCTTCGGCTCGTCGTTCGCGCACAGCGTGCGCGCGAGCGCGGACGGGATGCGGGCGTTCGTCTCGTACTGGGACCTCGGCGTCGTCGTCCTCGACATCTCCGACCCGACGGACCCCGCGCGGATCCGCCGGACGAGGTTCGACACGTTCGCCGACGGAGACGCCCACTCCGTCACCGAGCACGTCGCGGCCGGGACGGACCTGATCTTCCAGAACGACGAGGACTTCGATCCCCGATCGCCCGTTCGCGTCGTGATCGGACGCGGACCGGCGTTCGGGGTCGGCTCGGAGGCGCCGTACGCCAGGGCCCTGTGGTCGATGCCCGAACACCGCGCCGGAGGTCTCGTCTACCGACCGCTCCGGCAGGGCTGCGCCCTCGCCGACTATCCGAACCCGTCACGCGTCGTGGGGCGGATCGTGGTCGTCAGGACGTACATGACCTTCTTCGATCCCGAGCCGCATCGCCACCGAGCGTGCACGCAGGTCCGCCAGGAACGGCTCGCCCGCCGGCTGGGGGCGAAGGCCGTTCTGCACGACGTGATCGCGAAGCGGATGAGCCCTCAGTGGTGGGACTCCTCCGACAGGCTGGGGATCCCGGTTGTCCTGACGAGGCACCGCGTGGCGCTCCGGATCCTGGAGCGAGGGCGCACGCGCCTCCAGGCGACGCGTCCGTCGTGGGGATATCTGCGGGTCTTCGACGCTCAGACCGGGCACCAGGTCGCGCGGTTCGACGACGTCCCACGGATGCACACCCTCCGGGCGGGCGGCGGGACGTGGTCGATCCACAACACCGAGATCCTCGGCGATCGCGCATACTCCTCGTGGTACACGGCGGGCGTGGTCGCCCTCGATCTCGGGCCGCTGGACGATCCTGGCCACTCGAACCCGACACGCGTGGGGAGGTTCGTTCCGAACGTGGGTCAGAACACCACGGGCGCGTTCCCGGACGGCCTCCCGCAGGTATGGGGGGTCGACGTCGATCCGGTCACGGGCTACCTGTACGTGTCCGACATGACGAGCGGGCTCTGGATCGTCGAGCCGACGGGAGACGCGGACCCGACCTGATCCCTCGACGGGCAGATCCCTCAGAGGCCGGCGACGACCCGGCAAACCGAGCCCCGGTCCGCGAGCGGCTCGAAGGAACGGAGGTCGAGGCGCGGCCGCGAGCCCTCGAGCATCCCTTCGAGGAGCCCGCGATGCACCGTGCACGCGAGCTCCCGGTGTTCCTCCAGGAGGTCCCGGAACGGGCAGCTCCGCAGGGCGATCTCCACGGTCCGGTTCCCCCGACGACGGAACCGCGGATCGAACCCCGCTTCGGCGAGGGCCTCGCGGAGTGCGGCCAGGTTCGGCCCGGGGCGGCGCGCGCCAGGCGGCGGCGCGTGCCGCGCCATCAGGTAGTCGCCCCACTCGCGAGCCAGCGCGAGCGCCTTCGCGCGCGCCCGCGGACCGGAGACGAGCGACAGGAGGATGTCCGACAGGAGCCGGTAGTCGCGCCCCTCGCGGTCCTCACGGGCGACGGCCGTGAAGACGGTCTGCGGACGCCCGACCGCGGCCGGGCCTCGTCGCGTCTCCGACGCGACGAGGCCCGCGTCCACGAGCCGACGGAGGTGGGGGCGGATCGTGTTGGCGTGCAGCCCGAGCCGGGTCACGAGCTCACGGACGGGGACCGGCCGGCCGGACAGCCGCAGGTACCTGTAGAGGCGGTAGCGGGTGTCGTCCGCGAGGACCTTGTGGATCTCGATCGGAGCGGGCTCGTTCATCCACGCATCTCGTACGATGACCTTTGCACGATTCGCACCGTGTCAACCAGAGCTTAGCCCCCTCGAGCGCGGGAACACCGGGAGGAGCCGTCGTGACGACCGAAGCCCAGGTCCGCGAGGCGCTGAAGGGCGTCCGGGACCCCGAGATCGGCAGGCCGATCGACGAGATCGGCATGCTCCGCTCCGTCGAGGTCGACGGCGGCGTCGTTCGCGTCCACGTCCTGATCACGATCGAGGGCTGCCCGCTGAAGGACCGCATCACGTCGGACGTCACGGCGGCGGTCGGGCCGCTGGAGGGCGTCGAGCGCGTCGACGTCGAGCTCACGCCGATGAGCGCGGAGGAGCGGGAACGCCTGGTCACGCAGCTCCGAGGTCAGGCGAGCCAGCCGGGTCACGAGGGTCACGATCACGCGCCGCAGCCGGCGACGATCTCGTTCCCGCCGGAGACCTCGATCGTCGCGATCGCGTCGGGCAAGGGCGGCGTGGGCAAGTCCAGCGTCACCGTGAACCTCGCGGCGGCCCTCGCGAAGGACGGTCGGAACGTCGGTGTCCTCGACGCGGACGTCTGGGGGTTCAGCGTCCCGCGGATGCTCGGCGCCATGGGCAAGCCCGTCGGCTTCAACGACATGATCCTGCCGCTGGAGGCCCACGGCGTGAAGGTGATCTCGATGGGGCACTTCGTGCCCGAGGAGACGCCGGTGATCTGGCGGGGGCCGATGCTCCACAAGGCGATCCAGCAGTTCCTCGGCGACGTGTGGTGGGGCGACCTCGACTTCCTCCTGTGCGACCTGCCGCCGGGGACGGGCGACGTGTCGATCTCGCTCGCGTCGTTCATCCCCGGCGCCTCGATGCTCGTCGTGACGACACCGCAGGACGCAGCGCGGAAGGTCGCGGAGCGCGCCGGGAAGATGGCCGAGCGCACGAACCTCCGGCCCATCGGGGTGGTCGAGAACATGTCGTGGTACGTCTGCCCGCACTGCGGCGAGCGTGAAGCGATCTTCGGCGAGGGCGGTGGACGCGAGGCGGCCGCGACGCTCGGAGTGCCGCTGATGGCGCAGGTGCCGTTGTTCCCGCCACTTCGAGGCGGCGGTGACGTGGGCGTGCCGATCGTCGTGTCCGATCCCGACGCGCCGGCGAGCACGGCGCTGGTCGAGGCCGCCGAAGCCGTCGTCAAGGCGACGAAGTCGAAGGTGGGCAAGCCGCTCCAGCTGATGGCTCGCTGAGCCCGGCGGCCGACGCTCCGCCATACTTGGCGCGTCATCGTTCCCTCGGGAGGTAGCCGTGAGCGACGTCCTGACCTATCGCCCCGATCCGTCGGAGTTCGCCTGGACGTTCGGCGGCGTCGGGCCCGTCCGGACGGTGAAACCGGGCGACATCCTCGAGCTCTGGACCGAGGACGCGTTCGGCGGCAAGGTACGCGGCCCGGACGATCATGTCTCGCGTGTGATCGACCCCCGGTTCCTGAACCCGCAGACGGGACCGTTCTTCGTCGAGGGCGCCGAGCCCGGCGACACGCTCGCGATCCACTTCGTCTCGATCGAGCCCTCCCGCGACTGGGCGTCGTCGTGCACCGTGCCGCTGTTCGGCTCGCTCTCGGCAACGACGCGGACCGCGTTGTTGCACGATCCGCTGCCCGAGCGCGTGTGGATCTACGAGGTCGATCGGGCGGCCCGGACCGTGACGTACCGGGCGAGCGAGAGCGAGCACACGACGGTGCTCCCGCTCGACCCGATGCACGGAACCGTGGGCGTGGCGCCCGCCCTGTTCGAAGCGCGGTCGTCACTCGTGCCTGACGCACACGGCGGCAACATGGACACCCCCGAGATGCGCGCCGGCGTGACGTGCTTCCTCGGCGTGAACGTCGAGGGCGCGCTGTTCTCGATCGGCGACGGCCACTGCCGCCAGGGCGAGGGCGAGACGTGCGGCGTCGCGGTCGAGGCCGCGATGGACACGGTGCTCACGATCGATGTCATCAAGGGCCGGGCGACGCCGTGGCCCAGGCTCGAGAACGACACCCACCTGATGTCGACGGGATCGGCGCGCCCGCTCGAGGACGCGTTCCGGATCTCCCACGCCGACCTGATCGCGTGGATGGTCGAGGAACACGGGCTCGAGGCCCTCGACGCGTACCAGCTGCTCACGCAGATCAGCGAGTCGCCGGTCGCGAACGTCGTCGATCCGAACTACACGTTCGTGACGAAGGTGAAGAAGGAATACCTGCCGCGCGCGGACGCATACGGAGGCGTCCACGCGCGGCTCCGCGAGGTCGTCGCGAGCTACCGAGGCTGAACAGCCGAGCGCGGCGTCACGCCGTGGCCGCGGCCTCGGGCTCCGTGCCTTCCTCGGGAACGTGTTCCCGACGGCCGGGCGTGGTCGGACCGGGACGTTTCGAGACCGCGAAATAGATCAGGAGCCCCGCCGCGATCAGCCCGACCGTGAGCGCGGTCCACTGCGATCCCGTGAACGGGCCGAAGCGCTTGTCGATCCGCAGGGAGTCCTCGAGCAGCCGGATGCACCCGTACGCGAGCCCGAACGTGAGGGTCACGATCCCCTCCCGCCGCGGCGCGCGGATGAACCACCACAGGAAAGCGAAGAGCAGGCCGGCGAGGATCATGTCGTACATCGCCGTCTGATGGACGCCGATCCCGCGGGCCACCACCTCGCCGGCGTCGCGGAGCACGGCCTCGGCGCGGTCGATCGTCTGCGAGAAGGGGTCCTGCAGGTTGGCCGCGCACCGCTCGGCGGCGCACCGGAACGGCGGGGCGAGCGTGCCTCCCTCGTAGGTCCACGCGAGCAACCACGACGTCGGCTTGCCGAGATGGTCGCCGATGATCAGGTCGCCGATCCGGCCGACCGCGATCCCGAGCGCGAGGCCCGGGGCGACCGCGTCGGCGACCTGGAAGAACCGGAACCGGTACTCCTGCCGCTTGATGTTCACGGCGTTCGCGATCGTGGCGCCGGCGATCCCTCCGAGCAGCGAGATCCCGCCCTCCCAGATCTTGAACCAGTCGAGGGGGCTCTCGAAGTCGGATGCGTGCGCGATCACGTACGCGACGCGGGCTCCGACGATCGCTCCGATCACCGACCAGAAGACGACCGAGTCGGCGAGCTTCTGCGGGACGCCGCGGCGGACGGCGAGCTTCGTGAACACGTACGCCCCCACCGCGAACCCGACGGCGATCCCGATCCCGTGCGGAGAGATCGCGAAGTCCCCGATCCGGATGCGATCGATGACGGGCCAGCCGACGGAGGCGAGCGTGTCGAGCACCGCGGGCGAGTCTACCGACGGCGTGCGCGGCGGCCGCCCGGCCACAGCCGCGCGACCGCGCGCCCGAACAGCAGCCCGCTCGCGACGTCGCTCGGGTAGTGCACGCCGAGCGCCACGCGCGACGCGGCGACCGAGGCGTCCAGCCCGGTGAGCCCCGCTCGGCCGACCGCGCCGACCGCCAGCTCCCGCGACGCGATCCGCGTGAACGTCGTCAGCACGGCCGGGTGGCTCGACGGCCACGAGGTGCCGTGGGGCCGGGCGATCATGCGGCGCGTGCCGTCGGGGTCGGCCAGGTACGGGCGGGGGCGAGCGACCAGCCGCTTCACCCCCTGCAGGAGGAGCCACGTGGCCCCCGCGCCCGCCAGGGCGCGGGCGCCCTCGCGGCGGCGGCCGACCGCGGCGAGCGCGCCGGCCGCGGCCGCGGCCGCATAGAGCGACCCCAGCTCGGTGACCCCGCCGAAGAGGCGGTCGGCGACCTCCCCGTGCTCGGCGTTCGCCGCCTTGAAGAGGTTCTCGTCGAGCTCGCGGCCCTCCTCCGTGCGGAGGGCCGCGTGCCCGAGGGCCGCGCCGCCCGCGGCCAGCGCCGCCGCCCAGACGAACCGTCCCACGCCCATCGGCCGCCCATCATGCGACAATCCGCGTGCGACCGTCCCGATCGACGCGAGGAGGACCGACGTCGTGCGACGCGACGACGACCCGAACGACGCCGTTCCCGAGGGGAGGAGCGTCGGCGAATACCGCAGGGAGGGACCGGGCGGCAAGGCCGTGGCCACGATCGTCGCCGGCGTGCTCCTGGTGATCCTGTTCCTCCAGAACCTCGACGACGCGAACATCGACTTCCTCTTCTGGGACTGGGACGTGGCGATCGGCGCCGCGATCCTCGTCGCCGCCGCGCTAGGGTTCGTGCTGGGGTGGGGCTTCGCCTGGCTACGGCGTCGGGCGCGACGCCTGGACCGGCGCGAGGACCGGCGCGACTAGCCGGCCTCGATCTGTCGCTTCTGCGCCAGGGTTCCGTGCTTGATCCCGAGCTGGGCGCCGCCGACCGCCGTGAGCCCCGCGGCGACGACGCCGCCGAGGGGCCCCCGGAAGCGGTAGGTGACCTCGTGCCGGAGCACGCTGCGACCACCCGGGAGCTCCGCGACCGTCGTGTCGATCGTGGCGTCCAGCGGCCCGCGCAGACGGATCGTGGCGTGCCACGGTGGCTCCCACGCGAGGATCTCCCCCCGCACCGTGACCCGGACGGCCATGAACGACATCGTGACCGTGTAGCGCGAGCCCTCGCCGAGACCGCCGTCCGGGAGGCGCACGTTCACGACGTGCCGCTCCCAGTGCGGGATGTTGGCCGGGTTGCTCACGATCGTCCAGACGCGGTCGGGCGGCGCGTCCACCTCGACCGAGAACTCCGCGGTGCTCATCCGATGTCGACGCTGCCGCTCGACCAGCCGCGCCACCACACGAGGCGGGAGGGCGCGAGCCGGACGAGGGCGTCGGCGTCGGGATCGATCCCGGTCGCGAGCGCGCGGGCGATCTTCGGTCCGCCCCCGAGCTCGTCGAGGACGTAGACCGAGGCCGTCGCCTGCACCATCGCGCCGACCATGTCGCGGGCTCGCCACGCCGACGGCTCGTCGATCGTGAGCGCGGCGGGCACGTCGGGTCCGGCCGCGGCGAGCGCCAGCGTCTCCCCCGGGAGCGCGGCGTAGATCGCGTGCTCCTCCGCTCGCCAGCGGGTCGGCACGACGACCGGGCCCCGGTCCCCGACGAGCGCCAGCGCGCCCTCGCCCTCACGGCCCAGCGGCCCCTCGACCTCGTCGGGCAGGGCCGCGAGCGGATCGGCTCCCTTCGCCGTCCGACGGAACGCGGCGTGCGACGTCGACGTGCCGCCCCACCGGCCACGGCCCTCCTGCACGCCGTCCGTGTCGACGAGCGCCGTGCGGTCGAGGTCGATGCCGACGAACACGCGGCCGGGCGGCGTCCAGGCGAACGGCACCTGCTTCGCGTCGAACGCGTAGCCGGCGAAGAACCGGGCGTTCTTCTTGCTGAACGCGGCGGTCGCGCGCGCGATCGACGTGGCGCCGGCGACCGCCGCGCCCCAGGTGCCACGGTCGAGCGCGTCGTAGAGCTTCACCGTCCCGGTGAACGCCGCGGTCAGGCCGCCGTGTCTCACGATCCCGGCCGCGGAGGGATCCACCTTCCACGCGCGGGTCTTGACCGACCGTCGGGACGTCGTTAGCCAGAGCCGCCCGCCCGAGTACGCGAACACGAGGGGGGTGCAGTGGGGGCCCTTCGGCGTCGAGGTCGCCACGTGGCAGTATTCCCCCTGCTCCAGCACGGACTGGACGGCGGTGGAGAGGAAACTCACCGGGGCACCTTGTCACGCGCGGCACGGGGAGGCCACACGAACATCATCCCGGTCCACAGGAGATGGCTCGCGATCGGCGCGAGCACGCCCCCCGACCATGCCGCGAGGCCCGTCCACAACGCACCGCCGACGACGGTGCCGGCGAACAAGGCAAGGCTCCCCCACGCGACGGACACGACGACCGCGGCCGTCCAGGTCGCGAGCGCCCCCATCGCCACGGAGGTGGAGGCGGTGAGCTCCGAGAGCACCAGGTCGCGCCAGAACAGCTCTTCGCTCGGGACCGCGACCGCCAGCGTCACGGCGAGCGCGGTCGCGAACCGGACCTCGTCGGACCGGCGATAGATCTCGACCACGCGCGCTCCCAGCGCGGCGTTGCGGGAAGCCGCGCCGACCACCAGCCGCGTAGCCCCGTAGAGGAGGAGGCCCGACGCCGCGCCCGCGCCGGCCGCCGCCGCCGCGCTCACGTCCCGGCAGCAGCTCGGGTCCCCCGCGAGGATCGACGCGAGCCCGAGGACCGCGAAGGTCCCGACCGTCACGGGCCAGAACGGAAGGCGGTCCCGCGCGACGAGCCGCCACACGACGACCTGGGCGAGCATGCCGAGGACGATCGCCACCCCGACCATCAGCCGAAGGAGGGGTCGAGGAACCGCGTCTTCGCGGCGACCTCCGCCGTGAACGCGGTCACGACCGCGAGGTAGTAGAAGCCCGTCGCCGACTGGACGCCGGACGGACGCTCCCCCCGCAGGGCGGCCTTCACGAGCACCGCGATCAGTGCCGTCGCGGCCACCATCCCGAGCGCGATCCACGGCGCCAGCGCTCCGGCCGTCAGCAGCGGGTTGACCGAGATCGAGCTCTCGACCCCGGAGAACCCCGCGCTGAGAACCGACACGGCCGCGAGCACGACGGACACGAGCAGGATCGTGGTGATCCGCTCGATCGGCCGGCGGGGGAGCTTCCGGTCCGTCAGGTACCAGTGGCCGAGGAGCAGGCCGTCGGTCGCCGATCCGAGCAGCGCGGCGCCGGCCGCGAGCTGGAAGAGCGCGAGCGGATAGTCCTGGCGGCCAGCACCCCCCATCCACGCGACGACCGCGAGCCAGGCGGGGACGCTGAGCCACCCGATCACGCGCGCGGCCGCGGGCTGCCGCGCGAACAGCAGCACGGTCCACAGCGCCGTGGCGCCCGCCGCGATCGCGGTCGTCACACGCAGCGCGTCTCCCGACGCGAAGCGCGCGACGACGGCCGCGTCCACGGAGAACCACGTGAGGAGCCCGACGATCGTGAGGATCGCGCCGACGAGCTTGAAGAACCCTCGCTTCACCTCGCCCCACAGCGGGCTCACCCAGAGGAAGAGCGTCGCGCCCGCGGTCGCCTCCGCGAGGACGAGCGCCATGACCCCCGCGACACCGGTCATGGAGCGCTCCGCATCGCGCGCGAGTCTATCCGGGGCCGTTCCGCGGACCGACCACGGCCCGCCCCCGCACGGCCGACGCGGCGGCACCCGGTAGGCTGCCCGACCATGGAGGACTGGCGGACCTACGACACGGTGGCCGACGTCTACGATCGCGTGCACGCGCCGCGGTTCGCCGACGCCGCTCGCGATCTCGTCCACGCCCTGTCCGTGCGCGAGGGGGACCGCGTGCTCGACATCGGCACGGGCACCGGCGTTGCCGCGGCGGAGGTCGCGCGATCGGGCGCCGCCGTCGTCGGCGTCGACCGGTCGCTGGCGATGCTCGCGACGGGGCGGCGCTCCCGGCCGGAGGTGGCCCTCGTCGCCGGCGAGGCGATCGATCTTCCCTTCCGCGGCGGGGCCTTCGACGTCGTCCTCGGGAACTTCGTGCTCGCTCACTTCGTGAAGGTTGAGACCGCGCTGTTCGACGTGAAGCGGGTGCTCCGGCCGCGCGGCCGGGTCGGGTTCACCGCGTGGTCCGATGGGAAGGACGCGTACCAGGACACGTGGATCGGGCTCGTCGAGGAGGTCGTCCCCCGCGACATGCTCGCCCCCGCGTACACGGCGGCGGCCCCTGGACACGAGCGGTACAAGCGCCCCCAGGCGATCGTGGAGGACCTGCGGGACGCCGGGTTCCGGAACGTCCGAACCGAGCGCACGCGCTACCAGTGGACCTACGCGCGCGACGACCTGATCGACGGCTTGGGGACGTGGACCGTCGGGCGGTTCGTCCGCAACATGCTCGGCGAGACCGGCTGGGCGTCGTTGATGGAGCGGACGCGCACGAGGTTCGCCGAGCGGTTCCCCGATCCGTTGAACGACTTCCGCGACGTGATCGTCGCGGTCGGGACGCTGCCCTAGCTGAGGTCGAGCACGCGGAACTCCTCCGCGTGCTCCACGCCGATCTTCCCGCCGGTCTCGACGGCGTCCTTGCCGAGCATGTCCTCGAAGAACGCGATCCCCTCGAGGAGCTGACTCTCGTGGGCCGCGAGCGCCTCGAGCTTCGTCGCGAGATGCCCCGTGATGTCCTCGACGTGGTTCGGTTCGTTCGACCAGCCGAGCCAGATGTCGTACACGTCCTGGACGACGAGCCCCTCTCCGAGGTGCTCCGGGAAGAAGTGCGGGTTCCCGCTGCCGGGGAACGACGCGTCCAGCGCGACGAAGCCGGCCGTCCGGTGATCCGAGTGGTTGTAGTAGACGTTCTCGAAGAACACCGCGGTCGGATCGCACGTGAGCACGGTCTCCGCGCGGACCTGGCGGATCCTCCGGACGACGCCCTCGCGGACCTGGTCGGTGTTCTGCAGCTCGCTGTCCGGGATCGAGCCCACCTGGATGCTCGCGAGACCGAGGACGGCGGCGGCCGCCTCGGACTCCCGGATCCGGGTGGCGGCCAGCTCGGTGCGATCGCGGGCCGGATCCTGCGAGCCGCGATCGCCGTTCGTGAGGATCGTCAGATGCACGTCGCGGCCGGCGGTCGCCCACTTGGCCAGCACCCCGCCGGCGCAGATCTCCGCGTCGTCGGGATGCGCGAAGATCGCCAGGACGGGACCGGTCCGCGGGGTGCGTTCGGCCTGGCTCACGCCGCCCGGTCGAGGACGAAGCGGACCAGGGCGCGGACCGGCACCCCGGTCGCGCCCTTCGGGCCCAGGTCGTTGCCCTTCTCGGAGAACGCGGGGCCCGCGATGTCGAGGTGCACCCAGGGGACATCGCCGACGAACTCCGCGAGGAACCACGCGGCCGTGATCGCCCCTCCCCACCGGTCGCCGATGTTCTTGATGTCGGCCACGCTCGAGTCGATCAGCCGCCGGTACTCCCGGTGGAGCGGCAACGGCCAGATCCAGTCGCCGGTGGCGCGGCCCGCTCCCACGATCTCGTCGACGAGGTCCTCGTCGTTGCCCATCGCGCCGGTGATGTCCGTCCCGAGCGCGATCATGCAGGCCCCGGTGAGGGTCGCGGTATCGACGATGCAGGAGGGCTTCCTCTCGGCCAGCAGCGCCAGGGCGTCGGCCAGGATCAGGCGCCCCTCGGCGTCGGTGTTGAGCACCTCGGACGTCTTCCCGCCGTAGTGCGTGATCACGTCGCCGGGTTTCTGGGCAGAGCCGCTCGGCATGTTCTCCGCGGACGGGATCGCCGCGATCACGTTGATCTTCGGCTTCAGCCGGGCGATCGCCTTCATCGTCGCGAGGATCGAGGCGGCCCCGCCCATGTCGATCTTCATCGACTCCATACCCTTGGCGTCCTTGATCGATAGGCCGCCCGAGTCGAAGGCGATCCCCTTGCCGGTGAGCGCGATCGGCGTGGACTTCCCGGCGCCCGTGTACGTGAGCTCGATCAGCCGCGGCGGGTTCACGCTCCCCTGCCCCACGCCGAGGATCCCGCCGAAGCCGCGGCGCTTCAGGTCGGCCTCGCCCCAGACCTTGCACGTCAGGCCCTCGGCCTTCGCCATCGCCTGCGCCTGACGCCCGAGCTCCGCCGGCGGCAGGTCCCCCGCGGGGGTGTTCACGAGATCCCTGGCCCAGGACACGGCGTCGACCACGACCTCGGCCCGACGGGCCGCGTCCCGGCCCACCTTCCGGTCGGCGCCCCCGTTCCCGACCACCGTGACCTTCGAGAGCGACTCGTGCTCGTTCTTCGACTTGTAGCGATCGAACCGGTACCCGCCGAGCCCGAGCCCCTCGGCCGCGGCCTGGACGGCATCGTCCGCGTCGCCCTCCACGGCCTGGGGGAACGTCGTCGCCGCGTGACCGAACCGGCCGACCGAGGAGGCGACACGTCCGAGCGACTTCCGCATCGCCGGGACGTCGAAGTCCTTCCGCTCGCCGACGCCGTGCAGGAGCACCGCGCCGGCGGCGAACCGATCCCCGTCACGCTTCGTGACCAGCAGGGACTCGCCCTTCTTCCCGGTGAGCTTCGCGTCCCGGTATGCCTGCTCGAGACCGGTCTCGGTCACGCCCGGACCGAAGTCCGGCCCCTGGAAGACGGGGAGGATCAGCACGCCCGCCTTCACGCCGGTCGGCGCCTCCGTGGAGTACGAGTAGGTCGTCACAAGAGCCCCTTTCCAGGCGGACCGTCGCAGAAGTGTAGCCTTCCTGTGCATCCCCCAACATGGCTACGCTGGAAGCGTGAAGACCCTCGACATCCGCGATCTCGTGCACTTCTCCGAGGACGAGGCACGCCGGCGGACCCTGATCGAGAACGAACGCCTCTGGTCGGAGATCGTCTGCCTCGAAGGGGCACAGGGGATCGGACCCGTCCGCGACGACGTCGCCGACGGTCTCGTCCTCGTCCTGAGCGGGGAGGTCGCCACCCAGGTCGGGAAGGGGCGGGCACGGATGAAGCAGTGGGAGGTCGTCGAGGTGCCGGCGGGGCACGACCTGACGATCCGGAACGCCTCGGAGGAGCCGTCGGTGGTGCTGCTGGTGGTGTCTCCGCCGCCCGGCGAGCCCTCCCCCTCCTAGTCGGCCTCGACGGACGCGATCCGCCGAGGGCGGACCGCGAGCGTTAGCGCGAACGCGACCGCGAAGCTCGGCAGGCTGGCGCCGAGCCGGGAGTCGAGGAGCGGGAACGGCAGGCCGAGCGACGTAAACAGACCCTCGACGCCCTCGATCCAGCCTTCGGGCCCCGTCGGGACGCTCCAGTGGTAGAGGACGAAGCCGGCGAGCCATGGGACCAGCGCCCGCCAGCGGACGGGCTCCACCTGCCGACCGAAGACGAGGTCGGCGCCGTAGCGCCCTCGCGCGAGAACGAAGTAGTCGGCGACGAAGATGCCGGCGAGGGGCACGAAGACCGAGCCGATCAGGAAGAGGAAGACCTCGTAGCGCTCCATCGTCACAACGAGCGCGAGGAGGAACGCCACGGCGCCCGTGATGATGGCGAGGACCGTCGCGGGCACGCGGGGCACGACGTTCAATGCCGACACCGCCGCCGAGTAGACGTTCGCGAACGCGTTCGGCGCCTCGCCGACGAGGAGGCCGAGCACCAGCGCCGTCCCTCCAGCCAGACCCGCGATCGCGCCGCCCATGCCGACCGCGTCAGGAGAGGCGCTCGCGTGCAGGACCAGCACCGCGCCTAGGCCGTAGAACCACACGTTCCCGAGCGCGTACCCGGCGTAGGTCGCTCCGAACACGCCTCGGGCGCGCCGGGCGAACCGCGTCGAATCGGCGACCAACGGCAGCCACGAGATCGGCATCACGATCACGAGGTCGACGGCGAGCCAGAACGGGAGTCCGCCGGTCCCGTCATCCCAGCCCTCGACCGGTGTCGGCTCCGCGATGAGCGCCGCCGTGAGTCCGATGCCGCTCGCGAGCACGATCCACGTCCCGAATCGCTCGAGGAAGCGCTTCACGACCAGCACGGGCCCCCCGACCGCGAGCCAGGTGCACCCGGCCGCGACGAGCGCGAGCCACAGCGCGAACGCGTCCGTGTCGAGGAGGTCGATCGACAGGGAGTTCGCCAGCCGTCCCATCGCCCAGAACTCAACGGCCGTCCATCCCACGAGCTGCGCGACGTTCAGGAGCGAGGGAGCGAACGATCCGACCCGGCCCAGGACCGGCCGGAAGAGGACCATCGCGGGGAGCCCCTCGCGCGCTCCCGCGAGCGCGACCGCGGCGAGGGGGGCGCATCCGAGCACCGTCCCAATCGCGATCGCCGCGTACGCGTCACCGATCTCGAGGGCGGGCACGAGCAAGCCGCCGGTCACGAGGACGAGGAGGCCGAGCGAGAGGTCGTTCCAGAGGATCCCCACGTCGAAGGCCGACAGCGTCCGGCGCTCCACCGGGATCGGCGCGATGCTCGAGGGGACGGCGGGTGGGCCGCCTCCGCCCTGGGTCGTGTCCGTCGCCATCGTGCGCTCCCTCCGCCGGTACGAGCCGGATCAGGTTCGAAGGGTCGCGAGCGCGCTGCGGGTTCGGCGCTCGCCTCTCAGCCCGTGCGGGCTCCCCTGCTCCGCCCACCCTAGCGCGGATACGCTGGGCCGATGGCGCGCGGGGCGGCGGTGGCGGCGACGCTCGCGACCGCCCGAGGACCGCTCCCCGCGCGAGGCGCCGCCGCCACCGCCGAGGTGTTCTCGCCCGGCGCGGTCTCCTGGGACGACGACGGCACGATCGTGTTCGTCGGTCCTGCTGACGACCTCCCCGAGGAGCCCGTCACGCTCGGCCGCGTCGACGAGGGCACGATTGTTCCCGGGTTCGTGGACTGCCACGTGCACCTCCCGTTCGTCGGCTGGCGCGCGGACGAGTACGAGGCGCGCCTGGCCGGCGTCTCGTACCGCGACCTCCACGGCCGCGAGGGCGGCATCTTCCGTTCCGCCCGGATGCTCGCCGAGGCCGAGGACGAGGAGGTGCTCGCGTTCTCGAAGGCCTTGCTCGGCGAGATGGCCGGCCTCGGGACGACCGCGACCGAGCTGAAGAGCGGCTACGGGCTGAGCGTGGAGGGCGAGCTCCGGCAGCTCCGGCTCGCGCGACGGCTCGCAGACGCCGCCGCGCAGACCTGCGCGGTGACGCTGCTCGCGTGGCACGCGGTCCCCGAGGGCCGGTCGCGCGAGGAGTGGGTCGGCGTCGCGTGCGACGAGCTGATCCCCGCGGCCGCCGCGGACTCGCTCGCGGACGCGGTGGACATCTACGTCGAGGACATCGCGTTCTCGCTGGAGGACCTCGAGCGGGTGGCGGCGGCGGCCTCGGCCGCGGGTCTGCCGCTCCGTGTGCACGCGGACCAGCTGGGGCCGAGCGGGGCGGCCGAGGCCGCCGCCCCGCTGGGAGCGCGGAGCGTGGACCACCTCAACCACGTGAGCGAGGCGGGCGTCGCGGCGCTCGGTGGTGCCGACACCGCGGCGGTCCTGCTCCCCGCCTCGACGTTCACCCTCCGGGCGCCGCCGCCGCCCGTCGCTGCGCTCCGGGACGCCGGCGCCGCCCTCGCGATCGCGACGGACCTGAACCCGGGGACATCGCCGGTCTGCTCGATGCCCGAGGCGATCGCGTTCGCGTGCTCCCTCTACGCGATGTCGCCGACCGAGGCACTCGTGGCCGCCACCGCGAACCCTGCCTGGGTCCTGGGCCTGCACAATCGGCTCGGCACGCTCGAAGTCGGCAAGCGCGCCGACGTCCTCCTCCTGGACGGGCCGACGTTCGCCCACGTCCCCTACCGCCCCGGCCACGACCCGGTCACGGCGACGGTGATCGGAGGCGACGTCGTGGAGCATCGAGACGGATCCATGCCGACCCGCGGTGAGCGATCATGACCGGCGAGAACCAGCCACGAGGCACGATCTTCGATCAGGATCCCGCGCTCTACGACGCGATGCGCCCGACCTATCCGGACGCTCTGTTCGATGCCCTCGCGTCCGGGGCGCAGCTGAGCCCAGACTCCCGGGTGCTCGAGATCGGAGCCGGAACGGGACAGGCGACCGTCGCCCTCGCCGGGCGCGGATACCGGGTCATCGCACTCGAGCCCGGACCCGCGATGGCCGAGATCGCCCGCCGCAAGCTCTCAGCGTTCCCGCACGTCACCGTCGAAGTCACGACGTTCGAGGCGTGGCCGTCCCCGGTCGAGCCGTTCGACGCCGTGGTGGCTGCCACGTCGTTCCATTGGCTGGATCCCGGCGTTCGGATCTCCAAGGCTGCCCAGGTCCTGCGCGTCGGCGGGTCGCTGGCCATCCTTTCGACGCATCACGTCGCTGGAGGGTCGGACGACTTCTTCGAGGAGGCTCAGTCCTGCTACGAGCGGTTCGACCCCTCGACGCCTCCCGGCCCGCGGCTCCCGAGGGAGGAAGACGTCCCGACGAGCGTGCACGAGTTCGAGGGATCGCACGGCTCGTTCGGTCCGGTCGCCGTCGAAAGGGTGGCATGGGAGCGGGAGTACACGACCGATGGCTACCAGCGTCTCCTGATGACCTATTCCGGACACAGAGCTCTGGATCGCCGAACCCTCGGACGTCTCCTCGACTGCATCGCTCACCTGATGGAGACCAGCTTCGGGGGAAGGATCACGAAGCGTTACCTCTTCGAGCTTGCGATGGCGCCGAAAGCACCGTCGATCTCTACAGCGGCCGACTAGGCGAGCGGTCCCGTCACGGACTCCGCCGCCACCACGAGCTCGCCGGCGCGCACGAGCGCCACGGCCGCATCGATGTCGGGTCCGAACTCCCGATCCGCCTCGTAGAACGGGACGGCGGCCCGCAACGACGCGAGGACCGCTCGCGTGGCGGGCCCGGGCTCGAGCGGCGCCCGCAGGTCCAACGCCTGCGCGGCGCCCAGCGCCTCGAGCGCCACCACCGTCTCCGCGTTCGATACCACCTCGCGCGCGTGCCGCGCCGCGGTCATCCCCATCGACACGTGGTCCTCCTGGCCCGCCGACGACGGGATCGAATCGACCGACGCCGGATGCGCGAGTGACTTCGACTCGGACACGAGCGAGGCCGCCGTGTACTGCACGAGCATGAACCCGCTGTTCAGCCCGCTCTCCGGCACGAGGAACGGCGGCAGGCCGTTCGACAGCGCCGGGTCGAGGAGGCGATAGAGCCGCCGTTCGCTGATGCTCGCCGTCCCGACGGTCGCCGCGGCGAGCGCGTCCATCGCCACCGCCACCGGCTGTCCGTGGAAGTTCCCGCCGGACACGATGTCGCCGTCGTCGGGCAGCACGATCGGGTTGTCGGAGATCGCGTTCACCTCGGTCTCGAGGACGCTCTCGGCGAACGCGAGCGCGTCGCGGGTGGCACCGTGGACCTGCGGGGCGCAGCGGAGGGAGTACGCGTCCTGGACGAGATGCTCGCTGTCCCGGTGCGACGCAAGGATCGGCGATGCGTCCAGCAGGAGGCGGAGGTTCGACGCGCTCACCGCCTGCCCCGGATGCGGGCGGAGGCGCTGGAGCCGGTAGTCGAACGGTGCGTCGGTCCCGAGTGCGGCCTCGATCGTCATCGCAGCGACCACGTCCGCCGTCCTCAGCAGCGTCGAGAGGCGACCCGCCGCCAGTGCCCCGACCGCAACCATGCCCTGCGTGCCGTTCACCAGCGCGAGGCCCTCCTTCGCTTCCAACGTGAGCGGCGTCAGGCCGGCGCGTCGCAGCGCGGCGTCCGCAGGCTCGGTCCCGCTCTCCGCCAGCACCTCGCCGGCCCCGATCAGCGGCAGCGCGAGGTTCGCGAGGGGCGCGAGGTCGCCCGACGCGCCCAGCGACCCCTGCTCGGGGACCGCCGGGATCACGCCCTCGTTCAACATGTCCACCATCCGGTCCACGAGCTCGGGCCGAACCCCCGAGTGACCGAGCGCGAGGACGTGCGCGCGCAGCAGGAGCATCGCCCGGGCCTCCGGGAGCGAAAGCGGCCGCCCGACGGCTGTCGCGTGCGACCGCACGATGCCGTGCTGGAGGTCGGCGGCCTGCGCGGGATCGATGCGGACGTTCGCCAGCGCGCCGAAGCCGGTCGTCACGCCGTAGACGACCTCACCGGATGCGACGGCCCGCTCGATCACCGCGCGCGCGGCCGCGACCCGCTCCCGCGCGCGAGCGGGGAACGTCACCTCGTCCCCGGCCGCGACCGCAGTCACGTCGGCCAGCGTGAGCGACTCTCCGACCGCGACCGTCACGGCGCGCAGGCTACTACCCGGCCCGGAACCGACCTCACAGTTCGGGTCGCAACCGCTCCATCAAGCGAACGAGCGGCCCCGTGTCCTGCATCACGTAGAAGTGCGCGGACGGCACGCCCTGCTCGAACAGCTGCATGGTCTGTCGGAGCGCCCACTCGATGCCGACGTCGGCGATCCGCTCGTCGGGCACCGCCGCGACCTCCGCCACGAGGGCCTCCGGCACGGAGACGTTGAACGCCCGCGGGATCGAGGTCACGTGCGAACGTCGCGTCAGCAGCTTGAGCCCCGGCACGATCGGGATCGTGACGCCCTGGTTCCGCACGGCCTTCACGAACGCGAAGTAGGCCTCGTTGTCGTAGAAGAGCTGGGTCACCGCGTACTCGGCGCCGGCTCGTTGCTTCTCCACCAGGAACGCGATGTCGCGCTCGAGGTTCGGCGCCTCCTCGTGCTTCTCGGGGTAGCACGCGACACCGAGGCAGAAGTCGGTCGGCGTCGCCTCCTCGAGGTCCTCGAGGTATTCGCCTCGGTTCATGGCGGCGATCTGCCCGACCAGCTCGAGCGCGTCGGCGTTGACGGTCCGGTGATCCGGTTGTTCGCGCCGCTCGCCGTCGCCGCGGATCGCCAGGACGTTCTCGATCCCGAGGTAGTGGAGCTCGATCAGGGCGTCCTCGGTCTCCTCGCGCGTGAACCCGTTGCACAGGACGTGCGGAACGGGATCGACGCCGAACCGATGCTTGATCGCGGCGCACAGGCCGAACGTCCCAGGCGCCTTCCGGGTGACGCGGCGCATCCAGGTGCCGTCGGGCGTCTCCTCCCAGATCGTCTCGGCCGCATGGCTCGTGATGTCGATGAACGGCGGCTCGTAGGGCAACAGCGACTCGACGGCGTCGTAGATCCGCTGGACATCCCTGCCGCGCCGCGGCGGGATGATCTCGACGCTCACGAGCGGCCGCGTGGCGTTCGCGAGGTGCTCGATCACCTTCATGCGGCCGAGCCTACCGCCCAGATCCTCCGCATCCGCGAACTCAGTCGCGCCATGGGAGCCGCACGCCACGGGCGGCCGCGACCTCGAGCGCCCGCTCGTAGCCGGCGTCCGCATGGCGGATCACCCCGGTGCCCGGGTCGGTGGTGAGCACACGGTCCAGCCGCTCGGCGGCGTTCTCGCTGCCGTCGGCGACGACCACCATGCCCGCGTGGATCGCGTAGCCGATCCCCACGCCGCCGCCGTGATGGACGCTCACCCAGTGGGCGCCGGCCGCCGTGTTGATCAACGCGTTCAGGATCGGCCAGTCGGCGATCGCGTCGGAGCCGTCCTTCATGCCCTCGGTCTCGCGGTACGGGGATGCGACCGAGCCGCTGTCGAGGTGATCCCTCCCGATCACGATGGGGGCCGACAGCTCGCCGCTCGCCACCATCTCGTTGAAGCGGAGCCCGGCCTTCGCGCGCTGCCCGTAGCCGAGCCAGCAGATCCGCGCGGGCAGCCCCTGGTACGCGACCCGCTGCTGGGCCATCTCGAGCCACCGGTGGAGCCGCTCGTCGTCCGGGAACAGCTCCGCGACGGCGTGGTCCGTCTTCTCGATGTCCTCGGGGTCACCGGAGAGCGCCGCCCAGCGGAACGGGCCCTTGCCCTCGCAGAACATCGGCCGAACGAACGCGGGGACGAAACCCGGGTAGGCGTAGGCGCGACCGAAGCCGCCGGCCTCGGCGCCCGCGCGCAGGTTGTTCCCGTAGTCGAATACGACCGAGCCGGCGTCGAGGAAGCCGACCATCGCCTCGACGTGGCGGGCCATCGAGGCGAACGACCGCCGCTCGTACTCCTCGGGATCCGAATCCCGCAACGCCGCCGCGTCCGCGAGCGACGTCCCGGCGGGCACGTAGCCCCCGAGCGGATCGTGGGCGCTCGTCTGGTCCGTCACGATCTCCGGCCGGAAGCCGCGCGCGAGCAGGTCGGGCTCGATCTCGGCGCAGTTGCCGAGCAACCCGATCGAGAGCGGCTCCCGCGCGGCCTTCGCCTCCTCGACCCAGCGCAGCGCCTCGTCGATCGACGCCGTCTCGCGGTCGAGGTACCTCGTCTTGATCCGGCGCTCGATCCGCGTCGGGTCGACCTCGATGCAGATCGCGACGCCGCCGTTCATCGTGACGGCGAGCGGCTGGGCGCCGCCCATCCCGCCGAGCCCGCCGGTGAGCGTGACCGTGCCCGCGAGCGTGCCGTCGAAGCGTTGGGCCGCGCACTCGGCGAGGGTCTCGTAGGTTCCCTGCAGGATCCCCTGGGTGCCGATGTAGATCCACGATCCGGCCGTCATCTGGCCGTACATCGTGAGTCCCGCCTGCTCGAGCTCCCGGAACGTGTCCCAGTCCGCCCATTTCGGCACCAGCATCGCGTTCGAGATCAACACGCGCGGCGCCATCTCGTGGGTCCGGAACACCCCGACCGGCTTGCCGGACTGCACGAGGAGCGTCTCGTCGTCGCCAAGGTCCCGCAGCGACCGGACGATCGCGTCGAACGCCTCCCACGAGCGGGCCGCGCGGCCGGTGCCGCCGTAGACGACGAGGTCCTCGGGACGTTCGGCGACGTCGGGATCGAGGTTGTTCATCAGCATCCGCAGCGCGGCCTCCTGCGGCCACGAGCGGCAGGACAGCTCGGTCCCCTTGGGCGCCCGCACCTCTCGCACGTGCCGAGGCTCCATGTCCGTCATCCTGGACGGTACCTCCGTTCGGGTAACCCCCACCCGGGCTACGGCGGAGATGGTAGCCGGGTGCTTGAGCGGCCCCGAACGCGCAGGTACCGTCCGGCGCGATGGCCTCCGACGGAAGCTTCCTCCGTCTCGTCCCGCGGACCGACCCGATCAGGGTCCTGCTCGCCGACGACGAGCCCGCGCTCCGAACCGCGCTCACGGAGCTCCTCGGCCACGAGGAGCGCGTCGAGCTCGTCGGGACCGCTGCGGACGCGGAGGAGGCGATCCGGATGGCGGAGGAGAACCGACCGGACGTCGCGCTCGTCGACGTCCGGATGCCCGAGGGCGGCGGGCCGCACGCCGCGCGCGGCATCACGCGCGTGTCCCCGGGCACGCGCGTGGTCGCGCTCTCCGCGTACGAGGACCGGGCGAACGTCCTGGCGATGCTCCGGGCCGGGGCGGTCGGCTACCTGGTGAAAGGAACGGCCGCGGACGAGCTCGTGGACGGGATCGCGACGGTCGCTCGGGGCGGAACGAGCTTGTCCGCCGAGGTGATGACGGGCGTCGTCGCGGAGCTCGCGACGCAGCTCCGGCGCGAGGAGATCGAGCGCGAGGCGGACGACGCGATCCGCGGCGACGTGGAGCGCTTCGTATCGGGGCACGGGGTCTGGATCGTGTACCAGCCGGTCGTCGACCTGGAGACGCGAACGCGGATCGGGGTCGAGGCGCTCGCGCGGTTCGGATCGATCCCCGTCCGCTCGCCGGACCGTTGGTTCTCCGACGCGATCGCCTGCGAGCTCGGGCTCCAGCTCGAGCTCCGGACGCTGCTCGAGGCCCTCCGGGGACTGCCGAAGATCCACGACGGCGCGTTCCTCGCCGTGAACGCCTCGCATCGCGCGGCCGTGTCGCCGGGGTTCGTCGAGCGGCTGGCCGGGATCGAGGATCGCCTCGTGCTCGAGATCACCGAACACGAGGCGATCGACGACTACGGGGCCCTCGCGGAGGGGCTGGCGCCCCTCCGCGAGCGCGGGCTCCGCGTCGCCGTCGACGACGTCGGCGCCGGCTACGCGAGCCTGCGGCACGCGCTGCAGCTCGCGCCTGACATGGTGAAGATGGACATCTCCCTCACCCGCGGGATCGATCGGGACACCGGACGGCGCGCGCTGGCGGCGGCGCTGATCTCGTTCGCCGAGGACACGGACATGACGATCCTCGCCGAAGGGATCGAGACGGTCGGCGAGCTGGAAGCCCTCCGCCACCTCGGCGTCCGATACGGCCAGGGCTTCCACCTGGGCCGACCCGCGCCGCTCGGCTGAGTTCAGTCGCCGCCTGCCCGCGACCGCACGAGGCTCCGGAGCACGCGCAGGTCCCGGCGGAACGTGCGACGCAGCAGCGGCGCGAAGAACCGGAGCCCCACCCGGCCGATCGGTCCGAGGAGCCTCGGTGCGAACAGCGACTCCCGCCAGCGCAGCCGGGTCCCGCCCTCGATCGGGACCAGCTGGATCTCGCCCGTGCCCTTCACCCAGCCGAGGTGATCGATCACGAGGATCCGGGGCGGCTCCCAGAGCCCGACGCGGATCCGATCCCGCGTCCGGAGGCCCGCGATCCGCACCGTGGCCTCGGCCTCCACGCCGACGCCCTCGCGCCGTTCGCCGATCACCTCGAAGTCGGAGGCCTCGAGCATCCAGTCGTCCTGGTTCTCCCAGTCGGTGATCAGCGCCCAGACGACCTCGGGCGGTCCGGGCATCGTCTCCAGGACCTCGATCACGATCGGGCGGGGTGTCCGTCCCGAGCGGGTCACGGCAGGCGGCCGCTCAGCTCGAGCGTCGGTCGATCGACCACGAGGAGGCGCCGGTCTCCTTCGTGTACTGCTTCATCTCCATCGCGACGGTGACCGCCTCAGCGTAGTGACGGAAGGCCCGCTTCTCGGTCGACGCGACGCCGATCGAGAGCGTGAGCAGCGGGAACCGTTGCGGATCTCCGCGGCGGTTCGTCACCTCGACGTATCCGTTCGCCCGGTCGTCCACGTCGTAGAGACCCGGGACCATCTCGTCGAAGTCCTGCACGATCCGCTGGGCGGTCGCCGTCGCGTGCTCGGGCGGCACCACCACCACGAAATCGTCGCCGCCCGCGTGGCCCACGAACGTTTCCGCGCCGACGACCGCGGCCGTGGCCTCGCCGATCACGCGGGCGGTCTCCCGGATCACCTCGTCGCCGCGCAGGAACCCGTACCGGTCGTTGTAGGCCTTGAACCCGTCCAGGTCCGCATAGAGGATCGCGAACGCCTCGGCGCTCGCAACGCGTCGCTCGATCTCGTCCTCGATCGCCACGTTGCCGGCGAGCCCGGTCATCGGCGAGAGCGACCGGGTGTCGCTCGCGCGGTTCAGCACCCCACGGATCCGGGCGAGGAGCTCGGGGGTGTCGAAGGGCTTCACGATGTAGTCGTCCGCACCGATCGCGAAGCCCTCGAGCTTGTCGGCGGACAGACCGCGCGCCGTCAGCATGATCACCGACACGGTCGCGGTCGTCGGGTCCTGTCGGAGCCGCCGGGTGAGCTCGAACCCGTCCATGTTGGGCATCATCACGTCGGCCAGGACGAGCTGGGGCGGGCGCTCCCGAGCGGCCGCGAGCGCCTGCTCGCCGTCGCTCGCGACGCGCACGTCGTAGCCGGCGGCCTTCAGCTCGATCTCGAGCAGGCGCGCGATGAACGGGTCGTCGTCGACCACGAGAAGGCTCTCGCCGCCGCCGCCGGGGTCGACGCCGGGCATCGCCGCGGCCGGCCCCTCCCGCGACGTCCCATCGTCCGTCACCGCACCGTCTCCCGTCGTGAGTGGCTGCATGTCCAGGAACATCGGCATGCTACCCCCGCACCTTCAGCGGACCGGGGAGGCGCGGGACGTTCCCTCCGGCGCGTGGCACGATGGTTCCCCGACCTCCTCGGGTCGCGAAGGAGATCCCGTGACCGTGCTCGACTCGTTCCTCGACGCGATGGGCGACACGCCGCTCGTCCGGCTGCGATCCGTCACGCGAGGCGTCAAGCCACGGGTCCTGGCGAAGCTCGAGATGCTGAACCCCGGCGGCTCGGTGAAGGACCGGATCGGCCTGAAGATGATCGAGGCGGCCGAGCGGGACGGCCTCCTGAAGCCGGGCGGCACGATCGTGGAGCCGACGTCGGGGAACACGGGCCACGGCCTGGCGATCGCCGCCGCGATCCGTGGCTACCGGTGCATCTTCGTGATGCCCGACAAGATGAGCCAGGAGAAGATCTCGCTCCTCCGCGCGTACGGCGCCGAGGTCGTGGTCTGCCCGACGGCCGTGGCGCCCGAGTCGCCGGAGAGCTACTACCGGGTGGCCGATCGGTTGGCCGCCGAGATCCCGGGGGCCTTCCAGCCGAACCAGTACCACAACCCCGTGAACCCGCAGGTGCACTACGAGACCACGGGCCCCGAGATCTGGCAGCAGACCGGCGGCGCGCTGGCCGCGTTCGTCTGCGGCGTGGGGACCGGCGGCACGATCTCCGGCGCGGGCCGTTACCTGAAGGAACAGGATCCCGACGTCCTCGTCGTCGGCGCCGACCCGGAGGGCTCCGTGTATTCGGGCGACACACCGCGTCCGTACCTCGTCGAGGGGATCGGCGAGGACTTCTTCCCTACGACGTTCGACCCGGCCGTCGTCGATCACTACGTCCGCGTCTCGGACCGCGATTCCTTCCTGACGGCGCGCGCGATCACCCGACAGGAGGGGATCCTGGTCGGGGGCTCGGGCGGTACCGCGGTCTTCGCCGCCCTGCAGGTCGCCCGCAACCTCGACGATCCGGAGGCGACGATCGTGGTCCTGCTGCCTGACTCGGGGCGGCAGTACATGTCGAAGCTCTACTCGGAAACCTGGATGCTCCAGCACGGGATGCTCGAGCGGCCCGAGATCGTGCGGGTCGAGGAGGTCCTGTCCGCGAAGTCCTCGGAGATGCCGGCCCTGATCACCGTGGCCGCGCACGACAAGGTCCGTCAGGCGGTCGAGACGCTGCAGGAGCACGGGATCTCCCAGGCGCCGGTGGTCCGGGAACCCTCGACCGAGGTCTCGCAGTTCGTCGGCTCGATCCGCGACCGGGAGCTGCTCGAGCGCGTGTTCCGCGACCCGGACGCGCTGCAGGCCGACGTCGCCGAGGCGATGGGCCCGCCGATCCCGATGGTCGAGTGGGACGCCCCCGTCGAGGTCGCGTTCACGGAGCTGGAGCGCACGCCGGCCGTCGTCGTGACGAAGTCGGGCCAGGCGCTCGGGGTGCTGACCCGGAGCGACCTCCTCGAGTTCCTCGCCCGACGCCGTCGGGCGTAGGCTCCGCGCGTGCGCGCGCTCGGGATCGACGTCGGCGTCGGCAAGGGGCTCGATCTCGTCCTGATCGACGAGCGACGGGTGCCGCTCGACGTGATCCCCCGGGTCGGGCTCGAGCGGCTCCCTCGGATGCTCGAGGACCTCGCGCCCGACGCGATCGGGATCGACTCCCCGCCCGGCTGGGCGACGACGAGTGGTTCGCGTCTCACGGAGCGGACGCTCTCGGAGTTCAACATCCACAGCTTCAACACGCCCGCCGCCGCGAACGGGAAGGGCCATGCGTTCTACGCCTGGATGGAGGTGGGGTTCCGCGTCTTCCGCACGGCGGCGAAGGCGGGGTTCCCACGCTACGGGGCGGGCGACCCGAAGGGCACGGCGATGGAGGTGTTCCCGCACGGGAGCGCCACGGTCCTGACCGGGTGCCTGCGACCGAAGGGCGTGCGGAAGAGGACGTGGCGGGAGGGGGTCCTGCGGGCCCAGGGCGTCCGGACGGACCACCTGGGCTCGGCGGACCTCGTGGACGCGGGGCTCTGCGCGCTGACCTGCCTCCTCGCCCTCCAGGGCAAGCACTTCTCGCCCGGGGACCCGCGGGAGGGCGTGATCGTGCTCCCGGTCGTGACGCTGCCGGCCCGGCCGTACGTCGCCTGCGTCGAGGAGACGCCGTTCGTCGCCACGCCGCTGTTCCGCTTCTGTGCGTGCGGCGACCCCGACTGTCACGCGCTCACGCGCTCGGAGTTCGCGCCGGGTCACGACGCGAAGCGCAAGTCCATGCTGTGGCGCCTCGCCCGTGACGGGCGAGACGCCACCCAGGAGCTGAGGAGACGAGGATGGGCGCTGCCCCCCGAGGTCCGATGAGGTTCGAAACCGCCGCGATCCACGCCGGCCAGGATCCCGACGAGCTCTACGGGTCGGTGAACGTCCCGATCTTCCAGACGTCCACGTACATGCAGCCGTCGGTCGGCGAGCCGAAGGTGTTCGACTACGCGCGCGGGGGCAACCCCACGCGCGAGGCGTTCCAGACCGCGCTCGCCGCCCTGGAGGGCGGCGCACGCGCCTTCGCCTTCGGCAGCGGGATGGCCGCCGAGACCACGCTGCTGTTGTCCCTGCGCCCGGGCGATCACGTCGTGATCCCCGACGACGTGTACGGCGGGACCTACCGGCTCCTCGCCAGGGTGCTCGACCCGTGGGGGCTCTCCTTCACGACGGTCGACATCGCCGACCTCGACGAGCTGCGAGGGGCGATCCGCGACGAGACGCGCGTCGTCTGGTTCGAGACGCCGTCGAACCCGCTGCTGAAGGTCGTGGACGTGGAGGCCGTGTCGCGGATCGCCCACGACGCCGGCGCGCGCGTCGTCGTGGACAACACCTTCGCCACCCCCGCGCTCCAGCGACCGCTCGAGCGGGGCGCCGATGCCGTCGTGCACAGCGTGACGAAGTACATCGGGGGTCACTCCGACCTGATCGGCGGAGTCGCGGTGACGAGCGACCCGGACTGGATCGAGTCGCTCGCGTTCCTTACGAACGCCGTCGGCGCCGTCCCGGGCCCGATGGACTGCTACCTCGGTCTCCGCGGCCTGAAGACGCTCGCGATCCGGATGGCCAAGCACTCGGAGAACGCGGCCGCGGTGGCCGGCTGGCTCGCCGAGGACGCCCGCGTCGATCGCGTGTACTACCCGGGACTCCCGACGCACCCGCGACACGACGTCGCCGCGCGGCAGATGTCTTCGTTCGGCGGGATGGTGTCCTTCGAGGTCGGCTCCGCGGAGGAGGCGGTGGCCGTCGCCGAGCGCACCGAGCTGTTCTTCCTGGCCGAGTCCCTCGGCGGCGTCGAGTCCCTGATCGAGGTCCCCGGCGCGATGACGCACGCCAGCGTGGCCGGCTCGCCGTGCGAGGTGCCGCCGAACCTCGTCCGGCTCTCGGTCGGCATCGAACACGTCGACGACCTGATCGCGGACCTCGACCAGGCACTTGGGTGAGGTCGCGCGGCTAGGAGCGCGAGCGCTTCAGGTACGCCACGAGCGACACGCCGCCCGCCGGCGTCTGCTGCTGGACGATCGTCACGAGCTCCCAACCGTCCTCGCCGAAGTTGTTCAGGATCTCGCCGGGGTTGTGCTCGAGCAGCGGCGCCACGAAGTACTCCCACGTCATCGTTCAGGTCCTCCGTCCACGTCGATCAGCCGTTGTCGGGTCTTCATGATGCACACGCCCATGATCACGTGGAGCCCGGCGTCCTCCGCGATGCGGTACGCCTCCTCGTTCACGATCCCTTCCTGGAGCCACAGGGTCTTCGCACCGATCGCCACGGCCTCGCGTGCCACGTCAGGCGTGTGCTCCGGACGACGGAAGACGTCGACGACGTCGATCCGGATGTCCTTCGGCACGTCGTCGAGCGTCGGGTATGCCTGTTCGCCCAGGACCTCGGTCTCCTGCGGGTTCACCGGCACGATCCGGTAGCCGTGCTCCTGCAGGTACTCCGCGACCTCATACGAGGGCCGATCCGGCTTCGACGAGAGCCCCACGACGGCGATCGTCTCGGCCTCGCCGAGCAGCCGGCGCAGCTCCTTCCGCCGTGCGTTCACCTCAGCGTCCATGCCGCCTCCTTCCGCAGGATCTCGAGGAACGAATGGAGCATCAGGCCCGTCGCCCCCCAGATCGTGTGCTCGTCGAGCGGGTAGGCCCAGCCTCGCCACGTCGTTCCATCTCCCCGCGGCAGCTCCATCGGCTCCTCGAGCGTCGCGAGCCGCGCGAGCGGCACGCGCACGATCTCCTTGATCTCGGCCTCCGCAGCGAACAGGTCAGGTGCCTCGGCCAGGAGCCCGACGAACGGCACGACGAGGATCGAGGACACGTACGTGTGCACCGGGGGGAGCGCGCCGACCAGGCGCGGGAGCGCCGGATCGAGGCCGATCTCCTCGAAGGCCTCGCGGCGCGCGCCGTCGGCCGCCGACTCACCCTCGTCGACGAGGCCGCCGGGGAACGACACCTCGCCGGGGTGCCGCGACAGCGCGTCCGAGCGCACCGTGAAGATCAGCGAGGGCTCCGGCGTCTCCACGAGCGGCGCGAGGACAGCCGCGAGGCGGTCGCCCGGCGCCGGCGCGTGCGCCGGCGCCGGTTCGAGCGCGGCGACCAGGGCATCCTGCAGGGAGGGCGCGTGTAGCATCCGCAGCCATGGTAGGCGAGGACGTCGCGGACCCCGCGTCCGCGGCGGCCGACACCGCCGCGGACGCGGTCGATCCGGACGAGGCCGTGCGCTTCGCCCGCACGCTGATCGCCGCCCCGTCGGAGAACCCCGGCGGCACCGAGGACGAGGTCGCCGAGGTCGCGGCCGGCATCCTCACGGCCCT
This sequence comes from Actinomycetota bacterium, assembly GCA_036281075.1. Taxonomy (GTDB): domain Bacteria; phylum Actinomycetota; class UBA4738; order UBA4738; family HRBIN12; genus JAJNBA01. The sequence goes on along the minus strand of DASUPO010000113.1, from coordinate 52,124 downwards.
CGGCGCGGACCTCCGGATCGTCCGCTCCGGCGAGGGCCGGCCGAGCGTCCTCGCCCGGTTCGGGTCGGGGGACGGGCCCCGGCTCGCGTGGAACGGCCACCTGGACACGGTGCCGGCCGGCGATCCGGCGACCTGGTCCCACGGTCCGTTCGACGGCGAGGTCATCGACGGCCGGCTGATCGGCCGGGGCGCCTGCGACATGAAGGGCCCGATCGCGTCGGCGCTCGCGGCCGTCGCGGCGGTCCGCCGCGCCGGCCGATCGCTCGGCGGGACGCTCGACCTCCACCTCGTGGCCGACGAGGAGCACGCGGGGATCCACGGGACGAAGGTCCTGCTCGAGCAGGGTCTGCTCGAGCAGGACGCCGCGATCGTCGGGGAGCCGACCGAGCTCGCGGTCGCGCTCGCCGAGCGCGGCGGCGCGTGGGTGACCGCCGTCGCCCACGGCGCCGCCGCGCACGGCTCGACGCCCCACCTGGGCGTGAACGCGATCGTCATGATGTCTCGGTTCGTGCTCCGGCTGCCCGAGGTCCTGCCCGATCGCGTGCATCCCCTGGTGGGCGAGCCAACCGTGAACGCCGCCATGGTCGCCGGCGGGAACGCCCCGAACGTCGTGCCGGATCGATGCGAGGTGGAGATCGACCGGCGGATCCTCCCCGGCGAAGAAGACCCGGAGGCCGTCCTCGCCCCGTTCCGCCGCCTGGTCGCCGACCTCGCCGACGAGCGTCCCGAGACCCGGATCGACCTCACGATACGAGAGTGGACCGAGGCTGCCGAGACGACGGGCGACACGGCGATCGCCTCCCTCGTCCGCGAGGCGACCGCCGTGGAGACCGGCGCGGCGCCGCCGTTCGTCGGCTTCACCGGGATCACGGACGCCCGCTTCTACATCAACGACGCTCGGATCCCGACGGTGATCATGGGGCCGGGGTCGCTCACCCTGGCGCACATGGCCGACGAGTCGATCGGCGTCGACGAGCTCGCGGCCGGCGCGCGCGTCTACGCTCGGGTCTTCGCGGCGTTCCTCGGGGTCCGCTAGTTCCCGTGGAGCGCTTCGACGTCTTCGTGATCGGGGGCGGCGGGACGGGGTCCGAGGTCGCGTTCTCGCTCGCCCGATCGTCCGGCCGCTCGGTCGCGCTCGCGGAGCGGGACAAGCTGGGCGGCGAGTGCAACCACTACGGATGCATCCCGACGAAGGTGATGCTCCGGTCGGCGAAGCTCGCGACGCTCGCCCGGGACGGGGAGCGCTTCGGTCTGCGGATCCCGGAGGTCGACGTCGACTTCGGCGCGATCCGGCAGCGGATCCGCGACGTGATCGACGCCCAGTCCGGCGAGGGCGCGACGCCCTTCGAGCGGCTGGGCGTGCGGGTGTTCCTGCAGGAGGCGCGGCTGGTCGGCGACCGGAGCGTCGAGCTCGCGGACGGGACGCTGTTCGACGCGGACCACGTCGTGCTCGCCACTGGGACGGAGGCGACGATCCCGCCGATCGACGGCCTGGCCGCGGGTCCCCGCTGGACGAACCGCGAGGCGATCTGGTCCCCCGAGCGACCGCCCGCCTCGCTCGCCGTGATCGGGACCGGCGCCGTCGGCCTGGAGTTCGCGCAGATCTACGCGAGGTTCGGGACGCGCGTCACCGCCCTCGAGGCGCTGCCGCACGTGCTGCCGCAGGAGGACGAGGACGCGGCCGCCTCGGTCGTGCCCGCCCTCGAGGCCGACGGGATCGAGCTGCGTCCCGGAGCGGACATCCGGGGAGCCCGTCACGCCGCCGGCGGATGGACCCTGACCCTCGGCGACGGCGAGGAGCTCCGGGCGGAGGAGGTGCTGGTCGCCGCCGGCCGGCGGCCGATGTTCCAACCGCACGACCTGGTGGCCGCCAGCGTCGAGCTCGACGCCGACGACGCGCCGATCCTCACGGACACGCTTCGGACGACGAACCCGGCGGTCTGGGTCGCCGGGGACGCGACGGGCGACCTGCTCTTCACCCACGTCGGCAGGTACGAGGCGGAGCTCGTCGTGCGAGACATCCTCGGGGACCCGGAGCCCCGCGACTACCGCGTCGTCCCCCGGGTCACGTTCACCGACCCCGAGGTCGCGAGCGTCGGCCTCACGGAGCGCGAGGCGCGCGACGACGGCCGCGACGTGGTCGGGTCGATCGCCCGCTTCGACGGCAATGAGCGATCGCACATCGAAGGGAGCACGGACGGTCTGGTGAAGCTCGTCGCCGATCGGCGGACCGGCGAGCTGCTCGGCGGCCACATCGTGGGCGAGGAGGCCGGGTCCCTGATCCACCAGGTGGTCCAGCTGATGGCCTCGCGGACGGCGGCGCCCGCCGTCGCCCGCGCGATCCACGCGTACCCGACGTTCTCCGAGTCCATGAAGGCCGCGCTGCTCGGCGTCCGGCAGCAGGTCGGGTAGCCTGGACGCACATGGACGCGCCCGTCGCCGAGGTCATCGAGGTCACCGACAAGGCCGCGCGAAGGATCGCCGCGCTCGCCCACAAGGAGGGGGCGCAGCCGATCCTCCGCGTCCGCGTGACCGCCGGCGGCTGTTCCGGGTTCACCTACGACCTGTCGTTCGCCGATGGGCCCGCCGAGGACGACGCCGTGATCGAGGCCGCGGACGGCGTCCGCGTCCTGATCGACCCGAGGAGCGCCCCCATCGTCCGCGGCTCGACCCTGGAGTTCAACGACGCGCTGCTCGGCGGGGGTCTGAAGATGCTCAACCCCCAGGCCGTGCACGAGTGCGCCTGCGGCGACTCGTTCAGCATCTGACCACACCCGCCCGGCGGACCGGGTCGGGCTCGCGACGCGACGTCAGCCGACGGTCAGCGTCCCGGTCATCTGAGAGTGGAACCGGCAGACGAAGCCCCCGCTCGACACGCCGGTCATCGTGACCTCCACGGTCTCGCCGGGTCCGATCTCCTCGTCGATCGCGTCGTCCTCGGTCGTGAACGTGTGCGAGGTCTCGCCGATGTTCGAGATCGTGATCGTCTGACCCTCGGTGACGGAGAGATCCTGGGGCGAGAAGCTGAAGTCGACGATCGTCAGATCCGCGCCGCCGCCACCGTCTTCGGCCGGGCTCTCTCCCCCGTTGCCTCCGCCGTTGCCACCATCGTCGTCGTCCCCGCCGCATGCCGCGGCCAGGAGCGTGAGCGCGAACAGGGCCGCGAGCAGGCGTATCCACCGTCGTTGCATCGTCCCTCCCTCTCGTGCAAGCCGCCTGGGTCCGGGACCCCGGACCGAAGGTACTACGGTCGAACGGAGTCGGAGGTTTCCATTCCCGCGGGGGACCCAACTACACTGCCGGCGTGGCGGTCGAGAAGACCCAATGGCGGGACCTCTACAACGAGGTCGTCCTCACGGGGCTGTGCACCGGCTGCACGTCCTGCATCGTGGCCTGCCCCTTCCACGTCCTCGGCTACGAGGACGACGTCCCGGTCCAGCTCCAGGAGGAGGGGCCCGACGGCTGCAGCCACGGCGACAAGGGGTGCGACATCTGCACCCGCGCGTGCCCGCGGTTCCGCGAGTGGGAATCGGAGATCGACGAGCTGTTCTTCGGCCAGGCCCGCAAGCCCGAAGAGGTGATCGGGCAGTACCGGGACATCTACCTGGCGCGGGCGACCGATCCCGAGTCGCTGATGCACGGCCAGGACGGCGGGGTGGTGTCCGCGCTGCTCCTGTGGGGCCTGCGCACCGGCGAGCTCGACGGCGCTCTGACATCCAAGCTCTCCGACGAGCGCCAGTGGGACGCCGAGCCCACCGTGGTCACCGACGCCGAGGGCGTCCTGGCGACCGCAGGCTCCCGCTACACCTACTCCGCGAACCCGCTCGCCCTGCTGAAGGCCGCCGAGCTGGGGCTCTCGAAGCTCGCCCTCGTCGGCATGAGCTGCCAGTCGAGCGTCACCGGCGCCCTCGAGGCGCGCCGCGTCAACAAGTGGCGCCGGAAGATCGCCTGGACGTTCGGCCTGCTGTGCTCGAAGTCCTTCACGTACGACGGCCTGATGGTCGAGATCGCCCAGAACGAGCTTGGCCTCGACCTCGACCACCTCGCGCGCGTGAACGTGAAGGGGAAGCTGCTCTTCTACACGGAGGCCGGCGACGAGGTCGTCTACCCCCTGAAGGAGGCGCACCGCTTCACGAGACCCGGCTGCCTGAAGTGTCCGGACTTCGCCGCCGAGCACGCGGACATCTCGTTCGGCGGCCTGGGGCAGTCCGAGGGCTGGTCGCTCTCGATCGTCCGCACCGAGCGGGGGCAGGACGTCTGGGACCGCGCCACGGCCGAGGGCGTGATCGAGCACCGGCCCGGTGCAGAGGACCCCAAGGCCGTCGAGCTGATGTTCAAGCTGGCCGCGAAGTCGCGGGCCCGGTGGCCCTCGCCCGAGGAGATCCCGGCCGCGGGCTCCACGCCGGGCATCGTGCCCGGTCCTTCCTGACCAGGCCCGGACCCCCCGGCCCGGGATGATCACGACCCCAACGAGGGGACTCCACGGGCCACCGGCGCTGCCGATAATCCGAACGGACCCCGGCGGACCCGGGCGCGTCGGCGTGCTCGGTCGAGGAGGACGACGCGTTGGCTCGGACGGAACCACGGCGATCGGTCGGCGACGACACGATGCTGTCGGCCGTCGCGTTCTCAGCCGAGCAGCTGCTCCTCGCGGACGACTGGCGCGAGGTGATCGACGATGTGCTGCTCCGTCTGGGCACCGCCGCCGGTGTGAGCCGCGCCTACCTGATCCACGTCGACGCCCGCGAGGCCGGCGCCTCCCGCGCGACGCAGCTCGCTGAGTGGTGCGCGCCGGGCGTCTCGTCCCAGTTCGACAACCCGATCCTCCAGGGCGCACCGCTCGAGTCGACCGGCTTCGCCCGATGGGTCGCGATGCTCGCCGACCACGAGACCGTCCACGGGATCGTGCGCGACCTGCCGGACGCCGAACGGATCGAGCTCGAGCGCCAGGACATCGCGTCGATCGCCGCCTTCCCCGTCTTCGTGGACGGCGCGTGGTGGGCGCTCGTCGGGTTCGACGACTGCGTGCACGAGCGGACGTGGTCCGACTTCGAGCTCGACTCCCTCCGGGCGGTCGCGGGGATGCTCGGCGCCGCGGAACACGCGAACCGGGCCACGCGGGGCTGGTTCGAGGCGGAGAGCCGGTACGCGCAGCTCGTCGACCGCGCGGACGTCGCCGACCAGGTGGAGACCGAGGAACGCCTCCGTCGGGCCGAGGCTCGCTACCGCGCGATGGTCGAACGGATCCCGGCCGTGACCTACACGGACCTCGTGGACCCGGACGGCGTCACCTTCATGGGGTTCGTGAGCCCGCAGATCGAGGAGATCCTCGGCTATCCGCCGCAGGCCTTCCTGGACCGAGCCGACCTCTGGTTCGAGATCATCCATCCCGACGACCTGGCGCACCTGCGGGCGATCGACGCGTTCAACAACGCGGACCTGGCGCCGTTCGAACACGAGTACCGGATGCGCCACGCGGACGGGCACTGGGTCTGGGTCCACGACACCTCCACCGCGGTGCTGCGCGAGGACGGCAGCCTCGACTACTTCCTGGGGTTCCTGACCGACGTGACGTCGTTCCACGACGCCGAGGAACGGGCCCGCGAGGCCGAGCTCACGTTCCGGACGATGGTCGAGCAGAATCCGGCCGTGTTCTACATCCAGGAGGTCGATCCCGACGACCCGGCCGTGGCGATCACGACCTACGTGGGGCCGGGTCACGAGCAGCTCACCGGCCACCCGCGGAACGCGACGGTCGAGAACCGCACGCTGTGGCATTCGTTGATTCACCCCGACGATCGGCAGCGCGTCCTCGCTGCCGAGGCCGCGAGCGGCACCGACGGGACCGACACGTTCTCCGAGGAGTACCGGATCGTCCGGCGGGACGGACAGGTCGTGTGGCTCCTCGACCGGGCCGGGCTGGTCCGACCCGAAGGTCGCGACCCCTACTGGCAGGGCTTCCTGCTCGACGTCACGGCGCGGAAGGAGGCCGAGCGGCGGCTCCGGGACGCTCACGCCCACCTGCGGCTGATGGTCGACTCCGCGCTCGACGCGGTCGTGTCGATGGACGTCGACGGCGTGATCACCGCGTGGAACCCGCAGGCGGAGGCCACGTTCGGCTGGAGCGCCGAGGAGGCGATCGGGCGGCCGCTGGCCGAGACGATCGTCCCGCACGGGCAACGGGCGGCCCACCGACAGGGCCTGACACGCTGGCGCGAGACGGGCGCCAGCACGGTCCTGAACTCCCGGATCGAGATCCAGGCGTTGCACCGCGACGGTCGCCTGATCCCCGTCGAGCTCGCGATCGTGCCCGTGGCCGTCGGGGACGAGATCGTGTTCTCCGGATTCATCCGTGACATCAGCGACCGCAAGCGCGCGCAGGAGGACCTGGAGCGCGCCCTCGAGGTGGAGCGGGAGGCGATCGCACGGCTGCGGACGCTGGACGAGATGAAGGACACCTTCCTCCAGGCCGTGTCGCACGACCTGCGCACGCCGCTCGCCGCGATCCTGGGGCTCGCGATCACGCTCGAACGCGACGACGTCGGACTGGAGGCCCAGGAGCGCCGGCGGCTCGCGGGACGGATCGAGCACAACGCGCGCCGCCTCGAACGGCTCGTGACGAACCTCCTCGACCTGGACCGGCTCTCACGCGGCGTGCTGACCCCGTCGTTCGAGCCCGCAGACGTCGGGGAGCTGGTCGGACGGATGGTGGCGGAGGCGGACCCGTCCCTCCCAGACCGGGTCGAGCTGACGACGGAGCCGGCGGTGGTCCCCATCGACCCGCCGAAGGTCGAACGGATCGTGGAGAACCTGTTGGTCAACGCCGCGAAGCACACGCCGCCGGGGACGCCGGTCCACGTGTCGGTCGCCGCCACGCCGGACGGCGCGGTGATCGCGGTCGAGGACGAGGGCCGGGGCGTGCCCGACGAGCTTCGAGAGAAGATCTTCGAGGAGTTCCGTCAGGGCACGGACGCGCCCCAGGCCTCACCAGGCGTCGGCGTGGGACTCACGCTCGTCCGTCGCTTCGCGGAGATGCACCACGGGCGCGCGTGGGTCGAGGAGCGCGAGGGCGGCGGCGCGTCGTTCCGCGTGTTCCTGCCGGCCGTGCACCCGGCCGAGCCGGTCGAGCCCGTCGCGGGTTCGGTCGCCTGACCGCCTACACCGAAGCCCAGGCTTCGACGATCGGGTGGTCCTTGGACGCAGGACCGACCTGCGCGGCGCCGCCAGGTGAGCCCACCCCGCTGATGTCCTCGTTGAACCATTCGGCGTTGATCGCGTTGAACTGCTTCCACTCGGCCGGGACGTCGTCCTCGTAGAAGATCGCCGTCACGGGACAGACTGGCTCGCAGGCGCCGCAGTCGACGCACTCGTCGGGGTGGATGTAGAGCATCCGGGGCCCCTCGTAGATGCAGTCCACCGGGCACTCGTCCACGCAGCCCTTGTCCTTCACGTCGATGCAGGGTTCCGCGATCGTGTAGGTCATCCATTTCCCCCGTTTCCACGGTGTCGACCTTGCGAACTTGAGTCTACCGCCGCCGATCCCTCAGGCAACCTCCGGCGCGAGCGGTGTGAGCGTCGCGATCGAGGCCGCGGCGGTCTCCCCGGGCGCAAGCACCGGGTAGACGACCGGGAGGTCGGCGCCGGCGGCTCGATAGGCATCCAGTCGCACTGCGGCCTGTTCGGGATCGCCTCGGAGGCAGACCGCCTCGACGACGCGCTCGGCCGTCGGGTCCACGCCCATCTTCTCGAACTGGCGTGCGTAGGCCGGGTAGGAGGCGTACTCGGCGGCAGCCGCGAGCAGCGCCTCGTCCGCCCGGGCCTGGAAAGCGGCCCGGACGTACACCGAGATCGTGACCGCGTCGGGGTCTCGCCCTGCGGCCTCGGCGGAGGCCCGGATCGCGTCGCGGGCCTCCGCGACGCGATCCGGCGTGCACCAATTGAGGATCACGCCGTCCGCGATCTCCCCGGCCAGTTCGACCGCCCGGGGGCCGAGCGCCGCGATCCAGATCGGAGGCGGAGCGGCCAGCGGGAGCGGCGATGAGTCCAGGAGTTCGCGGAGCTCGGCGACGTACGTCCGGAGCCTATCGAGCGCCCCTGGCGCCGAACCGCCCGTCCCGACACCGAGCACGAGTCGGCCGCCGGAGCGCTCCTGCACCGTCGCGGCCGCCATCGCCGCCAGCTTCGACGTTCTCGACCGCATCGGGATCACGCCCGTCCCGAGCAACAAGGAAGTCGTCTCTCCCGCGATCCCGACGAGCGTGGCCAGCGTGTCACGCGAGTCGATCTCCGGGAGGAACGCGGCGTCGTAGCCGAGGGCCTCACCCTCCCTCGCGATCGCGACGACCTCGGTCCACGGCAGGTCGCGGATCGTGAACGCGGTCCCCTTCGGTTGGCGCGGAACGCTCACGCTGGCATCGTCGCAGAGGGATGGAGACCGTGACGTTCACGACGGCCGACGACATCCGGCTCGAGGGCGAGCTCCGGATGCCGGATGGCTCGCCGCGCGGCTCGGCCGTGATCTGTCACGCGCACCCGCGCCACGGCGGGAGCAAGGACCACCCGATCCTGTGGGCGATCCGCAACGAGCTCGCAGGGAAACGCGGCCTCGCGATCCTCGGCTTCAATTTCCGCGGGACGATGGGATCGGCCGGCGAGCACGGCGGCGGCCACGACGAGATCGAGGACGTCCGGGCCGCGATCGGCAAGATCCGCGAGCGAACCGACGGGCCCACGTTCGTCATCGGCTGGTCGTTCGGCGCCAGCGTCGCGCTCCGTGAAGCCTTCGACGACGAGCGCGTGGACGCGCTCGCCCTCGTCGGCCTTCCGCTCCGTCCGAACGACCTGAAGCTGCCTCCGCTGCCTTCCCACGATGAGCTCGGACGGCTCCAGCGGCCGATGCTGTTCTTGACCGGCGAGCACGACGAGTACTGCCCGGCCGAGGACCTCCGCTCGTACGGGGAAGGAGTCGCCCAGGTCACGATCGTCGAGGGGGTCGATCACTACCTGCCTCGCAGGGAGCGCGATGCCGCCGCGATCGTCGGCGACTTCGCGGATGCCGCCTTGTTCGCGGAACGCTGAAGCCGCTGGAAGGGGCTGCGGTGCCCGGATGACATAGAGGTTGGGTACGTCGCCAGGACGGGGGGCCTGCTAACGCTCGATAACGGCGATCTTGCGATCGAGGATGTCAGCGAGCGCTGAACCCTCGGGTTCGGTAGGAGCGTTGATCAGGAACACCCAGCCGCGTGACGAGAGGATCCTCCCCTCGATCCATCCCTCCCGCGTCGAACCGGCGACCGACAGCACGTGTGAGTGCGAGCGTTCCACACGAGCGATCGTCACACCGCGCTGCTCCAGTTGCTCAACGGCCACGTCGGCAAGCCCACGGCCCTCGGGCGTCACGAGCGGCTCGACGGCGAACACGAGGTGCGCGTCGCCGAAACAGAAGGTGTCGTCACCGCATCGAACCATCCCGACTTCCGACCCGGCCGCCTCGAGATCCTGGATGACGGGGCGATGTCGATCGCGTGCGAGCACGTGACCTGTTGGCTGATGTCGCGGGTGACGATCATCGAGGGGTGATCAAGTCCACAAGGTCTAGCAGGAGACTCATCCGGAGCGTCAGCCCCCGAGGGAGCTCGGGTCCTGGCGCTTCGCGTGGCCGTTCGTACGCGGGTCGACCTCGGCCCGTCGGGGACGCCACACCCACACGAACGGCAGGAAGAAGAAGCTGAAGCCGAACAGGCCCGGCCACACGACGAACCCGAGGATCAGGAAGATCACGCACACGCCGACCCAGAACCACGGGTTTCCCCACCACGGCCGCTCGGAAGGGCTCGGGTCGCGGAGCGGCGTTGCGAGATCGGGCTCGGCCAGCTGCGCGCGCCGGCGCATCACCTCGTTGGCCGCCGCGCGTTCGCGGAACACCAGCAGGAAGCCGAAGCCGAGTGTGATCGCCACCACGAACGGCAGCACGACGAAAATCAGCTCACGGGCGTCCACGGCCCTCCCGATCTACAGCGGAACGTGCGAGAGCACCATGATCCGCGGCTCGGTCATCTCCTCCATCGCGTAGCGCAGGCCCTCCCGGCCGAAGCCGGAGTCCTTGGACCCGCCGTACGGCATCTGGTCCGCGCGGAACGCGGACACGTCGTTCACGATCAACCCGCCGACCTCGATCGAGCGGTGCGCCTCGAACGCCCGGCCGATGTCGTTCGTGAATATACCGGCCTGCAGCCCGTACTTCGAGTCGTTCACGACGCCGAGCGCCTCCTCGAACGTCTCGTACTTGCTGATCGTCACGACCGGGCCGAAGATCTCCTCGCGGCAGACGCGCATCTCGGGCTGCACGTCGGCCAGGAGCGTCGGCTCGAAGAACGGGCCGTCACCCTTGCCGCCGGTGAGGACCTCGGCGCCCTGCGAGACAGCCTCGTTCACCCACTCCGTGAGCCGGTCGACCTCCTTGCGCTGGATCACGGGGCCGACGTCGACCGTCGGGTCGAGCGGATCGCCGACCTTCAGGCTCTCGATCTGCTTCACGAGCCGCGCCGTGAAGTCGTCGTAGACCTCGGAGGAGACCAGTACCCGCTGGACGCTGATGCAGCTCTGACCGGCCTGGTAGTAGCCGCCGTACGCGATCCGCTGCGCCGCGAAGTCGAGGTCCGCGTCCGCGTGGACGATCACGCCGGCGTTGCCGCCGAGCTCGAGCGTCACGCGCTTCTTGGGGTCGAGGCCCTTCAGGTACCAGCCGATCTCGGCGGAGCCGGTGAAGGAGATCTTCCGGTAGCGCTCGTCGCGCGCCATGCCGTCCGCGACCTTCGAGGAGACCGGGAGCACCTGGTAAATGCCTTTCGGCAGGTCGGTCTCGGCGAAGAACTCGGCCAGGCGGAGCGAGCCGATCGGGGTGGCGCTCGCGGGCTTCACGACGATCGGCGCACCCACGCCGAGCGCGGGCGCGACCTTGTGCGCCACGAGGTTCAACGGGAAGTTGAACGGCGTGATCCCCAGGACAGGGCCGATCGGGAACCGGCGGACGATCCCCATGCGGGACCCGAGCGAGGCCTCGGTGTCCAGGCGCATCACCTCGTCGTCGCCGTGGCGGATCGTCTCCGAGGCCCAGCGGAACGTCGAAACGGCCCGGGTCGCCTCGATCGTGGCCCACTTCAGCGGCTTGCCGCCCTCGCGGGCGATCAGCTCGGCGTTCTCGTCGATCGTCTCGCCGAGACGCTTCGAGATGTGGTCGAGGGCGTCGGCCCGCGCGTGGACGGGCAGTCGCGAGGACTCCTGGAACGTCTCGTACGCCGTCGCCGCGGCCTCCTCGACGTCGGCCTCGGTCGGCACGCCGATCTCGGCCACCACGCCGTCGTCGAACGGGCTGTGGACCTCGAACGAGCCGTCGCCCGTCCGCCACTCGCCGTTCACCAAGTAGGGACGCACCGCCATCTCCTCACCGCCTTACCCGCGCGGCGCCGCTCCTAGTCGAGCGACACCATCACGTGCTTGATGTTCGTGTAGTCCTCCAACGAGTACACCGACATGTCCTTGCCGTCGCCGGACTGCTTGTAGCCGCCGTGCGGCATCTCCGGCGTGAGCGGGATGTGGGTGTTCACCCAGACACACCCGAACTGGAGCCTCCGCGCCATCCGGTGCGCCCGACCCACGTCGCGCGTCCAGACGGAGCTCGACAGGCCGTAGGGCACACCGTTCGCCCACTCGAGGGCCTGGTCCTCGTCGTCGAACCGCTGCACGGTGACCACCGGCCCGAAGACCTCCTTCTGGATGATCTCGGCCTGCTGATCGACGTCGGCGACGATCGTCGGCGAGTACCAGAAGCCCTCGCCCTCGATCGGCTTGCCGCCCGTGAGCACTTTGCTCCCCGCCTCCTCGGCTCGCTGGACGAACCCGGTCACCCGCTCCAGCTGCTCCTTCGACACCATCGAGCCCATCTCGGTGTCCTCCGCGAACGGGTGGCCCACCTTGATCGACTCGACCGCGGGCACCAGCTCCGCGAGCACGTCGTCGTACGCGCCGGACCCGATCAGGATCCGCGCCGACGCCGTGCAGTCCTGGCCCGAGTTGAAATAGCCGCCGACCTTGATCCACTCGACGACCTGTTCCATGTCCGCGTCGTCGAAGACGATGAAGGGCGCCTTCCCTCCGAGCTCCAGGTGGACCCGCTTCAGCGAGTCGGCGGAGGCGGCGGCGATCGCCTTGCCGGTGGCGGTGTCGCCGGTGAGCGAGACGATCCCGACGTCCTCGTTCCGGACGATCGCGTCGCCGACCGGCACGCCGTCGCCCGTCACGACGTTGAACACGCCGGGTGGGAAGAGGTCGGCCGCGAGCTCCGCCAGCTTCAACGCGGTCAGCGGCGTCAGCTCCGAGGGCTTCAGGACGACCGCGTTGCCGGTCGCCAGGGCGGGGCCGATCTTCCAGATCGCCATCATCAGGGGGTAATTCCACGGCGCGATCAGCCCGGCGACGCCGAGCGGCTCGCGACGGACGTAGCTCGTGTAGCCGGCCATGTACTCGCCGGCCGCCCGGCCCTCCATCGTCCGCGCGGCGCCGCCGAAGAACCGGAGGTTGTCGACGATCGGTGGGATCTCCTCCGACATCGTGACCGCGAACGGCTTGCCGACGTTCTGCGCCTCGAGCTTCACGATGTCGTCGGCGTGCTCCTCGATCCGGTCGGCCATCTTGAGGAGCGCGAGCTGCCGGTCCTTGGGCGTGGAGTCGTACCAATCACCCTCGAAGGCGGCCTTCGCGGCGGCCACGGCCCGGTCCGCGTCCTCCTTCGTGCCCTCCTGGACCGACGCGATCACCTCGCCGGTGGCCGGATCGATCACGTCGCGGGTCTGGCCGTCGGACGAGTTCACCCACTCGCCGTTGATGAACATCTGGTACGCGTCCGCCATGTCCCCTCCTTCGGTCTCGGCCCGCCAGTATGCGCCAAACACGCGTTCCCGGTCACCCGCGATCCGGGTCTCGGGAATCGCTCCGGGACAGCCGGTGTCAGTACCGGACGCGGGGGTCGAGGAACGCGTACGCGACGTCGACGACGATGTTCGCCATCAGGATGAACAGCGACCCCGCCAGCGTGACGCCCATCACCATGGGGAAGTCGTTCGTGGTGATCGACTGCACGGCGAGCTGACCGAGACCGGGGAGCCCGAAGAGGTTCTCCGTGATCACGAGCCCGGCCATGATCGTGGCCAGGTCGATCCCGAGCATCGTCACGATCGGCGTGAGCGCTCCCCGGAGCGCGTGCTTGTAGATCACGCGGCGCTCGGAGAGGCCCTTCGCGCGCGCGGTCCGGATGTAGTCCTCCTGCGTCGTCTCGAGCATGTTGCTGCGGAGCATCCGCGCGTAGATCGCGGCGTAGCCGACCGCGACCGTGATCCACGGCAGGATGAACTTGCCGGTCAGGGCGCTGCCCCAGACGCTCGCGTCGATCTCCATCCCGCTCGGGGGCGCGAGCTCGAGCTTGTACCAGAAGAAGTAGAGCAGCAGTTGCCCGAGCCAGAAGACCGGGAGGGACACGCCCACGATCGCGAGCACCATCGTCCACTTGGCGAACGTGGACCGTGGACGGACCCCCGAGACGATCCCCAGCGGGATCCCGACGCAGAGCCAGATGATCGCGGCCCCGACCGCGAGGATCGCGGAGACCGGGAGGCGGCGCCAGATCTCGTCTCGGACCGGCTGGAAGTTCGAGAACGAGTAGTACACGTCCTCGGAAAGGAACGTGCTGGGGAGCGGGATCAACCCCTTCGCGAACCGGCTGTACTGGAAGAGGAGCGACCGATCCAGCCCGAAGGCCTTCCTCGCGTTCTCGATCTGCTGGGGATCGGTCCGGCGGCCGACGGCGCGCCGGGCCGGATCCCCGGCGGGCAGCTTCACGAAGATCAGGAACGTCAGGATCGAGACGATGACCAGGGCGACGACGGAGTAGAGCAGCCGGCGCGCGATGTACCGGAGCACGGGAAGGACGGTAGGAGCGGGCCGGGGCGGTGGGCTAGCGCGTTGTTGCCGAGACGTTCCGGTTCCTTGCCGATGCTGGCACTTCCTTGCTCGCTCGACGGATCACGACCCTTCGCGGCGGTAGTCGATCGCCCAGAGCAGCTCCCACATGTCCCCGGCGTCGAACGAGCGCTCCCATCGCCAGGCGAACCGATCGGCCTGGATGTCGGAGAACACCATCCGCTTCAGGACCTCTCGATCGTCCTCGAGCTCGCCTACCGAGAACGCGAATCCCTCAGGATGGGCGTCGCCGTGGAGCGCCCAGTAGTTCCCGGTGGAGTCCACCCAGGTCTGGCGCCAGCCGTGGCCCTCGTCGTGGACGCTGACACTGAACCCCGTCCATCGCTCCTTCTCGAGGCACTCGAAGCGCTCGACCACGACGTGATCGTCGAACTCCTTCGTGATCCGGTTCGTGCCGTGACCGCCCTCCCACGTGCACGTCCAGTCCCCGAGCCAGAAGTCGAGGACATCAGGCCCGGCGTTCGCAGATGACTCGGGCGCGGGATCCGACATCGTGTCGAGTCTGGCGGACGCCGCCGTGCGCTGCTTCCACCTCCTTGCTCCAAAGTAGGTGCGTGTTACGCAGCTCCGCCCGGGACGCCTCCCACGCCGGTTCCCTCACTACAGCCGAGTCCTCGGTTCCGCGCCGCGATGCCCGCGAGGACACGAGTGAGGGCCTCAGGACTCACATTCACGAGCGTCACCAGCGATCGTTCGAGGACGAGAACACCCGGTTGCGGCCGTTGCTCGGCGACGATCAGCCGGCGCGCCGGGCCACTTCCCTGTTCGACGGCGACCCAGAGCCCGAGTTGTTGGAGCGCGAATGCGCCGTCGCGGATCGTCATCTCGCGAACGTCGGGAACGACGACCGATCCTCGCTCCGCTCGCCCCACCCAGATACCCGACGATGCCGACGACGATGACCACGACGAGAATCACGGCGTCCCGTTTCATCCAGCCTCCGGGCTCGGCCGAGCGAGGGAACCCCCAGGTATGCCCAGCGAAGCCACCTTAGACTCCGGGCACGCGGTCGGGAAGGACGATGGCCGCCGGACGGAGGCCTGCCATGGACATCCCGCAGGAACGGAAGCTCGTCACCGAGATCCCCGGGCCGCGGTCCCGCGAATGGTTCGAGCGGCGGGAGGCCGCGGTCCCCCGCGGCGTCGCGAACCTCCACCCGGTCGTGACCGCCCGCGCGGCCGGCGCGATCGTCGAGGACGTCGACGGCAACCGGCTGATCGACTTCGCGACCGGGATCGCGGTCCTGAACGTGGGGCACAGCGCGCCGGAGGTCGTGGCGGCCGCGCAGCGCCAGCTCGAGCTCGACACCCACACGTGCTTCCACGTGACCGCGAACGAGCCGTACATCGAGCTCGCGGAGCGATTGAACGCGCTCACGCCCGGCGACCACGAGAAGAAGACGATGTTCGCGAACTCGGGCGCCGAGGCGGTCGAGAACGCGGTGAAGATCGCGCGGAAGCACACGGGACGGGACGCGGTCGTGGTGTTCGACCACGCGTTCCACGGCCGGACGCTGCTGGCGATGTCGCTCACCGCGAAGGTGATGCCCTACAAGGACGGGATGGGGCCGTTCGCGCCGGAGGTCTACCGGCTGCCGCTCGCCTACCCGTACCGGTGCCCGACGGGCGGGACGCCGGAGACGTGCGCCGAGTCGTGCCTCGCATATGCGATCGACGAGATGCACAAGCACGTCGGCGAGGAACACATCGCGGCGATCGTGATCGAGCCGATCCAGGGCGAGGGCGGGTTCATCGTCCCGGCGCCCGGGTTCATCGAGGGGTTAGCACGGTTCGCGGCGGAGCACGGCATCGTGTTCGTCGCCGACGAGATCCAGTCGGGCATGGGGCGCGCCGGCCGCTGGTACGCGATCGAGGACGAGGGCGTCGTGCCGGACATCGTGTTGACCGCGAAGTCGTTGGGCGGGGGGCTCCCGATCTCCGCGGTGACCGGACGGACCGAGATCATGGACAGCGTCCACGTCGGGGGCCTCGGCGGGACGTACGGCGGGAACCCGGTGGCCGCGGCGGCGGCGTTGGCGGTCCTCGACAAAATCGAGGCCGAGGGTTTGCTCGAGCGTTCACGCACGGTGGGCGAGGCGATCGGTGGACGGCTGGAGGCGATGCGCGAGCGGTTCGAGGCCGTGGGCGACGCGCGCGGTCGCGGCGCCATGCGCGCTATCGAGCTCGTCGCCGACCCTGAGACGAAGGAGCCGGCGAGCGCGGAGACGATGAACGCGATCTCGCGGGGCGCCCTGGAGCGGGGCGTGATCGTGCTCACCGCCGGGACGTACGGGAACGTGCTCCGACTGTTGCCACCGGTGACGATCGAGGACGCGCTGCTCGTCGAGGGGCTCGACCTGCTGGAAGAGGCCGTCGCGGAGTCGGTCGCGTGAGCGACGCGGAGGTGTTCGCGGAGCGCGTCCTCCCGATCGAGATCGGCTTCTGGCGCTTCTACCGGCTCCACCGGGGCTAGAGACGATGACGGCCTGCCCCAACTGTGGGCGCGAGCCGCCCGCGGACGCCGCGTTCTGCCCGTCCTGCGGCGCTCCGCTCGGGGCACCCGAGCCGGGCCACGAGGAGCGGAAGCTGATCTCGGTGCTGTTCGTCGACCTCGTCGGGTCGACGGCGGCGGCCGACCAGGCAGACCCGGAGGACGTTCGCGACACGCTCCAGGCGTTCCACTCGCGCGCGAAGCAGGAGATCGAACGGTTCGGCGGGACGGTGGAGAAGTTCATCGGCGACGCCGTGATGGCCGTGTTCGGCGCCCCGGTCGCGCACGGCGACGATGCCGAGCGGGCGGTGCGGGCGGGCCTGCGCGTGATCGACGCGATCGGAGAGCTGGACCGCGAGCGGCCCGACGTCTCGCTGCAGCTGCGCGCCGCCGTGAACACCGGGGACGCCGTGGTGTCGGTCGGCATGCGTCCCGAGTCGGGCGACCCGCTCGCGCTCGGTGACGTGGTGAACACCGCCTCGCGCCTGCAGAACTCGGCGCCGGTGGGCCGGTTGATCGTCGGCGACGAGACGTACCGCGCGACGCGGACGATGATCCGCTACCAGGAGCTGGATCCGATCCAGGCCAAGGGAAAGAAGGATCCGGTGGGGGCGTGGCTGGCGCTCGCACCCGTCGGCGCGCCGGCGGAGCGGCCCGCGACGACGGCGCCCCTCGTGGGACGGACGCGGGAGCTCGCGTTGCTGGACTCGGTCTGGGACCGCACCGCCGCCGAGCGGCGCCCGCACCTGGTCACGCTGGTCGGACCGACGGGGATCGGGAAGTCGCGGATGGCCGACGAGATCCGCGCGCGCGCGGAGATGGCGGGCGCGCGAACCTTCACCGGCCGCTGTCTCCCCTACGGGCAGACCCCCTACCGCCCGTTCACGGAACAGATCCGGGCGGCGGCCGGGATCTTCGAGTCGGACGGCCCGGAGGACGCCCCGCGGAAGCTGCGAGAGCGGATCGCCGCCCTCGACCCGTCCCCCGAAGCGGAGGAGACGACGAGGCTCGTCGGCGCGCTGCTCGGAGTCGGCGCGAGCGACGTTCCGGCGGAGGAGCCGTTGCAGCTGTTCTTCGCGGCCCGCCGGATCGTCGAGCTCCTCGCGAGCGAGCAACCCACCGTCTTCGTATTCGAGGACATCCACTGGGCCGACGCCGCGCAGCTCGACCTCCTGGAGCACCTCGCGATGCACGTCCGCG
The DNA here is from genome assembly GCA_036281075.1 of Actinomycetota bacterium. Lineage (GTDB taxonomy): Bacteria > Actinomycetota > UBA4738 > UBA4738 > HRBIN12 > JAJNBA01. Next base: position 34,400 of record DASUPO010000113.1, on the reverse strand, counting down.
ACGTCCCGGCGCTCTTCCTCGCGCTCGCGCGCTCGGAGCTCCTCGAGGTGCGGCCGGGATGGGGCAGCGGGATCCTCAATCACACCGCGATCCCGCTGGAGCCGCTCTCACCGGTCGACGCGGCCTCGATCGCGTCGTACCTGCTCTCCGGCGGCGGCGACCTGTCCTCCGTCGAGCGGCTGGTCGAGGTCGCGGAGGGGAACCCGCTGTTCATCGAGGAGCTCGCGGCCTCGCTCCTCGACCGCGGCCCCTCGGACGAGCTCCCGACCACGGTCCGGGCGGCGATCGCTTCGCGGATCGACGCGCTCCCCGCCGAACCTCGCGCCGCGCTGCTCGCGGCGTCGGTGGTCGGCAAGCACTTCTGGCGGGGCGTCCTCCGGTCGTTCGACGACCTCGACGGCGTTGACGAGGCCCTCTTGGCATTGGAGGCCAGGGACCTGGTCCGGCGCGAGCCCATGAGCCAGGTGCAGGGCGATGCGGAGTTCGCCTTCAAGCACATCCTGATCCGCGAGGTCGCCTACTCGACGCTGGCGAGGGCGGAGCGCCGGCGACGCCACGCGGACGTCGCGCGATGCATCGAGGATGCGGTCGCGGGACAGAGCCGGAACCTCGCCTGGGTCCTCGCCCACCACTGGCGAGAGGCGGGCGAGCCCGAGCGCTCACTCCCCTATCTGGTCGAGGCGGCGGAGCTCGCGGACGAGCAGCTCGCGTTCCACCACGCGGTGGAGCTGTACGGATCGGCCCTGGAGCTGATGGCCGGGGACGATCCCGGCCGGCAGGATCTCACGGTGAAGCGGCTGATCTCGTTCACGCGCCTGTCCCACGCGGTGTTCGACGCAGGCCCGGTCCGCTGGGAGCGAGACGCGGAGCAGCCCTAGACGACGATCTCGGCCGGATCGACCTCGCCCGCGATCACCGCGATGCTGTCGATCTGGTGGCCGCCGAACGCCTTGGCATGCTCGCGGATCCTCGACTCGTCCGGGGCCGAGTACACGCAGAACGTGTGGACCACTCCGGCGGGGTCGATCACGACGTGGCTGTGATGCCACACGACGTCGGTGTACGTGTCCATCGCGAGCCGCTTCGAGTTCTTCGCGAACTCGCCGAGTTGCTCTTCCGTGATCTTCGAGAAGTTCCGGTCGATCAGGTACATCGGCACCCCCACCACCTCCAGCGCGCAGGATAGACCTCGTCCCTCGTATTGGCTAGGAAGTCCGACCGGCCGGCACGGATTGCTAGCGTCGGACCGTGACCGGAACGACGGACGAGCCCGCGCGAAGGACGAGGGGCCGCCTCCGCCGGCTCGCGATCGACGTCTCGCCCCTCCGCGCCTCACGGGACTTCCGCCTGATCTGGCTCGGACTGCTCGTCACCGCCACGGGGAGCCAGTTCACGCTCGTCGCGGTGTTCGTCCAGGTCACCGACCTGACCGGATCCGAGGCGGCGGTCGGCGCCACCGGGCTCGCGTACGTCGTGGGCCTCCTCGCCGGGGCGCTCGGCGGCGGCGCGATCCTCGACGCCGTTGACCGACGGCGGTTGCTGATGGCGGCACAGGTCGGCCTCGCTGTCGGCTCCGGGATCCTGCTCACCGGCGCGATCTCGGGCTCGCCGCCGCTCTGGCTGATCTACGTCGGGCTCGCGGTGCTGGCCGCGAGCAGCGCGATCGACGGCCCGACCCGGTCGGCGATCACCGCGCGGGTCGTCGACCCGCCGCTGCTGCCCGCGGCCCAGGCGCTGAACCAGGTCGTGTGGAACTCGGCGGCGCTGGTCGGGCCGCTCCTCGCCGGGCTCGTGATCGCGGGGGGTGGCGTCCGGGTCGCGTACACGGTCGACCTCGTCTCGATCGGGTGCATGTTCGCGGCGGCTTGGTTCGTGCGACCGATGCCGCCGGCGCGGGGGGACCACACCGATACCGGGTGGCGCGCGATCCGGGAGGGGTTCTCTTTCGCGCGACGGCACCGGCTTATCATGTCGACCTTCGTGATCGACCTGATCGCGATGGTCTTCGGCCTGCCGCGTGTGCTCTTCCCGTTCCTGATCGTCCAGCGCTTCGACCAGCAGCAGGAGGCGATCGGGTTCCTGTTCGCGGCGCTCGCGGTCGGCGCGCTGCTGGGCGCCCTGACGAGCGGCTGGACCGGGCTGGTCCTGCGGCAAGGTCGCGCGGTGATCGTGTCGGTGATCGCCTGGGGCCTCGCGATCATCGCGTTCGGCCTCTCGGACCAGCTCTGGGTCGCGCTGGTCGCGCTCGCGGCGGCCGGCTGGGCGGACGTGATCAGCGCGATCTTCCGCACGACGATCCTGCAGGTCTCCGCCCCCGAGCACCTGCGGGGGCGCCTGTTCGGGATCCACATCCTCGTCGTCACCGGCGGGCCGCGGCTCGGCGACCTCGAGGCGGGCCTGGTCGCCGGCGTCACGTCGCCGGTCTTCAGCGTGATCTCGGGCGGGATCGCGTGCATCGTCGGTGCCCTCCTCGTGGCGTCCGTCTACCCGGAGCTGCGCCGGGCTCGCGCGCCCGATGCCACCTCACGTTACGCTGCGCCGCATGACGAAACTGACCGACGGTGAGCTCCGCCTGTTCCTCGACGACCGCGACGGGTGGAAGCACCTGGGGAACGCGATCCACAAGGAGTTCCGCTTCCCGGGGTTCACGGGCGCGATCGCGTTCGTGAACGTCGTCGCGGAACTCGCCGAGGCCGCCGGACACCACCCCGACATCGAGATCCACTACAACCGCGTGGTGATCTCCCTGTCGACCCACGACGAGGGCGGCGTCACGGAGAAAGACGTGGAGCTGGCGGCCGACATCGACGCAGCAACCGACACCGCCGGCGGCTGATCCGTGGCGGCGCCCGCCCGCACGGTCGAGCTCCGCGTGCTGGAGGGACCGAACCTCTACTTCCCGCGGCCCGCCGTGAAGCTCACGCTCGACGTCCCCGGATGGGTGGGCGCCGACGCGTCGAAGGTCGCGGCCGTCGCGAGCGCGATCGGCCTCCGAGGGATCGAGCCGGGCGTGGCCGGCAGCGAACGGCGGCTGCGCGCGACGGCCCGGATCGCGGTGGCCGTGACGAAGCGGATCGCGGCCGCGGTCGGGACCCGGCGGCTCGCGATCCGCGGTCGGACGGACGCCCGCAGCGGGGTCGTGGTCGTGGCCTTCCCGTGGCGTCGCCGCGGAGCGGCGGAGGCGCTCGCGCGCGCGGTGGCCGACGCGATGGCCGTCCTGCTCCGACGATCGGCGCCACGCGTGCTCGCGGAGGCCGCCCGCGCCGTCGAGGCCGCGGAACCCGGCGAGGAACCCTCCGTCCCGGAGCCGGAGGTGCCCGTGGTCCAGGTGACCGGCACGAACGGGAAGACGACGACGACGCGGCTCCTCGCCCACCTCGTGACGACGGCGGGGCGGCGGGTCGCGTTCTCGTCCACCGACGGCGTCTACCGCGACGGCCGGCTCGTGAAGAAGGGCGACTACTCCGGCTTCGGCGGGGCGGCGACGGCCCTCGCCCAACGCCCCGACGTCGCCGTGTTGGAGACCGCGCGCGGCGGGATCCTGCTGCGTGGGATCGGCGTGCAGCACAACGACGTCGCGGTCGTCACGAACGTCTCCGCCGACCACCTCGACCTGCACGGGATCACGACGGTCGACCAGCTGGCCGAGGTCAAGGCGACCGTCACGCGGATCACGCGGCCGGACGGCTGGGACGTGCTGAACGCGGACGATCCGCGGGTCCTCGCGATGCGCCGGGGCGCGACCGGACGGTCGTGGCTGTTCTCGCTCGACCCGAGGCACCCGGCGCTCCGGGACGCGCTCGCCGAGGGCGGCCGCGCGATGACCGTCCTCGACGGGACGATCGTGTGGATCGAGGGGTCGACGGTCCACCCGCTCGTGGCGCTCGAGCGCGTGCCGATGACGCTCGCGGGGCTCTCGCGCATGTACACGCAGAACGCGCTCGCGGCGGCGGCCGCCGGCCTCGGCGTCGGCCTGCCGCCGCGGAGCGTCGCGAAGGGCCTCCGGACGTTCGTTCTCGACCCCACGAAGAACCCCGGCAGGACGAACCTATTCTGGCTGGACCGACGGGTGATCGTCCTCGACTACGCGCACAACGAGGCCGGGATGGACGGGCTCGTCGAGATCCTCCGTGGCCTCCGCCGGCCCCGGAGCGAGATCTGGCTCGCGATCGGCACCGCGGGGGATCGGACCGACGCGATCCTGCACGGGTTCGCGGTCCGTGCGGCGCTGGGTGTCGACCACCTCGCGATCGCGGAGCAGTTGAAGTACCTGCGCGGGCGATCCCGGGAGGACGTGATCGCCCGTCTCCGCGAGGGGGCCGCCCGCGCCGGCAAGCACGACATTCCCGTCTACCCGGACGAGATGCGGGCCCTGCGCGGGATGTTGAAGACGTCCTCCCCCGGCGACGTCGTCGGGATCACGGCGCTCGCGCAGCGCGCGCAGGCGTTCCGCTGGCTCCGGAGCAAGGACGCTCGCATGCCGGGACCGGCCGAGGTCCGGCGCCTGGTCCGCGCGGTCCGCGACGCGGACCGAACGCCCGCCTGACGTTGCCCGTCTGCGCGACCGACGCCGGCCTGGGAGGATGGTCCCGATGGTGTCCACCACGCACTCCGCGATGGAATCCGCCATCGTGGTCGCGTCCAACCGCGGACCCGTGCGATTCGAACGCGGTGAGGACGGGAAGCTCGTCGCGAATCGAGGCTCGGGAGGCCTCGTCACCGTGCTCGGCGGCGTCCTGGAGCGCGACGACGCCACCTGGGTGGCCGCCGCCGCGACGGACGCGGACCGGGAGGTCGCGCCCCGCGGACGCAAGCTCGAGGGAGCGGCGCAGCGCGTGCGATACGTCGACATCCCGCCGGACCGCTACGACGGCTACTACAACGGGATCGCGAACGGGATCCTGTGGTTCGTGCACCACTACCTCTGGGACATCGCGCGGACGCCGTCCTTCGGCGACCGGACCGAGCACGAGTGGGAGGACTACGTCGAGGCGAACCGCGCGTTCGCGCGCCTGCTCGCCGCGGAGGCGCGCCACGATCCGGTCTTCCTGATCCAGGACTATCACCTGACGCTCGTCCCGCGGATGCTCCGCGAGATCGTCCCTGACGCGCGGATCCTGCACTTCTCCCACACGCCGTTCGCCGGCCGCACCTACCTGCGGACGCTGCCGGTCGACATGCGGAACTCGATCCTGCGCGGGATGCTCGGGGCGGACGTGGTCGGCTTCCAGGGCCGACAGTGGGGCGAGAACTTCCTGCTGTCCGCGCGCGAGCTCGAGGACGTGCACGTCGACATCCGCGCGCACCGCGCCGACGTGGATGGGCGAGAGGTGCAGGTCCGCTCGTTCCCCGTGGCGGTCGGCGCCCAGGAGATCCGCGACGCGGCGGCCAGCGACCGGGCCGCTCGCCTCCGGGCGCAGATCGAGAAGCTCCGAGGCGATCGGAAGCTGCTCCTCCGGGTGGACCGGCTCGAGCCGTCGAAGAACATCCTGCGCGGCTTCCTCGCGTTCGAGCTCCTCCTGCAGAAGCATCGCGAGTGGCGCGGGCGGGTCGTCTTCCTCGCGCTGCTCAGCCCGTCGCGCGAGGAGGTTCCGGTGTACCGGGACTACGGGGCCGACTGCCGGGCCGCGGCGGATCGCATCAACGCGACGTACGGGAAAGAGGACTGGACGCCGATCGTGCTGAAGGTGCAGGAGGACTTCACCTACGCCGTGGCCGCGTACGACCGCTACGACGCGATGCTCGTGAACCCGGTCCACGACGGCATGAACCTCGTGGCGATGGAGGGTCCGGTCGTGAACACTCGCGGCGGCGCGCTGATCCTGTCGCGGAACGCCGGCGCGTTCGGCCGCCTGGGCCGGCACGCGCTCGCGATCAACCCGTTCGACCTCTCGGAGACGGCCGAAGCGATCGAGGAGGCGCTGTCGATGCCGGAGGAGGAGCGACGGCGCCGCGCGCGCGGTCTCCAGCGGTCGGCGCTCTCGCACACGCCGGCCACGTGGCTCGCGGCCCAGCTCCGCGCGATCGACGAGGTTCGCCCGCCCGAGCTCTAGGTCATTCGTCAGGCCTGCGAGCAGCGAACGTCAGGAGGCAGTCAAGACTTCATGCATGGACGTACGCGCTCGATGTCTTCGAGCGCGGCCTCGTCGAGTTCCTTTCCTGCATCCCGAAACACGAGTACGGCTGCTCCACATGCGACCGCATCGGGTCCCGACCGATGGATCCCACGGTCCGCCCCTGCTTCGACGAGTGCGTCCACGAACCCGTCGAGGCGTGTTCTTGCCCTCGGGTCGGAGAGACCCTGACTGATGTCAAGCACGCCGTAGATCAGGCCAGCGAGTTCGGAGATGAGGTTCATCGCGAACCAAGCGATCCTTCCGCGCCGTTCAGCTCGTCGGCGAGTGCGCCGAGGAGCGCAGCGACTCCCTCCGGACCGTCCACCGCGACGTCGGCGGCTGCGAGCACCTCCGGCGCGGTCTCCCGACCACGCGAAGCGATACCGCAGGTCCAGATCCCCTCGGCACGGAGCCGCCGTAGCACCGCGAACGCGTCCAGGTCCCCGACGTCGTCGCCGGCGAACAGGACCGCACGGAGATCACGCTCCCGCGTGAGGCGCGCGACGGCGCCGCCCTTCCGCGGCCCCGGAGGCGTCAGCTCGATGATCCGCTTCCCGCCGAGCAGCTCGAGGCCGTGGGCCGCCGCGACCGCCGCGAGCGCGGGCTCCGCGGCGGCCGCGGCCGCCTCGGGATCGTTCAGGCCTCGGAAGTGGACGGCGACGGCGGCGCCCTTCGGCTCCACCCATGCGCCGACGGCCCCCGCCGCCGCCTCGATCGCCGCGAGGACCTCCGGTCGCATGTCCGGCTCGTCCTCGAGGCCGTGGGTCCCGACGACCACCACGCCGTCCGCGTCGACGAGCGCCCGGACCTGCTCGGACGGCCGGCCCGACACGACGGCGACGATCCCGACGCGCCGCGCGAGCCGGACGAGCAGCTCCGGGACCTCCGGCAGCACCGCGGCGAGCTCCGGCCGCGGCACGATCGGCGCGAGCGTTCCATCGACGTCGAGGAAGACGCCGGCGCGCCCGGCGCCGCGGACGATCCCGGCGACCGCGTCCGCCACGTCCACGGCGGGCTAGCCCCCGAGTGCCGCGCAGTCGACGCACCGGACCGACCACGGACGAGCCTCGAGCCGCGCCTCCGGGATCAGCCGACCGCACCGGTCGCAGATCCCGTACGTCCCGTCGTCGATCTTCGCGAGCGCGCGTTCGACGTCGCGGAGCATCGCCTCCAGCTCCTTCGCGGTCCCGACCCGGTTCAGCCGATCGACCGCCTCGGTCGTTCCGTCGCCGACCCGCTTCCCGAACGACACCGACGCGTCCGGGTCGCGCTCGACCGTCGTCACCACGCCCAGCTCGCCGGCGAGCTCGGCTCGCCGTCGTTCGAGAACGGCCGCGATCACGCGCGTGTCCACGAGCCTACCGCGGGACCGACGTCAGGTCGATCAGGTCGACGTCGCCGCCGACCGCCTCGATCAGCCCGCGCTCCGACGGCCGGAGGGCCGCCGGCGTCGCGGTCCCGCGCCGCCGCTCGAGCTCCTTGTAGACCTCCGTCGCGTAGTCCACGCAGAGCACCACCACGTCGCCCGGCCGCGCGCGGTCGAGCGCCTTCCGCGCGGCCTCCATCTCGTCGGGGATCACCTCGACGGTGCCGGCGCGCGCGGGGCCGGTCCGCATCGCCTCGCGAACGCCGTCCGCGACCAGGCCGCCGGTCTCGCCCCGCTCGCGTCCGCGCGGGTTCCTGTCCTCGCGAACGATCACGACGTCGAAGTGCCTCGCGGCGACGCGGCCCAGCTCACGCATGTCCTCGTCGCGTCGGTCGCCGGCGGTGGCCACCACGCCGACGACGAGGTTCGCCGCGCGCGCAGCCTCTCCGGGACGCTCCGGGATCGCCGAATCAGAGGCCACCCGGTCCACGAAGTCCCCGAGCGTCCGCAAGCCGGCCGCGTTGTGCGCGTAGTCGAGGATCACCTTGATCCCGTGGAGCTCGAACACGTTGAGCCGCCCCGGCGCCTGGTAGATCGACGTCGTGAAGGACCGGAGCCCCTGTCGGATGTCGTGGAGGTGCGCCCCCGCCGCGTGCGCCGCTGCGGCCGCCGCCATCGCGTTCTGCACCATCATCCGGGCGCGCCCGTCGAAGGTCGACGGGAGCATGTGCACGTAGGCGATCGGCGACGAGCGGCGCCCCTCCTTCAGGACCATCAGCTCGCCGAGCGGCCCCTGCTCCAGGACGACCGCCTTCCGGCCACGGCGCACCCAGCGATCGACGAACTCGTTCTTCTCCATCGAGAACAGGATCGCGCCGCCGCTGCAGTGCCGGCGCATCTCGAGCACGAGCGGGTCGTCGGCGTTCAGGACCGCCCAGCCCGTCTTGGGCACCGCCTCGACCACGACCTGCTTCACCGCCGCGAGCTGCTCGAGCGTGTTCACCTCCCGGAGGCCGAGGTGATCGCCCGTCACGTTCAGCACCACCCCGACCTCGTTGCGTCCGTACCCGAGGCCCTCGCGGAGGATCCCGCCGCGAGCCACCTCGAACACGGCCATATCCACCCGGGGGTTCTGCAGCACCATCTGCGCCGACTTCGGGCCGGACGCGTCCACGCGCTTCACGAGCCGCTCGTCGATGTAGACGCCGTCGGTCGACGTCATGCCGACCTTCCGTCCGAGGCCACGGAAGATGTGGGCGATCATCCGGGTCGTGGTGGTCTTCCCGTTCGAACCCGTCACCGCGATGATCGGGATCCGCGACGGAGTCCCCTGCGGGAACAGGGCATCGATCACGGGCTTCGCCACGTACTGCGGCTCGCCCTCGGTCGGGTGCGTGTGCATCCGGAAGCCCGGCGCCGCGTTCACCTCCACGATCGCGCCGCCCGCCTCCCGGACCGGGAGCGTGATGTCGGGCGCGAGGAAGTCGATCCCCGCGACGTCGAGCCCGACGACCCGGGCGGCCTCCTCGGCGATCTCGACGTTGTCCTCGTGCGCCTCCCACGTGCGATCGATCGAGATGCCGCCAGTGGACATGTTCCCCGTCGCCACGAGCAGCACCATCTCCCCCTCGGGCGGCACGCCGTCCATGTCGAAGCCCTGCGATCCGACGAACTCCTCGGCCCTCGCGTCGACCGTGATCCGCGTGAGGACCTTCTCGTGGCCGATCCCGCGACGAGGGTCCTGGTTCGCGATCTCGACGAGCTCCCGCACCGTGTGCTCGCCGTCGCCGGTCACGTGCGCGGGCACGCGCTCGGCGATCGCGACCATCCGGCCGCCCACGACGAGCACGCGGTAGTCGCTCCCCCGGACGAACGTCTCGACGACGACCCGCCCGTCGCGGGACTGCTCGAGGGCGCGATCGAACCCGGTCCGGACGGCCCGCTCGTCGGCCAGGTTCAAGCAGACCCCTCGTCCGTGGTTGCCGTCGAGCGGCTTCGTGACCACCGGGTACCCGAACCGTCCGGCCGCGGTGACGGCCTCGTCGGCGTCCCGGACGACCTCGCTCCGCGGCACGGGGAGCCCGGCGGCGGCGAGGAGCTGGTTCGTCATCTTCTTGTCGGACGCGACGTCGACGGCGAGGGCCGACGTGATCGACGTCATCGTGGCGCGGATCCGCTGCTGGTACTTCCCCTGGCCGAGCTGGATCAGGGATCGTTCGTTCAGCCGCATCCAGGGGATGTCGCGGGAGGCGGCCTCGTCGATGATCGCCTGGGTCGACGGCCCGAACGCACGGCGCTCGGCGAGCTTGATCAGCCGCTCGAGCTCGGCCTGGAAGTCGAAGCCCTTCTCGGCCTTCACGACGTGGTTCACGATCCGGACAGCGAGCTTCCCCGCCTCGACCCCGACCGTCTCCTCCCAGTACCCGTAGATCACGTTGTACCGGCCGGTCTCGCCGGTGCTCCGCGTCTTGCCTCGCGAGATGTGCGCGCCGGTCTCGCGCTGGAGCTCCAGCGCAACGTGCTCGGCGACGTGGCCGAGCCAGGTCCCGTCCGCGAGCCGCTCGCCGAACCCCCCGCGGCGGCCGAGGGAGCACGAGTGCTCGGCCACGCCGGGCAGGAGCGCGAGGAGCCCCTCGTTGAACCCGGGGATCTGGTGGGACGGCCATTCCTCGAGCGATCCGAGGTCCACCAGCATCCGGATGCACGGGTCGTAGGACCAGTAATTCGGCCCCCGGAATACCTGCGTCTGGACGATCGCGAGGTCGGGCTTCGGCTTGCTCGCCTTCGCCGACACCGGCTCGCGCTTCAGCGTCTCGCGGCCCGCCCGCGTCTTCGTCTTCGACGTCGATCGCGCCTTCGGTGCCGAGGTCGTGCGCTTCTTCTGCTTCGGGGTCGTCCCCGTCACGTGGAGGCCTCCCCGTCCTCGAGGGCGTCCGGACCGGTGAGGAGCGCGCGTCCTCGCAGGTCGAATCGGTACCCCGAGGGCAGGGAGTGCAGGACGGCGCCGCTCACCATGACAGGACGATAGCCCTTCCCGCGATAGGCGTCGGTCCTGACGTGGGAGCCGTCGACGAGCGTCACGGCGCCTCGGCCGATCACGTGGAGCACGTGGTCGGCCGTGACCACGGCGCAGGTGTCCTCGTCGACGCCGATCCCGAGGAGCGACGGCGACTGCGCGACGAGCGCGAGGAGCCGGCCGATCCGGCCTCGCTGCTCGAAGTGCTGGTCGATCACGACCCCTTGTACGATGCCGAGGCCGGCCGCGAGGTGCACCATGCGGTGCTTCGGGGTCGGCCCGGGTCGCCCGAAGGCGACCATGTGGGAGGCCAGGGCGGACGCTCCGGCGCTGGTCCCGGCGAGCACGACGCCGCGGTCGTGGGCATTGGAGATCGCGTTGCCCACGCGGGTCCCGGCGACGACCTGGGTCAGCCGCGACTGGTTCCCTCCCGTCAGGAAGACCCCGGTGGCCTCCGACAGCAGCTCGACGGCCGCCGGATCGTCGGCCTCCTCCCGTTCCTCCGGACGGATCCCGCTGACACGCCCGATCCCGAGGCCGAGGAACAGCTCGCGGTACGCCGCGGTCGCGGCGTCGCCGAGAGAGGACGCGGTCGAGATCACGACGACGTGCCCGTCACTGCCGCCCGCGAGCTCGGTGAACGTCGCGAGGATCGACTTGTCCCGGAAGCGGTCCTCCGCGCCTCCGATGATCATCACCGGGCCGGCGCCGCCCACGGCGCGAAGGGCCCCCCCGTCCGTCATGGCGGCAAGTGTATCCGCCGCAGCTCGTACGGCCGGAAGGATCAGTGGTCGGGCCGCACGCTCCGCTCCGGATCGTCCGTCGCCCGCAGGATCAGTCGGTCGTGCGGCTCGACGACGTCGACGACCCCCTCGAGGTCCGCGGGCGCGAGGAGCGTGAACCCGGACGGGTGATCGATCGCGACGTCGTCGGGGTTCGGCTCGTCCGTGAGCTCGAAACGCACGCCGCCGTCCTCGCGGACGATCCGCACGCGGACGTCCGGGTTGAAGCGACGCGCGGCGGCGTCGGCACGCGAGAGGATCTCGATCGCCCAGTCAGTGAAGGCCAACACGCCGCCGAAGTCTAGGCGGCGCGCCGGCGACGGTACTCGGCGTCGGGCTCGACCACGCGCCACGCCGCCCATCGGTCCTGGGCCTCCGGCCCGACGGCGACCATCCCGCGACCCCGACCGAGCCCGACGACGACGGCCGCGATCGCGACCATCGCCCCGACGACGAGGATCGTCGCGACCGGCCCGAGGAGCGCGATCGCGAGCAGGCCGGCGGCACCCGCCGCGGACGGCCCCCATCCCTGCTCGGCCCGGGGACCGGGGCGCCTCACTGACGCCTCCCGGAGGCGTTCCTGGCTCTCGAGCTTCGACATCTCCGACGCGATCCCTGGATGCAACACGTCCGCCTCCCCTCGTGAGTAACCGGTCAGAACTGTTAACCAGTTACGACACCGTACGAGGTTTCGGTGTAACCTGTCAACCATGATGAGTGGTTCACCCATCGGGGATCGACCGGCGCAGTCGCGGCGTCTCCCGCCCGACGGCCACGGTGACGAGACGCCGCCGGCGCCGGGCGACCTCGAGCTCGTCCGCGCCTTCCTCTCCCTGCACGACCACGAGCGGGGGAACCCCGACAGCCTCCGGCCGAGCCTCGAGACCGTCCGGTGGTGGCTCGGGTCGAACGGGCTCGTCGAACCCGGAAAGACGACCCGGGATCAGGACCTCGCCTGGGCCCTGCGGATCAGGGACGCCCTCACCGCGAAGGTGCGGAAGAACATGGGGGACGAGCCGGACGCCGGAGCCAACGCGTTGCTGAACCGAGCGGCCGACGAGACCGGCCTCCGCGTCTGCTTCGGCTGCGACGACGAGAACCCGATCCACGTCGAGGCGACGGGCGTCCGAGGTGCCGTCGGCCGGATCCTCGGAACGGCTTTCCTCGCTGAGCTCGATGGCCGATGGGAACGGCTCAGGGTCTGCCACGACGAAGGGTGCTCGGCGGTCTTCTTCGATCGCTCGAAGAACCGGAGCGGGAAGTGGTGCTCGATGGCGGTGTGCGGCAACCGCGCGAAGGTCCGCGCGTTCCGCGAGCGGCAGGCCGCCAGATGACCGCCGTCACGATCCTCGACCTCGAGCTCCGCTCGCCGGGCGGCGAGCCCGTCGACCTGTGGCGGACCCTCGTGTCCCACGGGTTCGCGGAGCTCGCGCCCACGGTCCTCGACGAGACCGACCGCTCGCTCGCCCTCACGATCCGCGTGCCGCGCGGGCGACCCCGGCGGGTCGTCGTCAGGGCCGGCCGAGGGAGACGCGCGAGGATCGAGGTCCTCGGGCCGCGTCCGGGGCAGACCGTGATCGCGGCCGTGTTGGACGGCACGGCGCACGTGCTTCGCCTCGATCAGGACCTGTCCGCGTTCTACCTCCGGGCGGCGGCGGACCCGGACCTGGCGTGGGCCACGCGCGGGGCCGGGCGGATGCTGCGCTCACCCACCGTGTTCGAGGACGTGGTGAAGACGGTGTGCACGACGAACTGCGCTTGGAGCGCGACGGTCCGGATGGTGAACGCGCTCGTGACGCACCTGGGCGAGCCGGCGCTCGGCGGCGACGGACCGCTCTCGAACGCGTTCCCCACCCCAGAGACGATGGCCGGCGCGCCCGAGTCGTTCTACCGCGACGTCGTGCGCGCGGGCTATCGCGGCGCCTATCTGATCGCGCTGTCGTCCGCGGTCGCGCGAGGGGAGCTCGACCTCGAGTCGTTCGCGACGGCGACCCCGGCGGAGCTCCCGGACGAGGAGCTCGAGGCCGCGCTCCTCGCGCTGCCCGGCGTCGGGCCGTACGCGACGGCGCACATCATGATGACGTTGGGCCGTCACTCCCGGCTGATCCTCGACTCCTGGACGCGCCCGAAGTACGCGCGGCTGCTGGGTCGCACCCGACCCGTGTCCGACCGGCAGATCGAGCGGCGGTTCCGCCCGTACGGCGACTACGCGGGGCTCGCGTTCTGGCTGTACCTCACGCGGGACTGGGTCGAGGAACCGGCCTGAGCGACGCGCCCGGTGCGGGCGCGGGCCCGGCCTATACTGCGCGAGCCGCCGACGCCTCGGCGGCCGCGTGTCCCGACCGGAACGGCCGGGACCGGAACGGATCAGGTCCTCGATGTCGGTGCCCTTATGTCCCCGCGGAGCCGCGCGATGCACGAGCTCCTTCCGTCCCCGCGCGGCGGGGCGCGCGGCGCTGCGCATGAGCACGACGGACACCTGATCCTCCGCTCCCGGGAGGTCCTCGGCGATGGCTGACCGCCTCACCGCCGCGCCCGCCCGACTCGCCCGCCGCGCCCGACACCTGTACGGCTACTGGCGCTCGGAACAGCGCACCCTCCGCCAGGGCACCGTCGCCCTCGCGATCAGCACGTGCGCCGGCTTCGTGGCCGGGCTCGTGCTCGGCTCGATCACGGGCACGTTGGAGCGGCTCCCGGGCCTGCTGGTGCTGATCCCGGCCGCGGTGGGCATGCGCGGCACGATCTTCGGCGCGATGGGCGCGCGACTCGGGACGGGGATCGCCGTCGGGATCTTCGAGCCGACCCTGCGCCGCGGGGGCCTCCTCGCGAACAACGTCGCCGTCGCGATCCTGTCCACCTTCCTCACGTCCTTCTACCTGGCGGCCGTGGCGAAGCTCGTGGCGTCGGCGTTCGGCGCCGGCGCGGTGATCTCGTTCTGGGACCTCGTGACGATCTCCGTCGTCGGCGGGGTCCTCGCATCGGCGATCGCCCTCGTGTTCACGATCGGCATCGCGGTGACGTCCTTCCGCCAGGGGTGGGACCTGGATGCGGTCTCCACGCCGATGGTGACCGCGATCGGGGACATGGTCACGCTCCCGAGCCTGTTCGTCACCAGCCTGCTGGTGACGAACGACACCGTCGGGGCGGTCGCCGCCGTGCTCTGCACGGCGGCGACCGCGGTCGCGCTCGTCGCGGCGATCCTGGCGGAGACGCCCGTGCGACGGATCCTGCTCGAGATGGCCGCCGTCGTGATCCTCGCTCCTCTCCTGGACATCTTCGCGGGCGCGCTCCTCGAGGCGCACCGCGGGGAGCTGCAGCTGGTCCCCGCGGTGTTGATCCTGATCCCGCCGTTCGTGTCCCAGGCCGGCGCGCTCGGCGGGATCCTGTCGTCGCGACTGTCGTCGAAGCTGCAGCTCGGCGTGATCACGCCTCGGGGGCGCCCGGAGATCCCCGCCGTGATCGACGGGGCGATCGTGAGCGTCCTCGGCGTCGTGGTCTTCACGGCGATCGGCGCCGTCTCCTGGGCGCTGTCGACCCTGACGCCGGGCGCGGATCCCGGCGTGCTCACCCTGGTGTCGTCGACGCTGCTCGCCGGCGCCCTCGTCCTGCCGATCACGCTGCTGGTCGGCTACTACGTGGCCGTGCTGACGTCCCGGTTCGGGATCGATCCAGACAACCAGGGGGTGCCCTTCACCACGTCGCTCCTGGACCTCGCGGGCGTGGCGGCGATCCTGTTCGTCATGAGAACATCCGGGGTACTCCCGTGATGGACGAGCAGCCGCGCAACGTCAAAGAGCTCCTGGTCGAGCTCAAGGACGCCTCCGAGCTGATGGTGGACCTGGCCTACGCCGCGGTCTTCTTCAACGAGGAGAAGCTCGCCCAGGAGGTCGAACGACTCGAGCAACGGATGAGCGACCACCTCCGACTCCTCCGGATCACGGCGATGCTGGCAGCCCGCAGTCCCGAGGACGCGGAGGGGATGGCGGGCGTCCTGTGGATCGCCGACGCGATCGAAGGGGTGGGGGACGCGGCGTCGGACATCGCCCGGGTGGTCGCGGCCCGGCTCGGGATTCCCGACGCCCTGCGGCGGGACCTCCGTCACGCCGACGAGATGGTCGCGCGCGTGAGGCTGCGGGACGATGCGCCGGCCGCCGGCCGATCCCTGCGGGATCTCTCGCTCCCAACGGAGTCGGGCATGTGGGTCGTCGCGATCCGAAGCGGGATGGATTGGCGCTTCGACCCGGGGCCGGACGACGTCGTCTCGGTCGGGGACGTCCTGCTGATCCGTGGCCCGGAGGAGGGGGTGAACCACGTGCGGGAGCTGGCCGGCGCCCCGACGTTCCCGGAGGCTCCCCACGAGGAGCCGCCGCCGCTCTCGGAGCTCGACCGGGCCGTCGACATCCTCGTGGAGCTGAAGGACCTGGCGGAGGCTGCGGTCGGGCTCGCCTACTCGGCCCTGCTGTTCAACAACCGTTCGCTCGCGGCCGAGGTCGGGACGCTCGAGGCGAGATCCGACATCCTCCACGACGAGCTCGAGTCGTGGGTGCTCCGGGCGGCGCCCGAGGCCCGCGATCCCGACGCCCTCCGTGGTCTCCTGCGCCTGGGGGCTGCCTCGGAGTACGTGTGCGACGCCGCTCGCGACATGACGTGGTACGTGGAGAAGGGCGAGCCGCTCCACCCCGTCGTCCAGCTCGCCCTCGAGGAGACCGAGGAGACGAGCTCGGAGGTCGTGGTCGAGCGTGGCTCCACCGCGGTCGGCCGCTCGCTCCGGGAGCTCGAGATCGAGACCGAGACGGGGATGTTCGTGCTCGCGATCCAGCGTGGATCGCGCTGGATCTACCGGCCGCGGTCCCGGTTCGCGCTGCAGGAAGGCGATCGGTTGATCTCGATCGGGCCGGAGGAAGGCGAGGAGGAGCTCGCCGCCCTCACCCGCGCCCCCGTCGTGGCCCACGGATAGCTCGGTCCTTGTTCGGCCCCCGGGGCTGGCCTAGCCTCGGCTCGATGGAGGCGTTCGTCTACCTGCGGGTCCGTCCCGGATCGATCGTGCCGGTGCGGAACCGGCTCACCGGGTCGGCGACCACCCGCCGCTCGGTCCTGGTGATCGGCGACTGGGACGTGCTCTGCCTGGTGGAGGGCCCCGACGTGGCCGGGATCGGGACGAACGTGCTCTCCGAGATCCAGCTGATCGAGGGGATCGAGCGGACGTCCACGGCGCCGGTCGTGCCGCCCGACCGCCTCGGCGTGGTGGGCTTCGGAGGTCTCCCCACGCCGGAGATCGTCCCGGGGGCGTGCTACGTCCACATCGCCGCGGAGGCGGGGGCCGCGGCCGGGCTCTACGAGCGGCTGTCGGAGATCGCGGGCGTCGCCGGCGCGGCCGTCCTCGGCGGTCGATGGGACGTGATCGCGTGCGTCGCCGAGCCGTGGGAGGTGGCGTCCGGGATCGTGCTGGAGAAGATCCAGGCCTTGCCGGGCGTGCGTCGCACCCACACCCTGGTGTCGATGGACTACGAAGAGCCCGCGGAGGACCGAGACCAGTTCAGCTCGTGGTCGTAGCCCGCACGCCGGCGGGCAGCGCGAACCGGACGTGCTCCTTCGTGATCAGGGCCTGTTCCACGCGATCGAACCCCCGCTCCGCGAGCCAACCGACCATCCGATCCACGAGCCACTCGGGCGCCGACGCTCCCGAGGTCAGGCCCACGACGTCTGCTCCTTCGAGCCAGGATGGATCCACCTCGGTCTCGTCGTCGACGAGGTACGCCGGCGTTCCCCGTTCGCGGCTGACCTCCGCGAGCCGGTTGGAGTTCGAGGAGTTCTTCGAGCCGATCACGAGAACGACATCGGATCGACCGGCCACCTCCTTGATCGCGTCCTGCCGGTTCTGGGTTGCGTAGCAGATATCCTCGCGTGGGGGGCCCTGGATCTCGGGGAACCGCGAGCGGAGCACCGCGACGATCTCGTTCGTCTCGTCGACGGACAGCGTGGTCTGCGTGAGGTAGGAGAGCGCCGAGGGATCGGGGACCTCCACGCGCTCGGCCTCGGCGACCGACTGAACGAGGATCGTCCGCTCGGGCGCCTGGCCGCTCGTCCCCTCCACCTCCTCGTGCCCCTGGTGGCCGATGAGGAGGATCGTCCGGTCGTCCTCCGCGAACCGGCGGGCCTCGAGATGGACCTTCGTCACGAGCGGGCACGTCGCGTCGATCACGTCCAGCCGACGGTGCCCGCCCTCCTCGTGCACCGTGGGGGCCGAGCCGTGGGCGGACAGGACCACGACCGCTCCGTCGGGGACCTCCGTCAGCTCGTCGACGAAGACCGCGCCCTTCCGCTCCAGGTCGCGGACGACGTGGAGGTTGTGCACGATCTGCTTGCGGACGTACACGGGACCGCCGTGGCGGGCGAGCGCGAGGTCGACCGCGTCGACCGCGCGCTCGACCCCGGCACAGTAGCCTCGGGGCGCCGCCAGCAGGACCGTTCCCACGCACCCATCGTACCGGCGACGGGCTCCGGGCCAGCCCTCCACACAGCCGGGTTGCCGTACGTCACTGGGCCCGGCTAGGGTGAGTCGTCGGCTTCGGACCGAGTGGCCCGGTCCCCCTGCGCACGACGCGCGCTTCCTACCTTCCCAGAGTGTGTTCGTCGTGCGCGCATGCGTGCTCCGAGGAGCTCCGAGGCCGCCGGAGAGGCAGGTATGAGGAGAACGATGCCAGGAGGCGGCGCCGACACCCGCACCGGATCGCGGGGTGGCGGGGGTGTGTCGAGACGACCTCCTCGGGGACGACACGAGGCGCCGTCCGTTGCGCCGTGGATCACCACGATGGTCCGCCGCAGCCGCGTACTGATCGGGTTCACGATCCTGGTCGCCCTCATCATGGGCATCCCCAGCATCACGTCCGAGGCGAAAGACCAGCCACGCGATACGATCTTGAACGCACCGCCTCGGGTCGCGAATCGAGAGATCGACCGCGCGGGCCCGTCCGGCCTCTGCCCCATCGATTGGCAGCGGAGCACCTGGCACCTCAAGCAGCTGATCCGGTGCGCCGCATCGCATTACGGGATCGACGAGGACGATGCGCTCTACATCGCGTGGAGGGAGTCCCGGTACCAACCAACCGCGTACAACGAAGAAGGCGAGGCGGCGGGGATCTACCAGCATCTGCTCAAGTACTGGCCGGAGCGGGCTGTCGATTTCGGATCCGCGGACTGGTCCGTGTTCGACGCCCGAGCGAACATCCTCGTCACGATGCGGATGGTACGTCGCTACGGATGGGAGCCCTGGAGTCTCTGAGGGCTCACTCGGCACTGAGGATCGGGCCGCCTGGACGGGCGAGCGCCCGGAGCAGCCCTCGCACGTCGTCGTGCGACGCCGCCACGGCGCTCGCCCAGGGCGTCTCCCGGTCCGTGACGATCCGCATCGCCGGGAAGCGCTCCCGCACCAGCTCGATCAGCCGCTCGTACGGTCCGAACGCCACCACGGCCTGCGGGCGCTCGGCGTCCACCAGGCCGAGGGCGTCCGTCTCGTTCGTCGCCCCCGGTGTGAGCTCCCACTCGGCCGCCGTGGCCGCGAGTCGGAGCGCCCTGAGCGAGGCGGCGTCCGCAGCCACGCACAGCACCTTCATCGCCCGACACATCGCTAGACCCAGCCCCGCTTCCGGAACCATCCGTACAGCGCGGCCGCCGAGGCGGTCATCATGCCGAGCGCGAGCGGATAGCCGAGCGTCCAGTGCAGCTCCGGCATGTGATCGAAGTTCATCCCGTAGATCCCGGCGATCAGCGTGGGCACGAGGATGATGCCCGCCCACGCCGTGAGCTTCCTCATCACCTCGTTCAACTGGTGGGCGGACTGCGCCATCCGGATGTCGACGATCGTCGTGAGGACGTCACGGACGCCGTCCGCGAGCTCGGTCGTCCGAAGCAGGTGATCGCTGATGTCCCGGAGGTAGGGCACGAGCGCCGGCGTGACGAGCCGCGAGTCGTCGGCGAAGCGGTCGATCGCCTGCCGCATCGGCACCGCGTGACGACGGAGCCGGACCATGTCCCGTCGGAGCTGCAGGATGTCGAGCTGCAACGGCGCGCCCACGCGCGCCCGTGGGTCGGAATCGAACACCTCGGCCTCAAGCTCGTCCGCCCGGTCCTCGAGCGCCTCCACCACCTCGAGGTAGTCGTCGGCGACCTCGTCGGCGACCGCGTAGAACGCGGCGCCGGTCCCGGGTGCCATCGAGGCCAACATCCGCCACCGCCGTTCGGCGCCGGAGACGTCGAACACGGGTGGGAACCGCAGGGTCGTCACGCACCGGTCGGAGACGATCAGGAACAGCTCCGACTCCAGCAGGCCGTCTGCACCGAGCGAGAGCGGACGGAACGCCGCGAATGCGTGCTCCGGATACAGCTCGACCTTCGCCCGCTGGTTCCGGTGATGCACGTCCTCGACCACCAGCTCATGGAGCCTCAGCTGCTCCGCGAGCAGGGCGAGCTCGCCCTCGGTCGGCTCGACGCCGTCCACCCAGATCCACTCGCCGTCGGCCAGCGCGGAGAGGCGCTCACGCAGGGTGTCGAGGGGGATCCGTTCCGGCTCCGGCGAGCCCTCGCGGACGATGCGTGCTTCCACGGCGGCGAGCGTACCCGAGCGTCGAGCGGCGATCGGGCAGGTCCGATCAAGAGAACAGGGAGAACGCCTTCTGGAAGAGGTAGCCGAGGAGCGCGCACGAGGGCCACGTGAGGACCCACGCGGCCACGACCTGCCCCGCGACCCCCCACCGAACCGCCGAGAACCGCTTCGTGGCCCCGACTCCCATGATCGCGGAGCCGATCGCGTGTGTCGTCGACACGGGGATCCCGATGCTGGCGGCCGCCGTGATCACGGTGGCGGCGCCCGTCTCAGCCGCGAAGCCCTGGACCGGCTCGAGGCGGGTCATGCGCATCCCCATCGTGCGGACGACCCGCCACCCCCCGACCATCGTGCCGAGCCCCATCACGAGCGCCGCCGACACGATCATCCAGAGATCGATCGTGAGGTCCTCCACGTTCCCGGCGGTCCCGGCCTCGTTCAGCGCGATCGTGAGGGCGATGATGCCCATCGTCTTCTGTGCGTCGTTCGTCCCGTGGCTGAACGCCATGAACGCTGCGGAGCCCACCTGGGCCTTGCCGAAGACGCGCGTGATGAGGGCGCGCCGGACACGGTGGAAGAAGCGATAGATCAGCACCATCAGCACGAGCCCCATCAGGAATCCGCCCACGGGTGACGTGACCAGGCCGACGAGCGCGGCCTGCGTGCCCTCGGATTCCAGGGCCTGGAGCCCGCCGGCGGCGAAGCCGGCGCCGAGGAGACCGGCGATCAGCGCGTGGGACTCGCTCGACGGCAGTCCGAAGGCCTGCGCGGCAACCGCCCAGAGCGTGGCGGCGAGCAGGGCCGACGCCACGGTGTCCAGCCCGACGTAGTCCGGGTTCACGATCCCTTCCGCGATCGTCTCGGCGACCGCCGTCCCGACGACGAGCGCTCCGATCAGGTTCATCGCCGCGGCCATCAACACGGCGTGGTGAGGCCGCATCACGCGCGTCGACACGACCGTCGCGATCGAGTTCGGAGCGTCGGTCCAGCCGTTCGCGAACTCGAACAGGTACGCCAGGCCGAGGCAGAACCAGACCATCAGGCGTGCTTCAGGGCGATGGCCTCGAGCATGTTCGACACGTCCTCGAGCTGATCGATGGCTCCCTCCGCCTCATCGATCACGTCGCGCCACTTCAGGACGTCCATCGCCTTGTGGTCGCCGCTGAACAACCCGGCGATCGCACGTCGGTAGATCCGATCCCCCTCGTTCTCGAGTCGGTTGACCTCGACCCAATGAGGCTCGAGCTCCCGGTATCGCGGGAGCGTCTCGAGGGCCGTGCGCGTGACCGCGCACGTCTGGACCAGCACATCCGCCTGCTCCTTCATCTCCGGCAGGGGATGTTCGATCTTGTGGAGCAGGAACAGGTCCGCCGCCGCCTCGATGTGGTCGATCACATCGTCGAGCCCGGAGGCGAGTCGATGGATGTCCTCGTGGTCGAGCGGGGTGACGAAGATGGTGTTCAGGCGCTTCATGATCTCATGGGTGATCTCATCCGCTTCGTGCTCGAGATCCTTGAGACGACCCGCCTTCCGGTCGATGCTCTGGTAGTCGACGACCAGGTCCTGGTACGCGAGACCGGCCTCCTGGATCTTGATCGCGAGGCGAACGAACATCTCGAAGAATCCTTCATCACGGGGGATGAACCGGAACCGGAACTTCGGCATGTCACGGCCCTTTCGGTTGGGCGGCCGGAAGGCTGGATATCACGCGGGGGACGGAGGCCGCAACAGCGAGGCGAGTGAGAGGGACGAACACCGGTGGCCCGGCAGGGCAAGGCGGATGGGCCGCACGCGGTGGACCTACACGGGGTGGATCGGCGGGACGGAGCGCGCTCTGACGACGAGGCCCGCCTCCCGTTCGAGGATCCAGATCGATCCCTTCTTCCAGTTCCGCTGACCGATGACCACGGCGCCTCGGCCCTCCAGATGATCGATGGCGGCCGGGATCAGGTCGCCGTGCCCGCAGAGGACGGCGTCCTCGGACGCCAACCGGTCGAGCAGGTGGAGCGCCCCCTCCAACGACGCACCCTCCTCGAACTCCTCATGGAGCTCGACGGCGAGGGAGCGGCTCTCGGCCAGGGTTCGCACCGTCTCGACGCATCGCACCGCTGGGCTGCTGAGGATCCGATCGATGGATCGACCGTCGAAGAAGCGCGCCAGCCCCCGGGCCTGGCGCCGACCCGGTTTCGACAGGGGCCGGAGCCGGTCGTCGCCCGGCCACTCCCGCCGGTCGCCGGCCTTGGCGTGCCGCACGACGTAGGCGGTCCCATCGCGCGCGAGGATCGCATCGAGCATCTCCCGATCACGGTCGTACGTGAGCATCGCGCCGGCCCCGTCGAGCGGAACCCATTTGGCCTCGTCCACCTCCTGCGTCGGACGCGGATCGCGGCCGTCGAGCGCCTCCATCAACCAGTACCGGACGAGCTTCGGCGCTCCGTGCTGGTCCTGGTACGTGGAGGCCGGCAGTTCGGCGCCGACCCGGGGCGTCAGCCCCGTCTCCTCGCGCACCTCGCGGATCGCGGCATCGAGGAACGATTCCCCGTCGTGCAGCTTGCCCTTCGGGAACGACCAGTCGTCGTACCGGGGCCGATGGACGAGGACCGTCTGGGCGTGGCCGTCGGCGCGTCGAAGAACGACCCCCCCGGCGGCGCGCACCTCGCCGGTCACGTCCAGAACGTCTTCTCGTCGCGCAGCGCCTTCCACGCGCGAGGCCAGCGTTCCCTCGCGCGATCCCGGTCGGCGGACTCCTGCTCCGCGAGCCGACCCGCGGCGAACGCGACGCCGGGATCATCGGAATCGAGGGCCGCTTCCGTCAGCCAGGAGACCGCCACGACGGCATCCTGATGGTCCCCCAATCGCCCTTGCAACTTCTTCGCGGACGACGCGAAGCGGCGCGCGGGCTTCCCGAAGACGGGGCCCAGCGCCTCGGCCCCGTACCGGACGCGCTTCGCGCGGATGCGGACCTCGTGGAGGGCGCGATCGCTGGAGTCCGGTCCCAGGCGACCGGCGCTCCGGCGGAGCGCCGACCACGGTCGATCCATCGACCGAGCCGCATCCACCGCGGGGAGGTCACCGGGGGCACCCACCGGCGGCTCCCAGGCCGCCGCCATGAGGGCTTCGATCACGTCCGCGTACCGTGGCGAGTCGATCGCGTCGACGAGCCGCCGGAACGCGTCGATCCGTTGGGACTCGAGGTCCTCCACCAGGACCTTCGCGGGTGTCAGCTCGCTCGGCGCCTCGCGGAGCCGTCGCCGCACCCGGTCCCGGAGCACGTCCACCTCGCGGACCGAGCCGAGGACGTCGCCCAACCACTCGAGCTCGGCTCGAAGCGGTCGCGTCCGCTCCTCGTCGAGCAGGTGTCGGAAGGTGCGCAGGTCCGACCGGAGCCGGCGCACCGTCACCCGCGCCGCGTGGACGCCTTCCGGATCAACATCCGCTCGGAGGACCGGTTCGGCCGAGACGAGGCGGAGGGTCGACGTGACGATCGCCCGCTGCACGACGTCACGGACGGAGTCGACGGCCGACGCCTCCAGCGCCCGCAACCTGTCGACCTCCCTCGCCGGATCCTGACGCGAGGTCATCCGGCCACCCGTTCCTTCGCGAGGCTGATCAGGCGCTCCTGCGCGTTCACGCCCCGCTCCGTCGGGACCTTCGCCCACGCTCCGTCGCCGCTCAGCTCCCATGCGAGGACATCGTCCGCGAGACACGTCTGCAGGATCTCGTCCAGACGGTCGCACAGGCCGGGATCCTGCACCGGGACCGTGACCTCGACGCGCCGTTCGAGGTTGCGGGGCATCAGGTCCGCCGAGCCGATGAAGTACCGGAACCCGCGGTCCTCGCTCCCGAAACGAAGGATCCTGGAGTGCTCGAGGTACCGGCCGACGATCGATCGCACTCGGATGTGCTCCGACAATCCGGGCACGCCGGGACGCAGACAGCAGATGCCGCGGACGATCAGGTCGACCTCCACGCCCTGGCTCGACGCCTCGTAGAGCGCGTCGATCGTCTCCGCGTCGACCAGGCTGTTCACCTTGAGGACGATCGACCCGTCCCCCGCCTCCGCCTCCTCGCGGATGAACCCGACCACGGCCTGCTTCAGGGTCGAGGGCGCGACGAGCAGCCGGCGATACCGCTGCTGGCGGCTGTAGCCGGTCAAGAGGTTGAACACGTCGCTCAGGTCCGCGCCGAGATCGGGGTCGGCCGTCAGCAACCCGACGTCCTCGTAGATCCGGGCGGTGCTCGGGTTGTAGTTCCCCGTGCCGACGTGCGCGTAGCGGCGGAGCCCCGAGACCTCTCGCCGCACGACGAGACAGATCTTCGCGTGCGTCTTCAGCCCGACGACGCCGTACACGACGTGCACCCCCGCCTGCTCCAGCGTGCGCGCCTGCGTGATGTTCGCCCGCTCGTCGAAGCGAGCCTGCAGCTCGACGAGCGCGGCGACCTGCTTGCCGGCCTCGGCCGCGCGCACGAGCGCCTGCACGATCGGGCTCTCCTGGGACGTGCGGTAGAGCGCGAGCTTGATCGCCAGCACCGCGGGGTCCTGGGCCGCGTGCTCGATGAAGGCCTCGACCGAGGTCTCGAAGGAGTCGTAGGGGTGGTGGACGAGCAGATCGCCCGCAGACAGCAGCGCGAAGAAGTCGGTGACGTCGGCCAACCTCGGCTGCGTGACCGGGCTCCACGGATCGTCCTTGAGATCCGGCCGCTCGAGCTCGTGCAGGGACCAGAGCGCCGAGGCATCGAGGAGTCCGGCGACCACGTACACCTCGTCGCTCGAGAGCGACAGCTCGCGCATCAGCAGGAAGCGGACCTCGTCGGTGGTCGTCCCGTCGAGTTCCAGCCGGACGGGCGTCGCGCCCCGGAGCCGCCGCCGCAGCACCGACTCGATCGCCTCGAGGAGGTCGCCGCCCTCGTCCTCCTCCAGCTCGAAGTCCGCATCGCGCGTGAGTCGGAACGTGGAGTGACCGAGGATCTCCATGCCGGGGAACAGGACGTCGAGGTGCGCGGCGATCGCCTGCTCGATCGGAACGAAGCGTTCCCCGTCCGGAAGCTCCAGGAACCGGGGCAGCAGCGGCGGAACCTTCACGCGCGCGAAGCGACGCTCCCCGCTGGAAGGGTCGCGGACGAGAGCGGCGAGGTTCAGCGAGAGCGACGAGATGTACGGGAACGGGTGGGCGGGGTCGACCGAGAGCGGCGTGAGCACCGGGTACACGCGCTCGAGGAACAGGGTGTCCAGATGCTCGCGATCGTGGCGGTCCAGGTCGGCCCACTGCACGATCCGCACCCGCTCCTTCTCGAGCGCCAACCGGAGGTCGTCGTTCCAGAGCCGATCGGCGCGCGCCATGAGTTCCACGACTCGGCTCCGGATCCCTGCCAGCTGCTCCTCGGGCGTGAGGCCTTCCGGCGTGGCCGACCCGACCCCTGCCTCCCGCTGCTCCTGGAGACCCGCGACCCGGACCTGGAAGAACTCGTCCAGGTTCGTCCCGAAGATCGCGAGGAACTTCGCGCGCTCGAGGAGCCGTTGGGACCTGTCCTCGGCGAGGGCCAGCACGCGGGCATCGAACTCGAGCCAGGAGAGCTCTCGGTTCAGGAACCGTTCGGTGCGGGGAAGCGCATCGAGCATCGGAGAAGGGATGCTAGCCGGTCTTGCGCCGCCGGAGCCAGTGGCCCTGGATCCGTTCGCGAGGCCGTCTGGTGAATGGCATCCTGGCGCGCCGTCAGCCGACGAACTTGTATCCGAGCCCGCGGATCGTCACGACGTGGGCGGGCTTGTGCGGGTCCTCCTCCACCTTGTTCCGGATCCGCTTGATGTGCACGTCCAGGGTCTTCGTGTCCCCGAAGTACCCGGGGCCCCAGACCTCTTCGATCAGGTAGTCGCGAGTCAGGAGTCGCCCCTGCCGTCGCAGGAACGTTTCCAGGAGCTCGAACTCCTTGGGGGGGAAGCCGATCCGTTCTCCCCGCACGACCACCTCGTGCTTCGCGGTGTCGAGCTCGACCGGGCCGCCGATGAGGATCTCGTCGGCGGGCGCCTCCTCGCGCATCCCCGCGCGCCGGAGATGCGCGCGGACCCGGGAGACGAGCTCACGCACCGAGAACGGCTTCGTGACGTAGTCGTCGGCCCCGATCTCGAGTCCGGAGACCTTGTCCGCCTCGGAGTCCTTGGCCGTGACCATGATGATCGGGACCGTGGACACCTGGCGGATCTGCCGGCAAACGTCGAGCCCGGACATCTCGGGCAACATCAGGTCGAGGATCACGAGCGACGGGTGCTCGGTCTGGAACCGATCCAAGGCCCGGCGCCCGTCCGACGCGATCGCGACGACGTAGCCCTCGCGCTCGAGGCTGTAGCGGACCGTGTCCGCGAGCGATCCCTCGTCCTCGACGACCAGGATGCGGGTGGCTCCTCCGTCGCCGCTCACTCCTCCCCCTCCGTGACCGTGACGTCGTGCGACGCATCGGTGAACTCCCGGAACTCACCGGTGATCAGGAACCCCACCTGCTCCGCGATGTCGACGGCGTTGTCGCCGACCCGTTCGAGCGCGCGGGCCGCGAGGTTCATGTGCAGCCCCCAGTCGAGCGCGCGGGGGTCGTCGGCGAGCTTCAGCGCCTCCAGGTGCGTCGCGCGGTTCAGCCGATCCACCGGGTCGTCGAGCTTCGGGAGCTTCAGGCAGAGCTCGAGGTCGCGGGCGCGGAACGCCTCCATCACGGTGCGGATCATGTTCACGACGTGCGTCCCCATCTCGTCCAGCTGCTGGAGCAGCGTCTGGCTGGGCGGCAGGTCCTGCGTCGCCAGGTAGAGCTTCGCGATGTTCACGGCCTGGTCACCGATCCGCTCCAGGTGGAGGCAACTGTGGAGGATCGCCGAGACGAGCCGGAGCTGGGTGGCCACGGGCGACTGGAGCGCGAGCATCTCGAGGACGCCCATGTCGATCCGCAGGTAGAGGTCGTCGATCGCGTCGTCGTCGCGGATCACGGCCTCCGCCCCCTCGTCGTCGTGGTGAACCAGCGCCGCGACCGATCGCTGGATCGCCGCCGACGCGAGTTCACCCATCGAGAGCAGGTCCAGCTCGACCTGTTCCAGCTGCTCGTGGAAGTGCTCCCGGGTCATCCGAACCTCCCGGTGACGTAGTCCTCCGTGCGCTGGTCCGAGGGCTTCGTGAAGATCGCCTCGGTCCGATCGAACTCGACGATGTGGCCCGTCCGGTGGCCGTCCTCGGCGACGTCGACGGTGAAGAAGGCGGTGCGGTCCGAGACCCGCGCGGCCTGCTGCATGTTGTGCGTGACGATCACGATCGTGTACTCCGACATCAGATCGCGCATCAGGTCCTCGATCTTCGACGTCGCGATCGGGTCGAGGGCCGAGCAGGGCTCGTCCATCAGGATCACGTCGGGCCTGGTCGCGATCGCGCGCGCGATGCACAAGCGCTGCTGCTGCCCGCCGGACAGCGTCATCCCCGAGTCCCTGAGTTTGTTCCTGACCTCGTCCCACAGGGCGGCGCGATGCAGCGACTCTTCCACCAGGTCGTCCATGTTGCCTTTGAACCCCGCGATCTTCGGTCCGAACGCGACGTTGTCGTAGATCGACTTCGGGAACGGGTTGGGCTTCTGGAAGACCATCCCGATGCGCCGCCGGACCTCGACGGGATCGACGCCCTCCTGGTAGAGATCGACGCCGTGGTAGAGGATCGTGCCCTCGACCCGAGCGCCCTCGATCAGGTCGTTCATCCGGTTCAGGCACCGGAGGAACGTCGTCTTCCCGCAGCCGGATGGCCCGATCAACGCGGTGATCTCGTTGCGGGCGATCGAGATCGTGATGTCGCGCACGGCGCGGAACGCACCGTAGTGCACGGAGACGTCGCGGGCGTCGAAGATCGTCTCGCGCAACGCGTCCCGCGCCTCGGTCTGCTCCGGCGTCCTCACCGCCACCCTCGGTCCCACCTCCTCCGCGTTCGTCCCCCCAGCTTGCCCGCCTCGGGCACCCGCGCCACCTCCGAGAGCTCCATCTACCTCACCACTTCCGCTCATACCGGTTCCTCAGCAGGATCGCCGCCAGATTGACGACGAGGATCACGACGAGCAGCACCACGATCGCGGCAGCCGTCAGCTGGGCCCACTCGTCGCCCGCCTCCCGAGACCAGGCGAAGATGATCGTGGGAAGAGCGGTGTAGGGACCTTGCAAGGTCTCGAGCACGTTCCCACCGCCGCCCGCTGAGAGGTAGCCGGTGACGGAGCCGACGACAAGGAGCGGCGCCGTCTCGCCGAAGGCGCGCGCCAGGGCGAGGATCGCCCCGGTGAAGATGCCGGGGGCGGCGTACGGCAGCACGTGGCTGCGGACCACCTCCCACCGCGTCGCCCCGACGCCGTACGCCGCTTCCCGGATGCTCCGGGGAACGGCGCGGAGCGCCTCCATCGTGATGATGATCATGAACGGCATCACGAGCACGGCCAGGGTCAGCCCGCCGGAGATGTAGCTCAGGCCGTTACTCTGCGGTCCCGTGATCCCGCGGAGCGCCTGGGCGAAGACCACGAGGCCGAGGATCCCGTAGACGATCGACGGCACCCCGGCGAGGTTCCGGATGTTCGCGATCAGGACGCGGTTGATCCGGCTCGTGTCGCGCGCGTACTCCTGTAGGTACACGGCCGCGGCGATCCCCAGCGGGACGGCGATCACCGCCACGAACCCGATCAGGATCAGCGATCCGATCAATCCCTGGCGGACACCGGCCCGGCTCTCGAACCTCGACAGGTTCCCGTTCAGGAAGTCGACACCTCGGGTGGACAGCACCGGCCACGCGTCCACGAGCACGCTGACGAGGAGCGCGACGAGGATGAAGAGCGACAGGAGGAGGGACGACAGCAAGAGGCCCGAGAACACGCGGCTCGCGACGTCGCGGCGCTTCCCTCGGAGCGCGAGCTCCACCGTGGAGCGGGACGCAGCCGCGCCGGCGACCGTCATCAATAGTCCCTCCGGACCCGCCGGACGACCCGCTCGCTCGTGACGTTGAGCACGAGCGTGAACAGGAACAGGATCGCGCCGAGGAGGTAGAGGACCTCGAACGCGTTCAGCCCCGACCCGGATGTCCGGACCTGGTCGGACCCGATCGCGAGCGACGCGGTAGCGGCGGTGAACGTCTGCCCCGGCTCGAGCGGGTCGATCGTGCGCGTCGCGTTGCCCACGGCGCCGGCGGCGATCGCGACCACCATCGTCTCCCCGACCGCCCGGGAGATCCCGAGGATCAGCGCGGCCACGATCCCGGAGATCGCCGCCGGGAACACGACGCGGATCGTGACCGTGCGCCGAGGCGCCCCGATCCCGTACGCGGCCTCGCGAAGTGCGCCGGGGACCGCGTGCATCGCGTCTTCCGCAACGGAGGCGATCAACGGGACGGTGAGGATCCCCACGCCGATCCCCGCGGCCAACATCGTGAACGGGCTCGTGGCCCCGAAGAGCCCCTGCACGATCGTCGGGTTGATCACCGCGAGCGCGAAGAATCCGATCACGACGCTCGGGATCCCGGCGAGGGTCTCGATGATCGGCTTCAAGGCGCGACGGGCGCGTGGACGAGCGTACTCGGACAGATAGATCGCGGATCCGAGGCCGAGCGGCGTGGCCACGAGCATCGCGGTGCCCGTCACGATCGCGGATCCGAGGAACAGCGCGATCAGGTCGAACTGTCCCTGACGAGGCCGCCACGTCCCGGACCACAGCGCGCCCAGCTGGACGTCGGACAGGAAGCTGACGGCACGGAACGCCAGGGCGAGCAGGATCCCGATGCTCACGAGGATCGAGAGTCCCGCCGCGACGACCAGGAGTCCGTGGATCGACCGCTCCTTGCGCCGCCGTCGAGGGTTCCCCGAGAGGGACCGCCGGACGTCCCCAGCCGGCGTGACGACGGTGGCGGCCATCGGGCGGTGAGCCTATCGCTCGCGGGCGAAGGGGTGAGCGCCGCCGCGCCGGCGGCGTCGCTCACCCGATCGGGGACTCGACGTCATGAGACGGCGGACGCCCACGCGGACGCCGTCGCGTCCTGCCGCTCGGTCGGGAGCACGATGTACCCGGCCTCCTCGACCGCCGCGACGAGGCCGTCTTCGGTCAGGTAGTAGTCGACGAAGGCCTTGAGGGCATCGTCGTCCGTCGCCATATCGGTGTTCGGGTAGATGTAGAGCGATCGGGACAGCGGATAGGTGCCGTCCGCGATCGTCTCCGCGGTGGGAGCGACGCATCCGCCGCCGGCGTCGATCGCGACCTCCTTGACCGCGTCACCGGCCTCTTCGGCGAAGGCGAAGCCGACGAACCCGATCGCGTTCGGGCTGCCTTCCATCGCCTGGATGATCACGTTGTCGTTCGGGGACGACGTGTAGTCGCCTCGGAGCGCCTCGGACGCGTCCTCCGCGACACCGTTCTCCACCGCGAGGTCGGGGATCCCCGAGAGCTCGATGAACGCGTCGTAGGTCCCGGACTCCTCGCCGGGCGCCGTCACCTCGAGGTCCTGGTCGGGGATGTCGCCGGCGCCGCCGACCTCCTGGGAAAGGGCGTTCGCGTCGGCGGCGGAGTCGATCCCGTCCGACGCCGGGCCGAAGATCGCGTAGAGGTCGGCCGGCGTCAGGCACTCGATCGGGCTCTCGGCGTTCACCACCACCGCGATCCCGTCGAGCGCGACCTCGAGCTCTTGGTACGAGATGCCGCCGGCCTCGCAGGCCGCGACCTCCTCCTCGTCGATCCGGCGCGAGGCGTCCGCGATCGCGATCTCACCTTGGCAGAACAGTTCGAACCCGTCCCCGGTCCCTGGTCCCTGGACCGTGATCCGCACGTCCGGGTTCGGATCATTGAAGAGCTCGGCCACGAGGGCGGAGATCGGCTCCACCGTGGAGCTGCCCGAGATCGAGATCGAGCCCGTCAGGCCCTCCTCGACCGACGCGTCCGTCCCACCGTCGTCGCCGCCGCAGGCCGCGACGACGAGCGCGAACACAGCCAAGCCAGCCAGACGGATCCCCCACCGCTCCTTCCCCACCATGCTCCCCCTCCGTGCGGTCGGATACGCGCTGGATGCTAGGCAGGGGCGATGGCCGCGCCGTGGCGTCGAGGTGAACGTCGGATGAACGGCAGGCCGTTACCCGAGTGCATGTCCGTGGCGTGGTCGTCCTTCTCGGCGACCGCCGGAAGATGGAACACGGGATGAACCGGATGAACGCGGGCCTACACTGCCCGCATGGACGGCTGGGCGATCGCTGCGACGGCAGCGGCGCTGGCCGCCGCCGTCGCCGCGATCGTCGGCTGGCGTCGGGCCTCCCGTTCGTCGGCGGCGTGGCACGCGCGAGCGCTCACGGCCCAGGCGACCCTCGACGAGGACCGTCGCCGCGCGGACGAGGAACGCAGCGGCCGGGACCTCGTCCTGTCCACGATGCAGGACGGGATCCTGTTGATCGCCGGGGACGGCTCCGTGGCCTTCACGAACGAGGCCGTGTCCCGACACCTCGCCTCCGTGCCCACCTCCCTCACCTCGATCCTGCCGCTCGCGCTGCGCGGGGCGATCGAGGAGTGCCGGGCCCGGGGGACGCCGATCGCGGTCGAGATCGAGACCGGCGTCCCCGCCCGATGGCTGAACGTGGCGATCACGCCCGCCACCGACGGCGCGACGCTCGTCGTCGTCCGCGACGTGACCGAGCGGCGGCGGCTCGAGGCCATGCGCCGAGACTTCGTCGCCAACGCCTCGCACGAGCTGAAGACGCCGGCCGCGACGATCCAGGCCGCGGCGGAGACGCTCGGGCACGCGGCTCGGGACGACCCGGCGGCCGTTCCGAGGTTCGCCGGCCAGTTGGAGCGCGAGGCCGTGCGACTCTCCCGGATCGTGCAGGATCTGCTCGATCTGTCGCGTCTCGAAACCGGGAGCGCCCTGGCCGAGGTCGTGTCGCTCGGCGCGACGGCGCGCGAAGAGGCCCAGCGGCTGAACGAAGCCGCCGATCGCGCCGGCGTGACGGTGGAGGTCCGCGCCGCCGACCAGCCGGACGTCCGCGGATCCCATCGGGACCTCGCCCTGCTGCTCCGGAACCTGATCGACAACGCGATCCGCTACAGCCACGAGGGCGGGAAGGTGACGGTCGACGTCGAGCGGGTCGACGGAGGCGTGGAGCTGGCCGTGGGCGACACCGGGATCGGGATCCCGTCGCGCGAGACGTCGCGCGTCTTCGAGCGCTTCTACCGCGTGGATCGGGCGCGAGCGAGGGAGACGGGGGGGACGGGGCTCGGTCTCGCGATCGTGAAGCACGTCGTCGAGAACCACGGCGGCACGATCGAGGTCGAGAGCGAGCTCGGACTCGGAACGACCTTCCGTGTCCGGCTCCCGGTCGCCGGTCGGACCTCGCCTCCGTCCGGCTAGTCGGGCCGGATCACCGAGGCGGACGGCCGCGGGGTCGGCGCGGGGACGATCTCGAGCCTCGACTGGAAGACCGCGCGGAAGCGGTCGGCGACGCCTCGCGGGTCCCACGGGGCCGGCATCGGCGCCTCAACCTCGAACCTGCGCCCCGGCCGGCACCGGACGACCGGGGCCTCGTCCCGAGGGATCCGTCGATGGAGCTCCTCGGCGAGCTCGAGGGCGACCGCGGCGCGACGGACGGCCGGCCGCTCGTTCGCCGCGATCAGCCGGGCGGACGGCCCGAGGCTCTGTTCCCCTCCCGCGTACCGCAGGATCGCGGACAGGATGGCGAGTGATCGGTGCGGGAACCCGGCAAGGTCGGCCGTCGTGACGATCATCGCGGCGTGCTCGAACCGCTCGTAGTAGTCGATCGCCCTCCCCACGTCGAGCAGGACCGCCGCGTGCTCCAGCAGCTCGGCGAGCGCTGGCTCCGCGTCGGGATCCAACGCCTCGAACAGCTGCGCCGCCAGCGACGATCGTCGAGCCGCCGGCTCGGCCTCCCACGTCGCGAAGCGAGCCGCGAGCGTGGCGACCGAGATCGTGCGGACCTCACGCGCCGTCGGGATAGGCGTCGTGGGGTCGCCCAGGGCGAGCCCCTCCCGGAGGCCGCGACTCGAGATCACGACGCGATCCGCGTCCAGGTGCCGCAACGTCGCGAGCAGGACCACGGCGCCCCCCAGGATCGAGTCGGCGCGGTCGGGGTTCAGACCCCGGAGCCGAGCGCGCCGCTTCATCGAGCGGGAGGCGAGGTCGTCGACGAGCTCGACGAGATCGGGCTCCGCGAGCTCATAGCCGTGCAGCAGCGGGAGCGGATGCTCGGTCCGCCGGAGATCCAGCTTCGCCAGGTTCCGCACCGTCCCGCCGATGCCGACCAGGGCGTCCTTCCGCTCGAGGGCCGGGACGCGCGCGTCCTCGAACGCGGCCCTGGCCGCCTTGCGGAGCGCCTTGATCTCGCCGTCCGACGGCGGATCCTCGGTGAGGAAGCGGTCGCTCACACGGAGGGACCCGAGCGGGAAGGTCCACGAGCGCCGGATCCGCCGGTCTCGGAACGTCGTGAGCTCCATGCTGCCGCCGCCGATGTCCACGGCGGCGCCGTCCGTGACCGGCAGGTCGTGCACAGCCCCCCGGAAGCCGAACCGAGCCTCGAGGTCCCCGTCGATCACCTGCAGGGGGACGCCCAACTCATTCGCGCGCGCGACGAGGACGTCGCCGTCGGCCGCCTCGCGGACGGCGGACGTCGCGACGGCGATCATCCGCCGCGCGTCCGCGGCGTCGGCGATCGCGCGGAAGTCCCGGAGCGCCGCAACCGCACGATCGATCGCCTCGGTCCCGAGACGATCGTCGTCGCGGAGCTCCCGCCCGAGCCGCAGCGGCGCCCGCGCGTCCTCGAGGACGTCGAGATGCTCGCCGGGACGCGAACGGAAGACGATCATCCGGGCGGAGTTCGAGCCGACGTCCACCACCGCGAACGGTCGGTCGTCCACCTCCGCTCGGACCGCCTCCACCCGCCGATGGTGCCACACCGGCATCGCGTGCGAACGCGGACGGTCCGGAGCGAGGGCGTCGATCGACCACCGTATGCTCCCGACCGATGACGACCCTGTTCCTGATCCGCCACGGCCTGACGGCCGTGACGGGTTCGCGGATGTACGGCCGGACGCCGGGGATCGAGCTCG
Source organism: Actinomycetota bacterium (assembly GCA_036281075.1). Taxonomy (GTDB): domain Bacteria; phylum Actinomycetota; class UBA4738; order UBA4738; family HRBIN12; genus JAJNBA01. Next base: position 432 of record DASUPO010000113.1, on the reverse strand, counting down.
ACGAGCGCGGCCGCCGGCAGGCGGCCGCGCTCGTCGAGCGCTTCGAGGGCGTCCGACTCACGGCCGTGTACTCGAGCCCCCTGGAACGCTGCGTGGGCACGATGGAGCCGCTCGCCGCCGCCCGGCGGCTCGAGCTGCGGATCTCCGAGGCCCTGGCCGAGATGGACACGGGCGACTGGACGGGCCGGACCCTGCCGTCCCTGCGCCGGACGAAGCTCTGGAAGATGGTGCAGCGCAACCCCTCTCGATTCCGATTCCCGGGCGGCGAGGGCTTCGTGGACGCGGAGGCCCGCGTCCTGGGCGAGATCGAGCGGATCCGGGCGCGTCACCCCCGCGGCCGCGTCGCGATCGGGACGCACGGCGACCTCGTCCGCATGCTCGTCTCCCACTACACCGGCGCACATCTCGACGAGTTCCAGCGGATGACGTCGG
>DASUPO010000112.1:0-12741 GCA_036281075.1 Actinomycetota bacterium | reverse complement strand
TCGCGAACGCCGACGTGCCCGGGTACCTCGCGGGGAGCGACGTCTCCGTGAACCCCGCCGTCGGACAGGAGAGCTTCGGGATCGTGCTGGTCGAGGCGATGGCTGCGGGCGTGCCGGTGGTCGCGTCCGACATCCCCGGCTACCGGGAGGTCGTGGCGGACGGGGTCGAGGGCCTGCTCGTGCCACCGCGGGACCCGGAGGCGCTCGCGGGCGGCCTGGTCCGCGTCCTCACGGAGCCGGACCTGGCGACGCGGCTGGGCGAGGCCGGCCGCGAGCGCGTCCGCCGGTACGACTGGCCGATCGTCGTGGACCGGCTGGAGGAGCTGTACGGCCGCGCGATCGAGGGCGCTGGCTACGATAGGCCGCGATGACCACCGCCCTCTGGATCGTGCTCGGCGCCGTCCTCCTCCTGGCGGTCGCCGTGATCTGGATCTACAACCGGCTCGTGTCCCTCCGTACCCGGGTGGACAACGGCTGGTCCCAGATCGACGTGCAGCTCCGGCGCCGGGCGGACCTGATCCCCAACCTGGTGGAGACCGTGAAGGGATACGCGACGCACGAGCGCGAGCTCTTCGAGCGCGTCACGGAGGCGCGGGCGCGCTCGATCGACGCATCTGGGGTCTCCGCGCAGGCCGACGCCGAGAACCAGGTCACCGCCGGCCTCCGCCAGCTCCTGGCCGTGGTCGAGGCCTACCCCGAGCTGAAGGCGAATCAGAACTTCCTCGCGCTCCAGGAGGAGCTCGTCGCGACCGAATCGAAGATCGCCTACGCCCGCCAGTTCTACAACGACCAGGTGATGCGACTGAACACGCTGATCCAGTCGTTCCCGTCCTCGGTCGTCGCGACGCTCTTCCGATTCGCGGAGCGGTCGTTCTTCGAGATCGACGAGCCGACCCGCGGGCCCGTGCCCGTGGACCTCTCCTAGCGAGCCCATCGAGCCGTGTACGAGCAGATCGCCTCGAACAAGCGCAAGACGGCCTTCCTGTTCGTCCTCGCGATCGTGCTCCTCGGGGCCGTGGGCTACGCGCTGGGCGTGCTCACCCAGAGCGGCGTCGTCGGCCTGGTGATCGCCCTGGTCATCGCGGTGGCGCTGTCGACGACGTCCTATCTGTACGGGGACCGGGTCGTCCTGGCCTCGACGCGCGCGCGCGAGGTTTCGAAGGAGGAGGCGCCGCGACTGCACAACCTGGTGGAGGGCATCGCGATCGCCGCCGGGATCCCCAAGCCGCGCGTCTGGATCGTCCCCGAGGCCGCTCCGAACGCGTACGCGACGGGGAGGGATCCTGAGCACAGCCACGTCGCGGTCACGCGCGGGCTGTTGGAGGCGATGAACCGGGTCGAGCTCGAGGGCGTGCTCGGCCACGAGATGGCCCACATCGTCGATCGCGACATCCTGCTGGGCACGGTCGTCGCCACCCTGGTCGGCGCGGTCGTGCTGATCGCGGAGTTCTCGATGCGCATGTGGTGGTGGGGCGGGTTCCGGGGCCGCCGCGGCAGCGACGTCGGGGGCGGGGCGGCGTCCGCGTTGATCTTCGCCGCCGGCCTCGTCCTCCTGATCCTCGCGCCGATCTTCGGGCAGCTGATCCGCCTCGCGGTGTCGCGCAACCGCGAGTACCTCGCCGACGCGCAGGGGTCGATGCTCACGCGCTACCCCCCCGGGCTGATCGCCGCCCTCAAGAAGCTGGAGACGGCACCCACCGCGATGCACTCCGCGAACAACGCCACGGCCCACCTCTGGCTGAACCAGCCGTCGCGGATCGAGGGGGAGCGGCTCGGGACGATGGAGCGCCTGTTCTCGACGCACCCGCCCCTGTCGGACCGGATCCGTCGCCTCGAGGAGATGTGACGTTCCGGTCGAGATGCCTCGGGGTGTTTGGGCCCGACCCGGGCCGAGGATAGGCTCGACTCGAGCCCCGGCACGGGGCTCGTTCCGTGTCACCGATCCGTGTGGTGATCGATCGAGGGAGGCTCGCCCGTGGCGTTGACCCAGCGAGGGAAGGTCGTGATCGGCGTCGTGGTCGCGGCCGTCGTCGCGGTCCTCGCGCTGCTCGCGTTCACGGGCAACGCACCGGCCCCGATCCAGAGCCTCGTGGACACCGTCACCAGTCCGGACCCTTGCCCGCTCACCGGCGAGGAGAGGGCGAACGGCAAGGACGCGCCAGTGCGTCCGATGATCGCGGTGAAGATCGAGAACGCGCCGGAGGCCCGCCCGCAGGCGGGGCTCGACGACGCCGAGGTCGTGTTCGAGGAGCCGGTCGAGGGCGGACTCACCCGGTTCATCGCCCTGTACCACTGCGGGGGCTCGGGCCGGCTAGGACCCATCCGGAGCGCACGACTCACCGATCCCGACGTACTCGCGCCGTTCGGACGGTCGCTGTTTGCGTACGCCGGTGGGGCCGACCCCGTGAAGGAGGCCATCGAGCAGTCCGATCTCGTAGACCTGAGCTATCTGATCGCGGTCGACGCCTACGAGCGCGACGAGGGTCGTGCCGCGCCGCACAACCTGTACTCCAGCACCGTGGCGCTCCGCCGAGCCGGCCATGGGCAGGGCGAGCAGCCGGCCGAGGTGTTCGTCTTCTCCGAGACCTTCGAGGGCAAGAGCAGGCGGGCAGGTGTCTCGCACCTCCCGTTCTCGAGCGCCTCGGATGTGGTCTGGTCGTGGTCCCGACGCGCGGACGGGTGGTTACGCTCACACGGGGACGAGCCGCATGTCTCCGAGACCGGCGACCGGATCCGCGCCGACACGGTCGTCGTGATGCACGTGAAGGTCCAGCCCGGTGAGATCCGCGACGCGGCGGGGAATCCTTCGCCCGAGGTGACGCTCACGGGGGATGGGCGCGTCTGGATCCTGCGCGAAGGCCGAGTCGTGCGGGGGCGCTGGGAGCGAGCCAGCCTGTCGGACCCGACGCGGTTCCTCACACGCGACGGCGAGGAGATCCCGCTGCGGCCGGGAACCACCTGGATCGAGCTGCTGCCCTTGGACGTCGATCCGGAGTTCATCGCTCGCGTCTGACGGTCGTCATGCCGCCTCGCAGTCCCGCTGGTCGCGGATCCGGCGCGGGATCGGTCGCTGCTCGAAGTCGAACATGTCGAGCATGTCGCGGGATCGCCGGTCGCGCCGTGTGAGCGATGGCAGATCCCAGATCGTTTCGATCATCTTGAGTACGGAGCTGAACTCCAACGTTTCGTGGTAGACGAGGCCCGGCCGGACCCACGGCGAGATCACGATCGCCGGCACGCGCGGTCCCAAGCCGAACAGGTCGATGTGAGGAGGCGGCACGTGGTCGTAGAAGCCGCCGAAGTCGTCCCACGTGATCACGAGCGCTGTGTGCAGCCAAGCCGGGCTACGCATCAGCGCGTTCACGATCTCGACCGTCCAGTTCTCGCCCTGACACATCCCGCTCACGGAGGGGTGTTCGGAGAACTCGCGGTCCGGGATCAGCCAGGACACGGCGGGCAACGTCCCCCGCTCCAAGTCGTCGAGGATCACATCGTCGTCCACGACGCGTCGGCGCATCGGGCCGGTCCGCGCGTGCCGGATCCAGTCAATCGTGTGCACGTACTCGTTCTCGCCGAGGTAGTACCGCCAGGAGATGCCACGCTCCTGGAGCAGGTCGGGAAGGATCTGAACGTCGATGCACGGCCAGCGGAGGAACCAGTAGCGCTCCCGCAGCTCCTCCCCGCGAGCGCCGTCTTCCAGGCGATAGGCGTGGGCGCGTTCCGCGGCGTCGAGGATGCGGAACGACCACGCACGCTCCGATCGGTCGCCGCAGTACTCGCGAGGGATGCCGTTCGTACCGAACTGTCCAGGCGGCTCCGCGCGCTCGTGGTCGGTGAACCGATCGCTCGTAGCGGCGATCGTGAACAGGTGCTCGATGCCGGTTGGTCCGTAGGTCGACGAGAAGAAGCGGTCGGCGAGCGCGAACCGCCGCGCGTAGAACCAGTAGTTGGGGATGTCTTCGGGTCGGTATTGCACGTACGCCCAGAGCTCCTCGTCCCCCCCGAGCTCGCTGAAGCAGTTCATCCGACCTCCGTTGATCGCGCGCAGGCCTCCCTCGAACGAATGGAGTGGCCCGTAGAGGAAGTTCGCCGCCGGCCGAAGCGGGACCCGGAGCCCATCGCACGTGAGGCCGGTGGTCGCGCCGTTCGCGCCGGGGAACCGGCCGAAGAGGTGGTCGAACGTTCGGTTCTCCTTGATCAGGAAGATCACATGGTCGATGCGTCTGCGCGCCAGCCGGACCTGGACTTCTTCCGCGGCGACGACCGGATCGTCGGGAGGGGGTTTCGGCGACGGGATCCGAGGGCTCTCGCTCGGTCGGACTGGGGGGTTCGCGTCGCACGCCACCAGCGCCAGGACGAGCACGAGCGACCGGCGTGACATCCATCGTAGCGTACGCTCGCGACCGGACGTCTGCGTGCCCGACACCGGCGATACACTCGCGGCAGGCAATCACGCCCGCCGATGCAAGACGAGGAGGGCAGATGCAGCGCGAGACGGGCACCTTCACCGTGAAGTCCGGGCTGGCCGAGATGCTCAAGGGCGGCGTGATCATGGACGTCACGACCGCCGAGCAGGCCAAGATCGCCGAGGACGCCGGCGCGTGCGCCGTCATGGCGCTCGAGCGGGTGCCGGCCGACATCCGTCGCGACGGCGGCGTCGCGCGGATGGCGGACGCCACCAAGGTGGAGGAGATCCAGCAGGCGGTGTCGATCCCCGTGATGGCCAAGGCGAGGATCGGCCATTTCGTGGAGGCGCAGATCCTGCAAGCCCTCGGCGTGGACTACATCGACGAGTCCGAGGTCCTCACGCCCGCCGACGAGCAGTTCCACATCGACAAGTGGGCGTTCACCGTGCCGTTCGTGTGCGGCGCGCGCGATCTCGGCGAGGCGCTCCGTCGCATCGCCGAGGGCGCGGCGATGATCCGCACGAAGGGCGAGGCGGGCACCGGCAACGTCGTCGAGGCCGTCCGGCACCAGCGCGCGATGCTGAGCCAGATCGCCGAGGTGAGCCAGCTCCGTCCCGAGCAGTCCGTGACCGCCGCGAAGGAGCTCGGCGCCCCGGTGGACCTGGTCCGGATGGTGGCGGAGCAGGGCAGGTTGCCGGTCGTGAACTTCGCAGCCGGCGGCCTGGCGACGCCCGCCGACGCCGCGATGATGATGCAGCTCGGCGTCGACGGCGTGTTCGTCGGCTCCGGGATCTTCAAGTCGGAGGATCCGGCGCCCCGCGCGCGCGCGATCGTCGAGGCGACCACGCACTACCAGGACCCCGAGATCCTCGCGAAGGTGTCGCACGGCCTCGGGGAGTCGATGCACGGTCTGGAGATCGGCACGCTGGAGACCCGCCTCCAGGACCGCGGTTGGTAGCCGAGCCGGACCCCGCCTCGTCGGCCTGAGCCCGTCCGGCGAGCGGCTCTATCATCGGGGCATGGCCAAGGTCGGCGTCCTCGCGCTCCAGGGGGACTTCCGCGAGCACGCTCGCGTCCTGGCGTCGATCGACGCGGCGCCGCTCGAGGTCCGCAGGCCCGAGGACCTGACCGACGTGGAACGCCTGGTGATCCCCGGCGGCGAGTCCACGACGATCGGCAAGCTCGCCCATGCCTACGAGCTGGTCGAACCGATCCGTGAGCGTGCGCTGGACGGCATGCCGATCCTGGGGACGTGCGCCGGGATGATCGTCCTGGCCGAGCGCGTGATCGACGGCGAGCCGCTCCTGTCGCTGATGGATGTCGCGGTCCGGCGCAACGCCTACGGACGGCAGGTCGATTCGTTCGAGACGGATCTGGACGTCGAGGGGATCTCCCACCGCGTCCGCGGCGTCTTCATCCGGGCGCCCTGGATCGAGGAGATCGGCCCCGGGGTGGAGGTGCTCTCGACGCACGAGGGTCGGCCGGTCGTCCTGCGGCAGGGCTCCCTGCTCGCGGCGTCGTTCCATCCGGAGTTGGTGGGCGAGCCGGCCCTCCACGCATACTTCCTGTCCCTGTCGAGGTAGGTGCGATGTCCGGACATTCGAAGTGGGCGACGATCAAGCGGAAGAAGGCCGCGAACGACGCCAAGCGGTCTAACCAGTTCGCCAAGCTCCTGCGGGCGGTCGAGGTCGCGGCGAAGGAGGGCGGCGGCGACCCGGCCGCGAACATGACGCTCGCGTCGGCGATCGAGAAGGCGAAGGCGTCCTCGGTCCCGAACGACAACATCGAGCGCGCGATCAAACGGGGGAGCGGCGCCGACGCGAGCGCCGCGAGGTACGAGGAGATCACGTACGAGGGCTACGCGCCCGGCGGGATCGCGCTGTTCGTGGAAGCGCTCACCGAGAACCGCAACCGGACGGCGCAGGACGTGCGACACGCGTTCACGCGCAACGGCGGCAATCTCGGCGAGACAGGCTCCACCGCGTGGATGTTCGCGCGGAAGGGCGTGATCGTCGTGGAGAAGGACGCTGCGCCCGACGAGGAGCGCCTCTTCGAGCTCGCCCTCGAGGCCGGCGCAGAGGACCTGAACGACTCGGAGAGCTCGTGGGAGGTCGTCACCGAGCCCACGGCGCTCGCCACGGTCCGCGACGCCCTGCGTGCCGGCGGGATCGAGCTGTTCTCAGCGGAGCTCACGATGCTGCCGCAGTCCACGATCCCGGTCGACGGGGGAGAGGCCCGCAAGGTCCTGCAGCTGATCGAGGGGCTCGAGGATCTCGAGGACGTCCAGAACGTCTACGCGAACTTCGACATCCCCGAAGAGGTCATGGCCGCCCTCTGAGGTCGTTGCCCGCGCTCCCTGCCCACCCTAGACTCAGGCGAACGGATGTTCGAGAAACGGGTGCTCGGCGTGGATCCCGGCGTGGCCAGGCTCGGGCTCGCCGTCGTCGACGGCGGCGGCAGGAAGGCGGACCTGATCTGGGCGGATGCCGTGGATACGGATCCCCGCTCCCAGGAATCCGAGCGATTGCGTCAGCTCTGCGTCGCGGTCCGGGCGGCGATCTCCACGCATCGACCGACCTGGGTCGCCGTGGAGCGCGTGGCCTGGAACCGGAACCACGTGAGCGCCCTCACGGTCGCCCGCGCGACGGGGGCCATCATGGTCGTGGCCGCGGACTCGGGCCTGCCCGTGTCCGAGTACGGTCCGAACGAGGTGAAGATCGCGGTGACGGGCATGGGGAACGCGGACAAGGCGCAGGTTCGGCGCGCGCTGGTGCGGGTGCATCGGCTGGCGTCGGTGCCGACCCAGTCCGACGCCGCCGACGCCGTGGCCGTCGCGCTCACCCATCTGATGGGATCGCGGATGCGCGACCTCGCCCGATCGGGGTCGCGGTGATCGCCTACCTCGACGGCGAGGTCATCGAGAAGGGCGCCAACCGGATCGTGATCGGCGTCGGCGGCGTCGGGTACGAGGTCCTCGTGCCCACGTCCGTGATCGCTTCCCTCCCGCCGGTCGGGAAGACGACGCGGGTCCACACGCGGATGGTCGTGCGCGAGGACTCGACGACGCTGTACGGGTTCGCCGGCACGCAGCAGCGGGACCTGTTCGACCTCCTCACCGGCGTGACGGGCGTCGGGCCGAAGGTGGCGCTCGCGTTCCTCTCGGTGCTCTCGCCTTCCGCGCTCACCCGCGCGATCGCGAACGGCGACGCGGCCGCCCTCACGGTCGTGCCCGGCGTGGGGAAGAAGGTCGCGCAACGCGTGGTGCTCGACCTCGCCGAGAAGCTCGGCGGCGACGCCGAGCTCCCCGGCGAGGGCCCGCTGGCCGACGTCCGCGAGGCGCTCCTGTCGCTGGGGCTCAGCGCGACGGAAGCCGGCGAGGCGATGCGAGGCATCGAGGCCGACGGCCGCGCCGCGGACGATCTCCTGCGGGAGGCGCTCCAGCAGGTGGGCCGATGACCGAGGACGACGTGGTCGACGTCACCGATCGCGATCGCGCCGTCGATCCGGACGCGGTCACTGAAGAGGACCGCGAGTTCGACATCGCCTTGCGTCCCCGGACGCTGGACGAGTTCGTCGGCCAGGAACGCGTGAAGGAGCAGCTCCAGCTCCTGATCCAGGGCGCGCGCAAACGAGCGGAGGGGGTCGATCACCTCCTGTTCAGCGGACCGCCGGGTCTCGGCAAGACGACGCTCGCTCGGATCGTCGCGCACGAGATGGGCGCCGGCTTCCAACCGACGTCCGGGCCGGCGCTCGACCGTCCGAGCGACCTGGCGGCGATCCTGACGAACCTCGAGCAGGGCGACGTCCTGTTCGTCGACGAGATCCATCGGATGCCGAGGCCCGTCGAGGAGGTCCTGTATCCGGCCCTCGAGGACTTCAACCTCGACGTCGTGCTCGGCAAGGGTCCGACCGCGCGCTCGATCCGGCTGGAGCTTCCGCGCTTCACGCTCGTGGGCGCGACCACCCGGCCCGGGCGGATGACGCTCCCGCTCAGAGAGCGATTCGGGTTCTCGCCGCGGCTCGACTACTACTCGGCCGAGGACCTGGCGAGGATCGTGACACGCTCGGCCGGGATCTTGGCCGTGCCGCTGGAGGCCGTGGCCGCGGAGGAGATCGCACGTCGGTCCCGCGGCACACCCCGGATCGCCAACCGCCTGCTGCGACGGGTCCGTGACGTCGCGGAGGTTCGCCACGACGGCTCGATCAGTCTGGACGTCGCGACCGCGGGGCTGGAGGTGTTCGAGGTGGACGAACAGGGCCTGGACCGCCTCGACCACTCGGTCCTCCGCTCGCTGATCGACAAGTTCAACGGGGGCCCCGTCGGGCTGTCGACGCTGGCCGCGGCCGTCGGCGAGGAGACGGACACGGTCGAGGACGTGGTCGAGCCGTATCTCCTGCAGCTCGGATTCCTGCGCCGGACCCCGCGCGGCCGGGTGGCGACCGAGCATGCCTACCGGCACCTCGGCGCGACCGTCCCCGGCACGCTTCCCCTGTAGGGCGACGAGGTAAACTCCCTGCTTCCCTTCACGGAGGTCCGCATGCTCGCCATCCTTGCCCAACAGTCTCCGAACGCGCTCGTCGGGCTGCTCCCGCTCCTGCTCATGGGCGTGGTCTTCTACTTCCTCCTGATCCGTCCGCAGAACCAGCGCCGGCGCGCGCAGATGGAGATGCAGTCCAACGTCGATGTCGGCGACGAGGTCGTCACGACCGCGGGGATCTACGGGACGATCACGGAGATCGACGATGATTTCGGCATCGTGATGTTGGAGATCGCGCCGAACACCGAGATCAGGGTCTCCCGCGCCGCGATCGCGCAGCGCCTTGTGGACGACGAATACCAGGACGAGGACGAGGTGGAGGGAGCCGAACCGGGGTCGTGAGCGACCCGGTCCAACCTCGCGATCCCGAGGAACCCGCCGCGGCAGTCCGCACCCCGGACGAGCCGGCTCCTCGGCTGCCGGTCGAACCGGTCCCGACCCGACCTGCGCCGACACCGGCCGGGCCAGACGAACACGCGACGGTCACGCTCGAGGACGTGCAGGCGAACGAGGAGCTCTCTCTCTACATCGCGTCCGCCGACCGCGTGATGGAGGCGATGGGCTACACCGAGCACGGGTTCCGGCACGCGACCCTCGTCGCGAACATCGCGTACCAGGTGCTCAGCCGGTTGGAGTACACCGAGCGGGAGGCGACGCTCGGCTCGGTCGCCGGCTACCTCCACGACGTCGGGAACGCCCTCGCCCGTGACGCGCACGGCCAGACGGGCGCGGTCCTCGTCTATCAGTCGCTGCGGGACTCCGTCCATGGGGGGGACCTGATGCCGGTCCTCGCCGCGATCGCGAACCACGAGGAGACGGAGGGCGTCGCGGTCTCACCGATCTCGGCGGCCGTGATCCTCGCGGACAAGTCGGACGTCCACCGGAGCCGGGTCCGCAGGTCGGGGCGGATCGAGCTCGACGTCCACGACCGCGTGAACCACGCCGTCGAGCGATCGTTCCTGTCGGTAGACTCCGGGGCCCGCACGGTCAGCCTCGAGCTGACGATCGACACCGGGATCAGCCAGGTCATGGAGTACTTCGAGATCTTCCTTGGCAGGATGCAGCTCTGTCGCCACGCCGCGGAGCTGCTCGACGCGCGCTTCCGTCTGGTGATCAACGGGGCAGAGCTGGCGTGAGACGCAATCGAGGTCTCTGGGCGTCGATCGTCTTCGTCTTGATCCTGGTCGTGGCCTCCCTGATCGGGTTCGTGACCGGCGACCTCAATCCCACGCTCGGACTGGACCTCCAGGGTGGCGCATCTGTGATCCTGACCGCTCCCGAAGGGACCGGGGAGGACGTGATGGAGCGCGCGCTCGAGAACATCCGGAACCGCGTCGACGCGTTCGGGGTCGGGGAGCCGGACATCGCGCTGTCCGGCGCGACGATCGAGGTTCAGATCCCGGGCAGCGCCGAGGCGACGATCCGCATCCGTCCGGCCGACGTGTCCTGCATCGAGGGCGAGGAGTCGATCCACGGCTGCTCCGAGGAGGAGCGGGACGTCCGGGAGGTGCTCGACAGCCTCGAGGTGCAGGGGCAGCCCTCCGAGGTCTGCGTGGTCGACGCCGACGGCGAGCAGGTCGACTGCTTCTCGAGCGGCGCGCAGGCCGACACGTTCCTGGCCGGCATCCAAGTGGTTCCGCAGGCCTCACCGACGCCGTCGGCGAGCGCGTCGGCGTCGCCGAGTCCGTCGGCGTCTCCGACGGGCCCATCGCCCGGCGCGAGCGCCTATTGCTTCACCGCCCCGACCGGCGAGGAACTCGAGTGCTTCGATACCCGGAAGCAGGCCCAGGACGCGAGGGGCGAGCTCGAGACGGAGGTCATCCAGCGCAGCTTCTGCGTCGTGCCCGCGCCGCCGGAGCAGTCGCCGACGCCCTCCCCGAGCGCGAGCGGGACGCCGACCTCGACGCCGTCGGCCTCGGCGTCGCCGTCCGCCTCACCTTCCCCCGCGACGTTCGCGGACCTCGACCTGTCCGGCGCCGAGCCGCTGCCCTGCCAGTTCGACTCGCGCGACGAAGCGCAGGCCGCGCTCGACGGGATCGACGTCGTCCAGGAGGACCAGCGCTTCTGCGTCGTGAGCTCCGCCGGGGAGGAGCTCGGCTGCTCTGTCCGGCGCGAGCAGGCCGAGGAGCTGCAACGCCAGACGGGGCAGGAGCGCCTGCTCCGCGTGATCGGCGAGACGGCTCGGCTGGAGGAGCGCGCCGTGCTCGAGGTCGTGCCGGCCACGGATCCGCGCCCCGTGACGTGCGGGACCGAGGAGGAGCGGGAGCTCCCTCGGTGCTCCGCCGAGGCCCTGGAGAGCGAAGAGGTCGTCTATCCCGGCCCCGTCGGGCAAGGTCAGTTCGCGAAGTACGTCCTCGGCCCGGTGGTGATCAGCGGCGACGACTTCGAGGAGGCGGCCGCCGTGCTGGCCACGCAGGGGCAGCTCGGTGCCGTGCAGGAGTGGACGGTCACGTTCCAGCTCGACGAGGACGGTTCCGAGGACTTCGCGGAGGCGACCACGGCCGCCGTCGGCGCGCCGCCGCCCACGGATCAGATCGCGATCGTGGTGGATCGGGTCGTGATCTCCTCGCCCACCGTCCAGTCCGCGATCACGGGTGGGACGGGCGAGATCACGGGGGGGTTCACCGAGCAGGGCGCGAAGGATCTGGCGACCCAGCTGAACGCCGGCGCGCTCCCGGTCGAGCTCACCCGTCAGTCCGTGCGCACCGTGAGCCCGACGCTCGGCGAGGAGTCCCTCCGCCAGGGGATCATCGCCGGTCTGGCGGGTCTCATCCTCCTGTTCCTCTACCTCCTCTTCTATTACCGGCTCCTCGGCGTCGTGGCGTGGTTCGGGATGACGATCTGGGCGATCCTCGCCGTCGCGTTGATCTCGATCGCCGGCGAGCAGTTCGGGTACGCGCTCACGCTGGCCGGCGTCGCCGGGCTCGTGATCTCGCTCGGCGTGACCGCCGACTCCTACATCGTGTTCTTCGAGCGGTTGAAGGATGAGGTTCGGTCCGGGAAGTCGCCGCGGTCCGCGGTGCAGCCGGCCTTCGCGCGCGCCTACAAGACGATCGTCGCGGCCGACATCGTGACGGGGCTCGCCGCCGCCGTGCTGTACCTGTCCGCCGTGAGCTCGGTGCGTGGCTTCGCGCTGACGCTCGGCGTGGCGACGCTGCTCGACCTGTTCGTGGTCTGGTTCTTCAAGCGACCGACCGTGTTCCTGATCGCCAAGAACGAGCGGCTCGTCAACATGCATGGGTTCGGATTGACGAGCGGCGTCGCCGGCGAGGCCGACGAGGAGCCGGCGCCCGAGGGGGCGACGCCGTGAACCTCCACCACGCGATCGAGACCTACCGCGGGCACACCATCCCGCACGTGCGATGGGTGGAGAAACGCAACCTCTGGTTCGCGATCTCCGGCGTGATGATCCTCCTGTCGGTCGTAGGCATCGTGTTCTCCGGGTTGAACTTCTCGATCGAATTCGACGGCGGCGCGCGGATCGCGTACACGTTCGAGCAGCCGGTCAGCGTCGAGGACGTCCAGGCGACGCTCGCGGAGCACGGGATCGACGACGCCGAGGTCCAGATCGTGAACGGCGAGCAGATCTCGATCCGGACGCCGTTCCTGGAGCGCGAGGGAGAAGGCAGCGCCGAGGCGATCCGGCGGGACCTCGCCGAACAGGCCGGGATCACCGCGGTGCAGATCAACATCGAGGACGTCGGGCCGACGTGGGGGGCCGAGATCTCCCGCAAGGCCCTGATCGGCCTGCTGATCGTCCTGGCGGTGATCACGCTCTACATCGCGATCCGGTTCGA